>JBDTMH010000459.1:0-2500 GCA_039934375.1 Burkholderiaceae bacterium | reverse complement strand
CAGATCCTGGGCAGCGACGCGAAACGGTTGCAGATCTACCTGACCATGGTTCTCGCAGGCACCGATACCTTGCTGGCCGCCAACGAGCAGATGCTGCTCAATGTCGACATGTCCGGGCCGCATGCGGCCCCGTTCGCGCCCGCAGTCATGGCCAAGGTGCAGATGCTGACGCTGGCGCACCGAAGCCTGCCGCGGCCGAAATACGCCGGTCGCGCGATTGCCTTGCCGCATTGACGGCGAAAATGCACCATGGATGAAGCGAACAAACGCGCCCATGGTCTGACCACGCCACTCGAAGGCAGCGGCCAGCGTCCCTGGGACCCGCAGGCGCCAATAGCCGCGCCGCTGTGCCTGCTGCAGACCACGGTCTCGCCGTTATGGGTCGACTACAACGGCCACATGAGCGAGTCGTGTTATCTGCTGGTGTTCGGCGACAACTCGGATGCTTTCTTCCGCCTCGTTGGTATTGACGAGGCCTACCGCGCCGCTGGTCACTCGCTATACACAGTGCAGACGCAACTGCACAACCTGCGCGAGGTGTCCGAAGGCGAGCCGATCCGGCTGACGCTGCAACTGCTGGACTGCGACGACAAGCGGCTGCACATCTTTCACGCGATGTTCCATGGCAGCAGCGGCGAGCTGCTGGCTACCGGTGAACAGCTGCTGGTCCATGTGGATATGCGCCAAGGGCGTTCGGTGGTGATGCCGCCTGAACTGCGGGCCAAGGTGCTGGCGATTCGTGCGGCCCATGCGGCCCTTCCAACACCGGAGCAGGCAGGCCAGCCCATCGGCATCCGGCGCAAGGCGCCCTGAGCCACTTCGCGCCAGACGCGCCCCTGAAGGAAACACGATGGATTTTGAACCCAGTTCCGAACAGACGATGATGGTGGACACGGTGCGCCAGTTTGTCGAGACCGAGCTCTATCCGCACGAAGACCTGGTCGAGCGGCTCGACGCGATCCCACCGGAGTTACAGCAGCAAATCCAGACCAAGGCGATCGAGGTTGGCCTGTATGCGGCCAACATGCCGGAGGAACTTGGCGGCGGCGGGCTCGACAACCTGGGTATCACGCTGATGGAGCGGGAACTGGGCCGCGCCAGTTACGCCTTGCAGATGCTGGTGGCACGCCCGAGCAACATCCTGCGCGGTTGCACCGGCGATCAGGTCGACGAATACCTGTTGCCGACCATCCGCGGCGAGCGCCATGACTGCCTGGCCATGAGCGAGCCCAATGCCGGGTCCGACGTGCGCGGCATGTTGACGCGGGCGGTGCGCGATGGCGGCGATTACGTCATCAACGGCACCAAGCATTTCATCAGCCATGCCGACATGTCCGATTTTGTCGTGTTGTTCGCTGCCACCGACGTCGAGCAGACCAAGAGCGGGCCCAAGAAGAAGATCACCGGTTTCCTGGTCGACCTCGACAGCCCGGGCCTGGAAGTGCGGCGCGGCCCGGCCTGTGTCTCCAACCGCGGTTACCACCAGTGTGAACTGTTCTTCAGCGATTGCCGGGTGCCGGTCTCCAAACGTCTGGGCGAGGAGGGCAAGGGTTTCGAGCTGATGGGGGAATGGCTGGGCGCGACGCGGCTCACCGTGGCCGCCACCAGTGTCGGGCGTGGCCACCGCGTGCTCGATATGGCGACCGAGTGGGCCGCCACGCGCAAGCAGTTCGGCCAGACTATCGGCCGATTCCAGGGCACCGGTTTCAAGCTGGCCGACATGGCGACCGAACTCGAGGCGGCCGAACTGCTGACGCTGCGCGCTGCATGGAAATGCGACCTGGGCCGCATGACCGACAGCGACGCGGCGATGGCCAAGTTGTATGCGTCCGAGGCGCTGGCGCGTATCACCGACAACGCGTTGCAGATCTTCGGCGGCATGGGGTTGATGGCCAGTTTGCCGATCGAGCGTTTCTGGCGCGACGCCCGGGTCGAACGGATCTGGGATGGCACCAGCGAGATCCAGCGCCACATCATCTCGCGTGCGATGCTGCGCGCCCTCGGTTCCTGAGGCCTTTCTGTGACCGATCCCGTGGCTGATTCTGTGGCCGACCCGATCGCGGCGTTGCGTCGCCTTTTTGCGCCGCGCCATGTCGCGGTGTTCGGTGGTGCCGCCGCCGCCGAAGTGGTGCGGCAGTGCCGTGCGCTGGGTTTTGGCGGCGCCATCTGGCCGGTGCATCCGCGCCACGATTCGATCGAAGGGCTGCCGTGTTACCGCGATGTCGCGGCGCTGCCCGAAGCGCCCGACGCCAGTTTCATTGCGGTGCCGCGCGAAGGCACGGTCGACATCGTCGCGCAGCTCTGCGCGCGTGACGCCGGCGGCGTGATCTGTTACGCCTCGGGCTTTGCCGAGATCGGTGGCGCGGGCGTGGCATTGCAGCGACGTCTGGTGGCGGCGGCAGACGGCATGCCGTTGATCGGCCCCAACTGTTACGGCATGCTGAACTACCTCGACGGAGTCGCGTTGTGGCCGGACCAGCATGGCGGTGAGCGGGTCGGG
>JBDTMH010000458.1:0-2524 GCA_039934375.1 Burkholderiaceae bacterium | reverse complement strand
AGGATTCCACGGCACGGCCTTGACCGGTGCGCCTGGCACCATCATCTTCTGGAAACCGTCCACAATGACCTGCTCGCCGGATTTCAGTCCGCCTTGCACGATCCACTGATTGTTCTGATTGCCGCCGAGCTTGATCTGTCGCTTGGTCGGAACGCCGTCTGCGCCAACCACCAGCACCGAGTCGCCCTGGTTCGAGCGCGTGACCGCCTGCTGGGGCAGCAGTATGGCCGAGGGCAGTTCGGCCTGGACCAGGCGCACACGCACATACTGGCCCGGCAGTAGCAGGCCGTCCGGATTGGGGACTTCAGCGCGCAAGGTCACCTGACCCGAAGTCGGATCGACATTCAGGTCGGAGAACAGCAAGCGGCCGGTGCGGGGCAGGTCCGAGCCGTCTTCCAGCCGGATGCGCACAGTCGCTGCATCCTTGCCTGCGCCGCGCAACTGGTTCGACGCCATGGCCTTGCGCAGACGCAGCAGGTCTTCGCTGGACTGGGTGAAGTTCACATAAACCACATTGGTCTGCTGGATCAAGGCCAACTGTGTGGCTTCGGCCTGGCTAACCAGGGCGCCTTCAGTCACCAGGGCCTGGCCGATATGGCCGCTGATCGGTGCCCTGACTGTGGCGTATTCGAGGTTGATGCGCGCCGTCTGAACTGCGGCCTTGGCGCTGGCGACGTCGGCCTCGGCCAGCTTCTGGCTGGAGACCGCATTGCTGTATTCGAGCTGGCTCACCGCATTCACCGCTACCAGGGGCTTGTAGCGCTCGGCAATCGAGCTGGCCTGGTTCTGATTGGCCTGGGCCCGGCCCAGCGCGGCCTGCGTGCTGTCAAGCGCCGCCTGGTAGATCGACGCGTCGATCTGGAACAGCGACTCGCCCGCCTTGACGTCGCTGCCTTCGCGGAACAGTCGCTTGAGTACGACGCCATTGATGCGCGCCCGCACCTGCGCCACGCGCACAGCGCTGACCCGCCCCGGCAGTTCGGTCTGCAAAGCCACGGATTGCGGCTGCACGGTAACGACGCCGACTTCTGCCGGCGGCATCTTGGGTGGCCCGCCAACGCCGACCGGCGCGGTGCCCTCCTTGGCACCGCAGGCCGCCAGCAGCATCGCGATGGCCAGTGACAGTGACAGCGTCAGCGCCATGCGTGAGGGCAGGGCCTGGATCGCGCGCGGCAAGAGGCGTTCAGAAGTTGTCGTCAACATGGATTTTCTTTCATGGCCAGGCACCGGAGCCGGTTCCGCCAGTCGTTTACGGGGAATTTGTTGCCGTCGAAGAACCCGCATCCGCGCTGCAGGGCGCAGAAATGGTGGGTTGCTCCGGACAAGTGCGGTAGTATACATACGTGTGTGTATGTATGTAATTTGAGGAGTCAAGTCATGGCCCGCAAGACGAAAGAAGACGCGCTGGCAACCAGAAACCTGATCCTGGACACGGCCGAGTGCGTGTTCCAGCGCCGCGGTGTCGCTGCTACGTCGCTGCAGGAGATTGCGCAGGCCGCCGGTCTCACGCGGGGGGCAATCTACTGGCATTTTCAGAACAAGGCCGATCTGTTCGAAGCCATGATGCTGCGTGTCGTGCTGCCGCTCGAACATGCGCTGGACGCCGGCGAGACGCGCGAGGCGATCGACCCGCTGGGCTGCCTGCGCCAGGGCGTCGACGACCTGTTGGCGCGACTGGTGCATGATCCGCAGATTCGCCGGGTTTTCGAGATCGCCACGTTGAAGGTGGAATATGCCGGAGACCTGCAGGTGCTGCGCGAGCGGCGCGTGGCCTCGCGCGAAGCCTGCATGGTTGACGTGGCGCGCCTGTTGACGCTGGCCGCGGCGCAGGGGCAGATCGGCCCGCAGGTGACGCCCGATATCGCGGCACGCGGCCTGTGCGCATTGGTCGATGGTCTGATGATCAACTGGCTGCTGGACCCGCAGGTGTTCGATCTGCAGCTCGCGGGCCGCCAGGTGCTGGATATCTATGTGAAGGGATTGATGCGCGGCATGACGGCGCCATCGGCGCCTGTCAGAATGGCGGAATTCGCCACCGCGCATTAGGAAAGGACCCCATGCCGCACGCTTTTGCCTCCACCCGTAAACCGTTCAAGACTGCCTCGGGCAAGTCAGGCAAGCTGTTTTCGCTACCCGCTTTGTCACGCCAGTTCCCCAACGTGGCGCGACTGCCGATGTCGCTGCGCATCGTGCTGGAGTCGGTGCTGCGCAACTGCGACGGCAAACGCGTCACCGCCCAGCACGTGGCGCAGCTGGCCAACTGGGTGCCCAACGCGCCGCGCAGCGAAGAGATCCCGTTCCTGGTCTCGCGCGTGGTGCTGCAGGATTTCACCGGCGTTCCGTTGCTGGCCGATCTGGCCGCGATGCGCAGCGTTGCTGTGCGCCTGGGCAAGGACCCCAAACGCATCGAACCGCTGGTGCCGGTGGACATGGTGGTCGATCACTCGGTCACCGTGGACCACTACGGCAAGAAGAACTCGCTCGACCTGAACATGAAGATCGAGTTCCAGCGCAACCGCGAGCG
>JBDTMH010000457.1:0-2549 GCA_039934375.1 Burkholderiaceae bacterium | reverse complement strand
CGGGTAGCCACTTTGGGAGTGTCGCCGTCGAATCCTGTGGGCGTCTGTGGAGCTGCGACTACCAGGGTATTTTGCGCCAGAGCCGTCAGGGGCGTCCCCGATGACAACATGACGGCGCCAGCGATGGCCACGGCGCGCATCACTGACGACGAGAAGGGTGGGCGGAAACGGGGCAAGTGGAACATGGGAAATGGTCTCCTTGGGTTGGCTTCAGTTCGAAATGCAATCGATAAAACTCGGTCGGCGACAAGTCCTGGTCGACCGCCGAAAACACAGTGCGCCGTCCGTACGCTTGCCCGGATACAAGGATCGTCGGCTGGAGCGATCTTCAAATGATTCAAGCGACTTGACTGCTCCCTGTTGAGCCGCAGCAACAAAGTCCGAGACCACCCGAGTTGGACCAGTGGGTATCTCTTTTGA
Source organism: Burkholderiaceae bacterium (assembly GCA_039934375.1). Taxonomy (GTDB): domain Bacteria; phylum Pseudomonadota; class Gammaproteobacteria; order Burkholderiales; family Burkholderiaceae_C; genus CAISIP01. Next base: position 2,129 of record JBDTMH010000457.1, on the reverse strand, counting down.
CTGGAGCAAACCCCTCTGATCGATTGTATGCATACCCCATTGGAAATCGCAAGCGTCGTCTTTGATGGGACGCAGGCTGCCGAGCCCTTTTTGCATGCATTCCTTCATCCCGTGCCGGCTGCAACGCATCGGTCCACGGTCACTGCGTAGCTCTCGCAGTCGCATCGGACTGCGCGCGGCCAAGGAGGGCGCGTCGTAGTCGAAGTGGCCGCCCGCGACGACCTCCAGGACGTGCTCGTCGCGCCGGCCAAGCGCCGGCACCGTCGATTCGCAGTCGATGCCGAAGACCACCCGCACGGAGCGTTGTCGGGCGGGCAGTTGTTGACTTGGCTTGGCCATGTTGACTGCTTGCACCCCGATCAGGCAAAGTCTTCCGAGACGGTTTGAGAATTGATGCGGCTCAGCATCAGGGCGGCCTGCTGCAATACCGGTAGCAGCGAACGTGCCTTCTCGGCTGTCAAGCGCATGGTCGGGGCCTGAACGGCAATGCACAAATTGGAAATGCCATCTTGTCGTGGTACCAGCACAGCGATGCAAAGCAGGCCCGGCAAGAACTCCTCGCGGTCCAGTGCGTAACCATCCTTGCGCACCTGCCACATTTCCTGCTCGAACTGCTCTCGGTCCGTGATCGTCGCCGAGGTGTAGCGCTCCAGCGGCGTCTGACCCAGGAGGCGACGTCGTTGCGCCGGCTGCATCTGCGCCAGCAGCACCTTTCCACTGGCCGAACAATGGGACGGTACGCGCGATCCGACATGCAAATAGAAACGCAGTGGCGCGGCCGTCTCGACACGATCGAGGTAGATCACTTCGCTGCCCGACAAGGCAGTGATGTTGCAACTCTCGCCCACCGTTTCCACCAGTTCGCGCAGCATCGAATGGCGCGCCCCGTGCTGGCTGTCATGAAACAGCAGGTTTTCCGCCAAGCGGCGCAGTCGCGAACCGGTGCCGTAGTGGCGGCCATCGCTGTCACGTTGCACCAAACCGGCTGATTCAAGCTGCTGCAACATCCGGTGTAGCGTCGGCTTGGGCACACCCGTTTCCTGCACCAGACTCTGCAGGGAATGTCGTCGGTCACTCTTGGCCAACACCTCGAGCAGTGCAAAAAGGCGCAGCGCAGGTGTATCGGCAACCGCATCGAGCTTGGTACGAAGAGCTTTCCTCGCGAATTCCATGAGGCGCAGTATCAGTCAAAATTCGATAATTCAAGATAATCCGTACCATTTTTTGGGTTCTTTTGACTGTTATCGGTTCCACTGATATATTTATCGCCCGTTCGGACGCCGCAACCGAGCAAGCCCATCCAGCACCCAGGAGAACCCAAACATGAGCAAGAAGCAAGACGCCAAGCCCGCGCGTGGCGCCGTCACAGGCGTACAAAAAATGACGCCCTCCGAGGCCTTCGTGGAGACCCTGGTCGCTAACGAGGTGGTCGACATATTCGGCATCATGGGTTCTGCGTTCATGGACGCAATGGACATCTTCGCCCCGGCCGGCATCCGCCTGATTCCCGTCGTTCATGAGCAAGGCGCCGCCCACATGGCCGACGGCTATGCGCGCGTCAGCGGTCGCCATGGCGTGGTCATTGGCCAGAACGGCCCGGGCATCAGCAATTGCGTGACCGCCATTGCAGCCGCGTACTGGGCACACAGTCCGGTCGTGATAATCACCCCCGAGACCGGCACCATGGGCATGGGATTGGGCGGATTCCAGGAAGCCAACCAGCTGCCGATGTTCCAGGAGTTCACCAGGTACCAGGGCCATGTCAACAACCCCAAACGCATGGCCGAGTTCACCGGTCGCTGTTTTGATCGTGCGATCTCGGAAATGGGTCCGACCCAACTCAACATCCCGCGCGACTATTTCTATGGCGAAATCCAGTGCGAGATTCCCAAACCGATGCGCATCGAACGCGGATCCGGGGGCGAGAACAGCCTGAACGCTGCCGCCGAGTTGCTGGCCATGGCAAAGTTCCCGGTCGTCCTGGCCGGTGGAGGCGTGGTGATGGGCGATGCGGTCGAAGAATGCAGGCAACTGGCCGAGCGCCTGGGCGCCCCGGTAGTCACCGGCTATCTGCGCAACGACGCATTCCCGGCCAGCCACCCGCTATGGGCCGGCCCGCTGGGCTACCA
>JBDTMH010000456.1:0-2570 GCA_039934375.1 Burkholderiaceae bacterium | reverse complement strand
TCGAAGGCCGGGTTGTCGGCCCGGGCATAGACCCGTCCCGAGCGGTACTGGTTGTCTTCATCGCGCAGATAGGTCGACGAGACATGGATCGGCGGCGTGATCGCCCGTGTCTTGTCGTCGATCCATCCCAGCGCCTGGGCGGCAATGGTTTCGGGTTTGGCGCTCTTGTTGTCCATATGTGAATTCCAGTCGGATGCCGGGTTATACCCGCTGTGGCAGTGGCGCGCTGGCCGCGTGATGGTGCCGTGTCATGTGTCGCCCGCCGCCAGCACCAGCGGCCGGTGCTGCTGCTGGCGCGTTGCCAAAGCGCGCTGGCGGATCGCTGGCGAGCGCGTATCCGCCGGCCACACGCCGCGCAGGCAGTCCGGCCGGGCGCGCGCACCGCTGCGCTGGTAATCGGCCAGCAGTGCTTCGCGGCACAGGTCCGCATCGTGCCCGCAGTGGCCATGCAGGTATTCGAACAGCCGATCGACCAAGGTCTCGGGCGTGATGCCCCCGGTCTGACCAGCGCGCTGCCAAAGCCATGCGCTGAAGCGCCAGAATGCCGCAAACGGCGAGGCGCGGCCGGACCGGAACACTTCAACGCGCTCGTCGCCTACCTCGTCGCCTACCTCGTCGCTTACCGCAGCCGGGCGTTCGTCGGCGTGTTGGCCGCCGACCACATCGAAGGGTTCGCCATGGGTGCCCAGCAGCAACACGAGGCTGCGCTGAAAGCGCCCGGAGTTTGCTACCAGGTCCCAATAACGCGCCATACGACCAAAGGCCTGTACCTGCTGCGCCGACACCGCAGCGCTTTGGCGCACCGCATATGGCGGCGCGTCGTCGTACTCCATGCCATACGCCTGCGTCAGGCGTCCGATCGGCGTACCGCGCAGGCGCTTGAGCAGTCCAAGCTGGATCTCGTGCGGGCCCAAAACGTACAGACGGTCGAAACCCCGCGCAAAACTGGGCAGATCCTCACCCGGCAGGCCGAAAATCAGGTCGGCATGCAGGTGCGCCTGCGACCGGGTCACCAGCCAGCGCAGGTTGGCCTCGGTGCGGGCATTGTCCTGGCGCCGGGAAATGAGCTGCTGCACGACCGGGTTGAAGCTCTGGATGCCGACCTCGAATTGCAACACCCCCTGCGGAAACAACGCAATCATCTGCTGCAGCCGCTCCGGCAGATGGTCGGGAATCACCTCGAAATGCACAAACAGGCCAGCCGGCCCGGCCAACGCCAGCTGGTCCAGGAAGAACTGCAGGATGCGCACCGAGGCGTCGATCTTCAGATTGAAGGTGCGGTCGACAAACTTGAAGGTGCGCGCACCGCGCGTGAACAAGGTGTCGAGTTCGGCCAACAATCGGTCCAGATCGAAAGCCCAGGCGGTCTTGTCCAGCGAGCTCAGGCAGAACGCACACTTGAACGGGCAACCCCGCGAGGCCTCGACATACAAGATCCGGTGCGCCAGGTCGGCATCGCTGTATTCCTGGTACGGCAGGACCAGCGTATCCAGCGCCGGCTGCTCGCCGGCGATGACCTTCATCAGCGGCCGCGGCCCATGCAGCAAGGCCTGGCACAGCTTGGGGAAGCTCACGTCACCCCAGCCAGTGATCAGATGGTCCGCCAGCGCCACGATCTGCTGCTGCTCCCACTCGTGGCTGACTTCAGGGCCGCCGAGCACGATGCGCAGCCGCGGTCGGCGCTGGCGCAACCGGCGCAGTACCTCGCAGGTCTGCGTGACGTTCCAGATGTACACGCCAAAACCGATCACCTGCCGCCGCTCGGCAAGTTCGGGACCGAGCAGTTCCAGCAGTTCCTGCACGATGTGTGCAGGATCGCGCGATATCGTGAACTCGCGCAGCGCCGTCACAGCGCGCAGCGCGCCCATGTTGGCCCGCAGGTAACGCAGCCCCAGCGCGGCATGGATGTAACGGGCATTGAGCGTGCACAGGACCACCGATGGCGGCGTGACGGGATTGGACGACATCCCGGTATTATTGGCCCACATGACCGACGAACTGTTTCGCGCCGATGCCTACCTGACCGAATGTACGGCGACGGTCACCGCCATCGGGTCCCAGGGCATCGTGCTCGATCGCACCGTGTTCTACCCGATGGGCGGCGGCCAAGCCGGCGACGCGGGTGTGCTGCTGGCCAACAGCGGCGCGGCGCTCGGACGCGAAATCGCGATCGGCGATACCCGCAAGGGCAAGGACGACGAGGGCCGCCTCACTGGCGACATCTGCCATGTGCCAGCGGCATCCGCCGCCGACACCGCAGCGGCGCTGGCGGTTGGCGACACGGTGACGGCGCGCATCGACTGGCAGCGGCGCCATCGGCTGATGCGATTTCACACCACGACCCATCTGCTATGCCACCTGGTGCCGCAACTGGTCAACGGCTGCTCGATCACACCCGACTATGCCCGGCTGGACTTCAACATGACCGATCCGCTGGACAAGGAAGCCTTGAGCGCCGGCATTGCGCAACTGGTGGCGGCTGGCCATCCGGTGCTGATCGGCGCCATCAGCGATGCCGAACTCGACGCGAACCCGGCGCTGGTCAAGAGCATGAGCGTGCAACCGCCGCG
>JBDTMH010000455.1:0-2573 GCA_039934375.1 Burkholderiaceae bacterium | reverse complement strand
GGCCGAGATATTGGCCACCACACCGAGTGGCACATGTTCGATCTGCTCGCGCATGCCGCCTTCGTCGAATACCTGCTCGGTCGCGGTGGCAGCTTGTGCCTGTTGCAGAAAGAAGTCGATTCGCCCTAGAAAGCCGTTGAGCTCGTTGCGCGACATCGCGATAGGCTTACCGGTCTCCGAGGTCATGACGGCGGCCAGTGCGTCCAGTTGCGCGACGATGGCGGCGCGGAACCGGCTGATGCAGGCCATGCGTTCGGACACGGCAAGCGCCGCCCATGCCGGTTGCGCGGCACGGGCGGCAGAGGCTTTGGCTGCCACGCTGGCGGCATCGTCGGCCGGCAGTTGCGTGATGGTCTCCCCGGTCGCGGGATTGGTGATGGTGAGCATGTTCATGGTTTGCGCGAGCCTCTGGTGGCGATGGCTGCGGCCAGAAAATCGGCCAGGATGGGGGCGTCGTTCAAGGTCCCGTGTTCGGACTTGTGGAACTCGGGGTGCCACTGCACGCCGGCCACCCAGCAATCGCCCGTATGGCGGATCGCCTCGATCATTCCATCGTCGGGACTGCGCGCCTCCACGACAAAATCCTTGGCCAGCGCCTTGACGCCCTGGTGGTGCACGCTGTTGATGGTGTGGCGGTACTCGCCCGGCAGCAGTTGCGCCAGCCGGCTGCCCGGCTCCAGCTCGACCTGGTGGAAATTCAAGTCGTAGGCCTGCGCGTCGCGGTGCACCAAGGACTGTGGATGCTGGGTGCCAACGTCCTGGTACAAGGTACCGCCGAACGCCACGTTGATCAGTTGCAGTCCCCGGCAGATGCCGAACACCGGCTTGCCGGCGGCCACAAATGCATGGACCAGCGCGATCTCGTATTCGTCACGGTTGCGGTCGCCCATCCAAGCGTCCTTGATCGGGGTTTCGCCGTAGCTGCCGGGCCAGACATCGGCGCCTCCATGCAGCACCAGTCCGTCCAGCCACAACGCATAGTCGTCAAAACCGATATCGCCACGGGCGGTGTCGCCAGTAGGGGATGGAATCATCACCGGCAAGGCCCCGCCGGACATGACCCAATGCGGCACCGACTGCTCAACATACTGCAAGGTCTTTTTCGAGAACGCGGTGCGTGCCGAGTCGGGATAGAAGAAACAGGCACTGACGCCGATCTTGGGGCGATCTGTCACAGGGTGGGCCATGGTCACATCGCTGCCTTGAACAGCGCCTCGAAATCCGCTGCGGTACAGGGGCGCGGGTTGGTCTGATGGCAGATGTCGGCGCTGGCAATCTCGACCAGGCGGGGCAAATGCTCGGCCTTTACGCCATGGCGGGACAGCGGGCCCTGGATACCGATGCTGGCCTTGAGTTCACGCAGCCAGGGAACCAAGGCCTTGCCACCGCCGGACACGCCACAGACATGGGCCAGTTCGTCGAATTTCTGTGGCACGACTTCGTAGTTCCACGCCAGCACGGTGTCGATCATCAGCGCATTCGCCAGACCATGGTGCAGGTCGCACACGGCGCCCAGTGCATGGGCACAGGAATGCACGGCACCGAGGTCTTTCTGGAATGCGATCGCGCCCATCATCGACGACATCATCATGTCGGAGCGCGCCTGCAGGTTGTGCGGCTCCCTGACCGCGGTCAGCAGCGCACGCGCCGCGATGCGGGTACCCTCCAGCGCAATGCCATCACACAGCGGGTGGTAGGCCGGTGAGAGGTAACTCTCGATGTTGTGCGTCAGCGCGTCCATGCCGGTGGCCGCCGTGACGTGCGCCGGCAAGTCAAAGGTGAGCTCGGGGTCGGCAAACACGACCTTTGCAAGAATCTTCGCGCTGAATACCACGCGCTTCAGATGCGTATCGTTTTCGCTGACCACACTCGAACGTCCAACCTCCGAACCCGTCCCCGACGTCGTTGGCAGCGCGATGAAATACGGCAGCGCATGCGTGATGGCACGCACCTGCGGATGGTCCCAGACATATTCCAGGATGTCGCCGTCATGGGTGGCCGCCACGCCGACGATCTTGGCCACATCCAGCGCTGCGCCACCCCCAAAACCGATCACGCAGTCGGCCTGGTGCGTCTTGTACGCGGCCGCACCGTCCATGACCTGGCTGCAGGTCGGATTGCCGAACACGCCGGAGAACACGGCCACGTCCAGCCCGGCCAGATGCGTGCGGAACTCGGCCAGCACCGGCAACGCGCCCAGTGCCTTGTCGGTGACGATCAGCGGGCGCTTGCAGCCCTGTCCGATCAGATGCGCGCCCACGCGCTTGCGTGAACCGGCACCAAACTGGATCGGAGTCGGAAACGAAAAGTTCGTAATGGTCATAAGCAGAGACGGTCAGTCAGATTGAGGGGCAATGCGGGATCGCAAAAAAAACGGGGTCAGATTCCAATTGATTCCTGATTCCAACCCGTGCACGATAAGCGGTATAAAAAAAATTCGAACTGAGTGAAATCGACTTTGGTCGATCGCTGCGCATTTTTTAGTCTGACACACAAGGTGGACATCCGGACAGCTACAAAGTGTTGGTGCCAGAGCAAATTTGCTGCGCAAATCTTGGTCTGGCACACAAGGT
>JBDTMH010000454.1:0-2581 GCA_039934375.1 Burkholderiaceae bacterium | reverse complement strand
TACCTGCCCACCGTGATCGAAGGCCTGCCCAACAGCGCGCGCATGTGCCAGGAAGAGATCTTCGGACCGGTGCTGGCCTTGTTGCCGTGGACGGACGAGGCCGACCTGCTGGCCCAGTGCAATGACAACGTCTACGGCTTGGCGGCCGGCATCTGGACGCGCGACTACAAGACCGTGTGGCGGCTCGGCAGTGCGTTGCAGACCGGTACGGTCTGGGTCAATACCTACAAGCAGTTTTCGGTCAGTACGCCGTTCGGCGGTGTCAAGATGAGTGGCACTGGCCGCGAGAAGGGCCGGCTCGGCATTCTCGAATACACCAGCCAGAAGAGTTATTACTGGGGCACCAACGTAGCCCCCATTGCGTGGAGCATGGCATGACGAAAACCACCCCCAGCGCCATCGAAGGCATCGACGGCATCACCTATTCGACCGAACGCTGGGACGACGCGCGGCGTTTTTTCGGCGACTTCGGCCTGAAAGTCGTCTCCGACGATGCCGCCTGCCAGGTCTGGGAGACGCTGAACGGCGCCCGGGTGCAGGTGCGCCGCCCCGACGATGCGACGCTGCCGCCGCCGATCGAGGCCGGCCCCACGATGCGCGAGGTGGTCTGGGGCGTGACCGATAGCGCGGCCCTGACGCCAATCGCCAGGGGCTTGCAGGGCGTGGCCGGCTTCGAAGACCGGCGCGCGGTGGATGGCACGCTGGTCGCGCTCGACCCGCATGGCCTGCGCATCGTGTTCCAGGTCAGCCGCAAGCGCGTCGTCGATGTGGTCGGTGTGCCGAGCAATCCCTGGGGCGATACGCGCCGCATCGACACGCCGTCGCCGGTGTACGACCACGCCGAGCCGGTTGAGATTGGCCATGTGGTGTTCTTCACCGACCGGCTGGGCCAGATGGAGGCCTTTTACGCATCGCTCGGGTTCATCACCTCGGACCGTTATCCGGGTCGGGGGGTGTTCATGCGCTGCGCGCCCCATGCAGGTCACCACGACATCTTCCTGCTTGCATTGCCGGGCAAGGGGCCGGGTGTCAACCACGTGGCGTTCACCGTGCGCGACCTGCACGAGGTGTTCGGTGGCGGTCTGCACATGAGCCGGCGCGGCTGGAAGACCCAGCTCGGCCCGGGCCGGCACCCGATCTCGAGCGCGTTCTTCTGGTATTTCGAGAACCCCTGCGGCGGCCTGATCGAATACAACGCCGACGAGGACCATCTGACACCGGCCTGGCAGGAGCGCAGCTTCGAGCCTGGCCCGACCATGTTCGCCGAATGGGCGATTGACGGCGGCATCGACGGCAATACCCGGCGCCAGCCGAACGTCCAGGCCTCGGGCAAATTCCTGACCGAGAAGAAGTAGGAACAAACCATGTCCAGCGACACCATGCTGCTGACCATCGTCATGAAACACCATGCCGGTTTGACGCTGGAGGATGTGCAGACGCGCATGAAAGCCAACGAATGGTGGGAACGTTTTCCGCCCGAGGGTGTGCGCATCGTGTCGTGGACCGTGGCCATGGGCCTGGGTCAGATTGTGACGCTGGAGTTGCCGCCGCATCTGTTGCCGGTGGTCAATCTGGAGCTGGAGCGTTCGGCCTGGGGCGTTTTCAAGACCGCGTGTTATCCAAGTTATGACTTTGTGCCGGTGCGCGAGAAGATTCGCGAACGGGTGCGCAACGGTGGCCAATAGCCCGCCTGGCCGCCTTTTTCCTGTTTCACTGTGAAGGAGTTCCCACCATGATTCCCATCGCCGCCATCACTGCGCCGACTGTCGCCACCTACCTGGATCCGCACCAGGCGCGCGCACGCAAACCCACTGCGTACGAGGATCTGCTCGGTGACTCGATCGAGCGCGGTTTCGCCGCCGGATTGCATGAGCTCGCGGCGCTGGTCGACTATCTGAACAAGGCCGGCCCGCTGGGCCCGGACGGCCAAGCCTGGACGCCTGCAAGTTTCGAATCCGAAATGGCACGCCTGGGCGCCTGAACGTTTTACTGGAGAACATCATGACTGCAAACTCTGCTGCTGAAGTTGACGCCTTGCTGACCCGTGGCCTGCGCGATCTGTGGTACCCGGTGTGCCCGTCCAGCTTCATCAAGGACTCGCCGATCTCGCTGCGCCGGCTCGGCTTCAAGATCGCCTTGTGGCGCGACCGCGGTGGCGCGGTGCATGCGCTGGAAGACCATTGCCCACACCGCGGTGCACCCTTGTCGATGGGAGTCAACCTGGGCGACCGGCTGGCCTGCCCCTACCATGGCGTCGAGGTGCGCTGCGATGGCACGGTGACCCGGGTGCCCGCCAGCCCCGGCTGCACCCTCGAAGGCAGCCAGGCCGCGCGCAGTTTCCATGTACAGGAAGTCCATGGCGCTGTGTTCCTGTTCAATGCGACCGATCCGCACCTGGCCGCGCCACCGCCGCTGCGCCTGCCCGAGGAGATGACCAGCGGCGAATGGTCGGGTTTCCTGTGCTACACCGAGTGGGGTTCCGACTACCGCTATGTCGAGGACAACGTGATCGACCCGATGCACGGAACCTTCGTGCACAAGCAGTCGCATTCGATGAGCGAGGGCGACATCAGCGCCAAGT
>JBDTMH010000453.1:0-2591 GCA_039934375.1 Burkholderiaceae bacterium | reverse complement strand
TTAAGCGCCTGTCAACCAACGCCCAGGTCACGCTCACGCCCAAGGGATACGACGGCATCGGTGCACTGAACTGGCTGGCCTTCAACACGGCGCGCAAGCCATTTTCGGATGTACGCGTTCGCAAGGCCATCGCGACTGCGATCGACAAGAACTTCGTCACCAAAGCCTTGATGGGTGGTTTTGCGCAACCGGCCGATGGCCCCATCGTTGCCGGCAGCCCGTTTGCGACGAAGGATGTGGTGCGCTATCCGGTGGACCTGAAGAAGGCGGCCGCTATGCTGGATGAAGCGGGTTTCAAGCCCGGCGCCAACGGTGAGCGCTTCAAGTTGACCATCGACTACCTGCCTGGCACCGACGACCAGCAGAAGACCGTGGCCGAATACGTGCGGGCCCAGCTCAAGAAAATCGGCATCTCCGCCGAAGTGCGCACTTCGGCCGACTTCCCGGCCTGGGCCAAGCGCTTGGCGGACAAGGATTTTGATCTGTCGATGGATCTCGTCTTCAATTGGGGCGATCCTGTCATCGGGGTGCATCGTACCTACCTGTCGACCAACATCAAGCCCATTGTCTGGACCAACACGCAGTCTTACAGCAATCCCAAAGTAGATGAGCTGCTCAATACTGCAGGCAGCACGCTCGATCCAGTCAAGCGAAAGGCCGACTATGCGGCCTTCCAGAAGATTGTCACCGACGAACTGCCAGTCTACTTTATCAACCAAGTCCCCTATCATACGGCGGCGAACAAGAAGGTCGGCAACTTGCCGACCACGATATGGGGGCCGTTGGCGCCATACGACGAGGTCTATCTCAAGTAACGCGTAATACGGAGATCACATGCGGACCCTTCGATTAACGCTGTCGCGGCTACTCCAGGGCCTGGCCCTGGTTCTCGCGGTAGTGGTGCTCAACTTCGTGCTCGTGCATGCCGCGCCCGGCGATCCGGTGGAAACCATTGCGGGCGCTAGCGGTGGCATGAGTGCCGAACTCAAGGCCGAACTGCGCACGCAGTATGGTCTTGACAAGCCGCTTCCCGTCCAATTGGGCGTGTACCTCGGCAAGGTGCTAAGCGGCGACCTCGGCTACTCCTACTTCTTCAACCTGCCGGTGGCCGGCCTGATCGCGGAGCGCGTGCCAGCCACGCTGCTGCTCGTCATCACCTCGGTGTTCGGCGCTTTCTTCATCGGAACCGTGCTCGGCGTGTTGTCCTCGCGCAAGCCCAATGGCTTGCTGTCGCAGATCATCAACATGCTGTCGCTGGTGGGTTTTGCGGCGCCGGTCTTCTGGACTGGCATCATGCTGGTCCTGTTGTTCGCGTCGGTTTTGCCATTTTTTCCGGTCTCTGGCATGCGCGCGATTGATTCGGCGGGCGCCAGCGGCTTCGCTGATGTGCTGGACGTGCTGCACCATCTGGTGCTGCCGGCGCTGACGCTGGGGCTCGTGTATCTGGCGCAGTACAGCCGCCTTTCGCGCGCATCGATGCTGGACGTGCTGGGTTCGGACTTCATCCGCACCGCGCGGGCCAAGGGCCTTTCCAATCGCGTGGTGCTCTATAAGCACGCGTTGCGCAATGCCGTGCTGCCGGTGATCACCATCCTGGGGTTGCAGTTCGGCAACGTGATGGCCGGCGCCATCCTGGTCGAGACGGTCTTTAACTGGCCGGGGCTGGGGCGACTGGCGTTCGAGTCGGTGCTGCGGCGCGACTACCCGACCATCCTCGGCGTGCTGCTGTTCTCCTCCATCGTTGTGGTGGTGATGAACCTGTTGACTGACTACTGTTACCGGCTCATCGACCCAAGGATCAAGGCATCATGAAATCGACTATTGCTGCGCCCGTGGAAAACCCGTGGATCGAAGCGCTGCGCATGTTCGCGCGCAATCGGTCGGCCATCGTCGGCATGGTGCTGCTGACCATCGTTGTCGGCATCGCGTTGCTGGGTCCTTGGCTGATACCGGCTGATCCTTTCGAGATCACGGCGGCACCGATGACCCCACCGTTTAGCGAAGAAGCCTGGCTGGGTACCGACTACCTCGGCCGCGATGTTCTCATGACGCTGATCTACGGCGGCCGCGCGACGCTGCTGGTCGGCGTGGTGGCGGCGCTGCTATCGGTCATCATTGGCATCACGCTGGGTGCCGTGGCTGGCTACTACGGCGGCCGCATCGACGCGATTTTGATGCGCGTGACCGAGTTCTTCCAGGTACTGCCGGCACTGCTGTTCGCGATGGTGTTGGTGACGCTGTTCTCGCCGACCCTCGTCACGGTTACGGTGGCCATCGGCATCGTCAGCTGGACTGGCACCGCGCGCCTCACGCGCGCCGAGTTCATGAAGATACGTGGGCTGGAGTTCGTGCGTGCCGAGCGTGCCATTGGCGCTCGCGACGCCCGCATCATCTGGAAGGTCATCCTGCCCAACGCCTTTCCTCCGCTGGTGGTGTCGGCCACGCTCGCGGTCGGCGTGGCCATCCTCCATCCTGTTTGAGGCGGGTCTCTCATTCCTCGGCCTGGGCGACCCCAACCAGATGAGCTGGGGGCTGATGATTGGTTCAAGCCGGCAGTACGTGCTGTCGAGCTGGTGGGCGGTGACTTTCCC
>JBDTMH010000452.1:0-2599 GCA_039934375.1 Burkholderiaceae bacterium | reverse complement strand
TGTTTGCGTGGCCATGGCCGCGAGTCGCTTTCACGACACTGGCCGATCAGCGACCGCAACGGTGGCACAATCAACCGGTTACCAGGCCCTTCCCAAGCCACAGTCGCATCCGCTATCCGGTTCAGCCGTGCCGCGGAAGGTTAGTCAACAGATCAGACCGACACATGTTTCCTGAAGGGAAACGGAGTTAAGCGAACCATGAGCCAAGACACCCCCGGTGCGCCGACAGCGCCCTCGATCTATCACGCCTACCAATCGAATACCTATCTGTTTGGTGGAAATGCGCCTTACGTCGAGGAGATGTACGAAAATTACCTCTCGAACCCGGGCAGCGTGCCGGACTCCTGGCGAGACTACTTCGATGCGCTGCAGCATGTGCCTGCTGTCGATGGCAGCAATGCCAAAGACGTGGCCCACCTGCCCGTTATCAATGCCTTTGCCGAACGCGCCAAACTCGGCGGCACCAAGGTGGTCTTTGGCAGCAGCAACCAGGAGATGGGCCGCAAGCGGGTGGCGGTCCAGCAACTGATCGCGGCGTACCGCAACGTCGGAGCTCGCTGGGCCGATCTGGATCCGCTCAAGCGGCGCGAACGCGAGCACATTCCCGAACTGGAAATGTCGTTCTACGAGTTCTCCGATGCCGACCAGGAGGTGGTGTTCAACATCAGCAACACTTTCTTCGGCAAGGAGACCATGAGCCTGCGCGACCTGCGCAACGCCTTGTTCGAGACCTATTGCGGCAATATCGGTGCCGAATACATGTTCCTGACCGATCAGGCACAGAAGCGCTGGTGGCAACAAAAGCTCGAATCGATCCGCAGCAAGCCCAATTTCGATGCCGCGAAGAAGCGCCACATCCTGGAGCGACTGACTGCGGCTGAAGGTCTGGAGCGTTTTCTGCACACCAAATACGTTGGCCAGAAGCGCTTCTCGCTCGAAGGCGGCGAGAGCTTCATCAATGCGATGGACGAACTGATTCAGCGTGGCGGCACTGTCGGCATCCAGGAAATCGTCATTGGCATGGCGCACCGCGGGCGGCTCAACGTGCTCGTCAACTCGCTGGGCAAGCTGCCGGCAATGTTGTTCGCCGAATTCGACCATACGGCGCCGGAAGACCTGACCAGTGGCGACGTCAAGTACCACCAGGGCTTCAGCTCCGACGTCTCCACGCCTGGCGGCCCGGTTCACCTGACGTTGGCATTCAACCCCTCGCACCTGGAAATCGTCAATCCGGTTGTCGAAGGTTCGGTTCGTGCACGCATGGACCGTCGCAATGACCCGCTGGGCAAGCAGGTGCTCCCGGTGCTGGTCCATGGTGACGCGGCGTTTGCCGGACAGGGTGTGGTGATGGAAACGCTGGCGCTGGCGCAGACCCGGGGATACTCCACTGGCGGTACGGTACATATTGTCATCAACAACCAGATCGGTTTCACAACCAGCGACCCGCGCGACAGTCGCTCGACGCTGTATTGTTCGGACGTCGTCAAGATGATCGACGCGCCAGTGTTGCATGTCAATGGAGACGACCCGGAGGCCGTCGTGCTGGCAACGCAAATGGCGCTGGACTTCCGCCTGGAATTCCGCAAGGACGTGGTGGTCGACATCATCTGTTTCCGCAAGCTCGGTCACAACGAACAAGACACGCCTGCGCTGACCCAGCCGCTGATGTACCGCAAGATCGCCCAGCATCCCGGCACGCGCAAGCTGTATGCCGACAAGCTCGCTGTACAGGGCTTCGAGGCCGAACTCGGCGATGAGATGGTCAAGGCCTGCCGCGCCGCACTGGAGGCAGGCAAGAACACCTTCGACCCGGTGCTGACCAACTTCAAGAGCAAGTACGCCGTCGACTGGATGCCGTACCTGAACAAGAAGTGGACGGATGCCGGCGACACCGCGATTCCGCAGGCCGAATGGAACCGCCTGGCCGAGAAAATCAGCACCATTCCCGCCTCGGTGACCCCGCACAAGCTGGTCGAGAAGGTTTATGCCGATCGGGCCGCCATGGGCCGCGGTGAACTGCCAGTGGACTGGGGCATGGGCGAGCACATGGCGTTCGCCTCTCTGGTGGCCGGCGGCTACCCGGTGCGGCTCAGCGGAGAGGACTGCGGACGCGGTACCTTTAGCCACCGCCACGCGGTGATTCACGACCAGAATCGCGAAAAGTTTGACGAAGGCATGTACATCCCGTTGCAGAACGTGGCGGAAGCCCAGGCGCCGTTTGTTGTCATCGATTCGATCCTGTCCGAGGAAGCGGTGCTGGCGTTTGAGTACGGCTACGCATCCAACGACCCGAACACGCTGGTGGTCTGGGAGGCCCAGTTTGGCGACTTCGTCAATGGCGCGCAAGTCGTCATCGACCAGTTCATCGCGTCGGGCGAAGTGAAATGGGGCCGCGTGAACGGCATCACGCTGATGTTGCCGCATGGCTATGAGGGGCAGGGGCCGGAGCACAGCTCGGCCCGGCTGGAACGGTTCATGCAGCTCAGCGCCGATACCAACATGCAGGTGGTGCAGCCGACGACAGCCAGCCAGATCTTCCATATTCTGCGGCGCCAGATGGTGCGCAATCTGCGCAAGCCGCTGATCATCATGACGCCCA
>JBDTMH010000451.1:0-2619 GCA_039934375.1 Burkholderiaceae bacterium | reverse complement strand
GGCCATTGCTGTGCGGCATGGCCAAGGCCAAGTACTACCTGCTGCTGTGCGAAGCGGTATCGGGCGAAGAGGCCGAGCGCATTGGCCTGGTGTCGCTGGCGGTCGACGACGCCGATCTGCTGCCAAGGGCTTTCGAAGTGGCGACCAAGCTCTGCAACGGCTCGCAATCGGCGATCCGCTGGACCAAGCAGGCGCTGAACAACTGGCTGCGCCTGGCCGGCCCGACTTTCGACGCCTCGCTGGCGATGGAGTTCATGGGCTTCACCGGCCCCGACGTGCGCGAAGGCATTGCGTCGCTGCGTGAGCGCCGCGCGCCGGTGTTCAAAACCGACGGCCCGTTCTGATCGCCGGTCAGCCGACCCGGCGCCGCCCTGCACTGCGGTCGCAGCCCTCGGGCCTGATCAGGCCCGGCGCAAGTCTGCGGCAATCATCGCGGCCGCTTTCTCCGCCACCATGATCGTCGGCGCATTCGTGTTGCCCGACGTGATTGTCGGAAACACGAAGGCATCGACCACGCGCCATCGGCATGGTCCTGCGCACCGATGAAATGCGGCAACACATCGCTCCAGCCCCAGCCAGGATTGCCCAGCGCACACCAGTGGTCGAAATCCTGCGGCAGCCCCGCACGTAGGCCATCGCGTTGATCGAACCAGACCCGCCCAGAAGTTTTCCACGCGGCCAAAACGCGCTGCGCCCGTCCAGCGCTGTTTCGTGTTCGGTCTGGTACATCCAGTTCAGCTGTGGGTCGCGAAAAGTGCGCGCATGACCGATCGGCAAACGCACCCACAACCGCCGGTCGCTGCCACCGGCCTCGAGCAGCAATACCTTGTGGGCCGGGTCGCTGGACAACTGGCCAGCCAGCACACAGCCGGCCGATCCGGCGCCGATGATGATGGTGTCCCAGCTGGCCATGGCGATCGAGTGTCGCCGTGCAGCCTGCCGCACGCAAGCGCGGCGCGTTATCCCTGCGCGGCCGGATCGGCTCCAAGGTCGAGCGTCACGCCGAATTCGCGGGCGGCATCCATCAGCGTGGCCAGCTGGTCGTGGGCGTAGCTGGTTAAAACATACACGTCGAAGCAGTCCTGCGCCCGCCGATGCAGGCAACATGGCACGTGGTGGTGACCGGTCAAGCGCATTTCGCCCACCGCAAAGGCCGCCGCCCGGAAATCCAGCGCGAACAGTTTAGTCAACGTGGCCAGACAGGCGTCGCCGGAGATCCGGATGCGGCAACGGGCATGGCCGAGATCGGTGACGGTGCCGACATCGCAAGGTATGTGCAAGCGCAAGGCGCCAACCATGTCGGGTTCGTCAGTCGACGCAACCAGCATGAACTCGTGCGGGCCGGTACGCATCAGCCTGCCTGGCGCCAGCTCGGCAACCTGGCCGGTGCGCTGCGGCAGCGACCCGTCGGGGGCGGCGAGCGCGCCAGCCAGCGCCTGCTCCATCGCCGCCGTGGCGGACGGCCAGGTGGCGATCTGCACCACGCCCGGCAGGGTAAACGCATGCAAACGCACACCCATCTGCCCGACCGCGGACGCCTGCCCGCCCGCCACATGGCCTTCGAATGGGCTGCGCCGGATGGGATTCGCTGCCAGGGATTCGGTCATTGCTTCAGACACGGTAACGCTCCCCTGCTGGGTCCAGGAAACACGGATCGACGACGCGCAGCCGGTATTGCCGGCCGTGCACCGGCGAGGCGGCAATCACCTCCTGGCCGACGTGAAGCGTCCCGCCCTGCAACAGGCCCAGCGCGATCGCCTTGCCCAGCGTGGGGCTGAACGTGGTCGACGTGACATGGCCGCGGCCATGTCCCTTTATAGCGTCGGTGCTGAAGAACAGGATGGCGCCATTGTTCGGCGGTTCTTTCGCATCCACCGCCTCCAGGCCGACCAGGGTTGGCCGGTCGTCGCGCACCAGGTTTTCGCTGTGCATCAGCGCGTCGCCCCAGAACGGCTTGGTCGTGCTGGCCATCTTGCCCATGCCCATGTCGCCCAGCGTCGTGCGGCCATCCATCTCGGAGCCGACCACATGGCCTTTCTCGATCCGCAGCGAACCGAGCGCTTCCAGCCCGTAGGGGCGCAGGTTCCAGGGTTTTCCGCTTTCAAGCAGATGCTCCCAGATGCGGCGGCCGAAATGGGTCGGCGCATAGATCTCGTAGGCCAGCTCGCCGGAAAACGTCAGGCGGATGAAACGTACGGGAATGCCAGCGAGCGGCGCCTCGAGAGTCACGTCGCGCAGCCCCATATGCGCAAGTGCCTCGGTACTGAAGTCGATGCCGGGAAACGCCGCCATCAGCACGTCGCGCGATTTCGGGCCGGCCATGCTCATCGCCGCCCACTGGTCAGACACCGACATCACCGTGACACGCAGATCGGGCCAGACCACCTGCAGCAGAAACTCCAGATGGCTCATGACCTTGGCCGCCTGTGCCGTGGTGGTGGTCATGAAGAATTCGGTCTCGCCGATGCGACTGGTCGTGCCGTCGTCCATCACGATGCCGTCCTCGCGCAACATGAAGCCATATCGCGCCTTGCCCACCGGCAGCTTGGCAAAACCGTTCACGTAGACCCGGTTCAGGAACTCCGCCGCATCAGGCCCCTGCACGTCGATCTTGCCCAG
>JBDTMH010000450.1:0-2621 GCA_039934375.1 Burkholderiaceae bacterium | reverse complement strand
ATCTCCTCGACCACCGGCGACAGCCGGTGAATCTCGTCGATGAACAGCACGTCGTTCTTTTCCAGGTTGGTCAGCAGCGCGGCCAGATCCTTCGGCTTCTCCAGCACCGGACCGCTGGTCTGGCGCAGGTTGACACCCAGTTCGTAGGCGATGATGTGCGAAAGCGTCGTCTTGCCGAGCCCCGGCGGGCCGAACAGCAGCACATGGTCGAGCGCCTCCTCGCGCTTGCGCGCGGCACCGACAAAAATCTCCAGCTGTTCGCGGATCTTGGCCTGACCAACGTAGTCGTCCAGCAGCTTGGGCCGCAGCGCGCGCTCCACCGCCTCTTCGTTGGGCGAGGCAGTGGCGGCCGATACCACCCGGCGCGCCGGTGCAGGGGCAAAGTCGTCGGTCTGGATGGTCACGTTCGGTAGGTCTCGCTGGCAGTCTGCACGGGGGATCGCTGACTATACTGCGCGGCCATAACGCTCAAGTGATCCGCCGCTTGTGCCGATAACCGAACCATGACCCGGGTCCATGGCACATGCCGGCGCCGGATTTGCCGTCACCTGCCACACGATTGCGCCCGATTCATGTTCCGACTGCCAACCCCACCTTCGAGCCCGCCGGCGGCGTCCCGCTGGCAATGGCTGGCCATCGTGCTGCTCGCAGTGGCGCTGCAACCCTTGGCGGGGCACGCCCAGGACCCAGCCGCAGCCAAAGTCGACAAGGCGGCTCACGGGTCCGACGCCAAGGACATCGGCCAGCAGGTGCGCAAGGCGCTGGAAGCCGGCGTTGTCAGTGGCAAGCAGATGACCGTTGGCCCGAGCGAGCCGTCGCGCGCCGTCGCCGCGGCGGCCCCAATGCCCGCGCCCAAAGCGCCCGCGCCAAACCCCAAGGCCAGCCGCCAGTACATCCGCGCCAAGGCCGCGGCGCTGGCCGGGCACAAGCTTCCGGCCGAGGAGATGGTCGACCCCGCCCATGCCTCGGGCGACGTGCACTGGGACTATGCGGGCGCTTACGGGCCGATGGCCTGGGCCGACCTCAAACCCGAGTTCGCAACCTGTGGCAGCGGCAAACGCCAGTCGCCGATCAACATCGACGAATCCCAGACCCTGCGCGGACCGGCCGAGGCGATCGGGTTCGACTACCGGCCCAGCAGCGGCAGCGTCGTCAACAATGGCCACACCATCCAGGTCGACATGGGCGGTGACAACGGCATGATGGTGCGCGGCTCGCGCTACCAGCTGGTGCAGCTGCATTTCCACCATCCGAGCGAAGAACGCATCAATTACCGCAGCTTCGCCATGGTTGTGCACCTGGTCCACAAAGACTATATGGGGCGGCTGGCGGTGGTTGCGATCCTGCTTGAGGCGGGCCCGGCCAATGCGGTGATCAACAACTTCTGGACCTACATGCCACTGGGCCCGGGCGACCGGGTCGTCATGCCGGTCGGATCGGTCGACCTCAATGGCCTGCTGCCCAAGGACCAGCGTTATTACCAGTTCATCGGCTCGCTGACCACACCACCGTGCTCCGAAGACGTGTTGTGGATGGTCCTCAAGCAGCCGGTGACGATCAGCCAGGAGCAGATGCGGCTGTTTGCACAGCAGTATCCGAACAACGCCCGCCCGGTGCAGCCGACCAATGGACGGTTGGTGCGCGACGCGCAATAAACGCAGCGAAATCGCTGGGGCACAATCGGGTGCTGCCGACACGGGTCGGCAAAAGTGGATCACACACATGCCCAAGATCGACATATGGTCGCGCCTGACGCCGCAAAGCCAGGCCGCGGTGGAAAAAAGCCGCGAACTCTACGCCAACCTCACGACTGAACCCGGCGCCGCGACCGACGCGCTGAGCCTCGCGCGCGCCGGCTACAACCACGAGCGGCGTTACTGGAACGCGGTCTCGGTGGAGCTGCCCTCGGTCCGGGAACTTGCGCTGGACACCGTGCACGGCCACGTGCCGCTGCGGCTGTACAAACCGACCGAGAGCCCACAGGCGCTGCCCGTCGTCCTGTATGCACACGGTGGCGGCTACATGTTGGGCAACCTGGACACGCATGACCGCATCTGCCGCCTGCTGGCGCAAAAAAGCGGCTGGGCCGTGCTGGCGGTGGACTACACGCTGGCGCCCGAAAAGAAATTCCCGGTGCAAACCGAACAGGTGTTCGCTGCGCTTGAATATGTTGCCAGCCATGCGTCGGAGCTGGGCCTGGATGCGCAGCGCATTGCGGTGGCCGGAGACTCCGCTGGCGCGCACCTCAGCCTGGGAACCAGCCTGCGCGCCCGTGCCGCGGGCAATCGACCGGCGATCTGCGCGCAGCTGCTGTATTACGGCGGTTTTGGACTCAAGGATTCGGCCTCCAAACGCCTGTACGGCTGGGCTGACCTCGACGGATTGGGCGACGACGACGCCAAAACCTACACCAGCCACTACATGTCCAGGCCGGAAGATCGCGACGACCCGCGTGCCAACCTGCTGGCGTCCGACATGGCCGGTTTGCCGCCCACCTTCATCGGCGCGGTGGCCTATGACCCGCTGCGCGACGATTCAATGGCATTGGCGGAGTTTTGCAAGGAGCGCGGTGTGCCGTACACATTCAAGCTGTACGAAGGCGTGCTGCACAGCTTTCTGCA
>JBDTMH010000449.1:0-2631 GCA_039934375.1 Burkholderiaceae bacterium | reverse complement strand
GCGAAGTCAGGGTTGACAAGGCCTGTTCCACTGACACGGCCGGGATGGCGAATCTGCTGGTGCATCCGGATGGTGCCGTACATGTTGTTGTTGACGACCAGGATGATGGGCTTGCCGCCGTATTGCGCCGCAGTGCCGATTTCTTGCCCGTTCATGAGGAAGTCTCCGTCCCCGCTGAAGCAGACAACCGTACGCTCGGGAAACAAGATGCTCGCCGCGACGGCGGCCGGCACACCATAACCCATTGCGCCGCTGATGGGCGACAGACAGGTCCCGACGCCGCCGTACTGGTATATCTTGTTGGGCCAGTCCGCGAAATTGCCAGCCCCTGTCGTCACGATGGCGTCGTGCGGCAAGGTGTTGCGCAGGTAGGCCATGACCTTGCCCATGTCCAGGCCGCCCGGCTGTGCGCTTGCGTCAAGAGACTTCAGGTAGCCCTGTCGCAACTGAAGCCGCCACGGCGACCATTCACGCTCGACCAAGGGCAACTCCATCGCCTCCAGCGTATGCGCCATTTCGCAGACACCTGCGTTGATCATCAGATCGGCCTGGTAGACGCGCCCAAGTTCCTCCGCGCCGGGAAGTATGTGAACAAACGGCTGTCTGAGCTTGGGGGGAGCGAGCAATTTGTATTTGGAGCTGGTCCCCTCATCGAGACGGGCGCCCAGCGCGACGATCAAGTCCGCCTGTTCCACCGCGGCAACCAGACTCGGGATGTTGCCCCACGCCAGATCGCCGACGTAACAATCGTGCCGGTTGTCAAACAGATCCTGCCGACGGAATGCAACCGCAACCGGAATCTGGTGGCGCTTCGCGAATGCCTCGACGGCAAGCCGCGCCGGATTCGTCCACACGCTGCCGCCCAATAGAAACAACGGCCGGTGCGCCGCCTCGAGCATGGACCGCAAACAGGACAAGTCTGCGGCGCCCGGGTGGGCTTGCACCACGGTTGCCCTCGGCTGCAAAGCGACATCCGTTTCCTCGCGGAGCATGTCTTCGGGCAGCGCCAGCACCACTGGGCCCGGCCTGCCGGCCATCGCCGTCTGAAAGGCGCGGTTGATGAATTCCGGAATACGCGCCGGGTCATCAATCTGCGCGACCCACTTGGTGGTCTGGCCAAACATGCGTCGATAGTCAATTTCTTGAAACGCTTCACGCTCGATATTGCGTCGAGGCACCTGGCCAATCAGCAGAATGAGTGGGGTCGAGTTCTGGTACGCGGCATGCACACCAATCGAGGCATTGCTGGCCCCAGGCCCTCGGGTGACAAAACACACTCCGGGCTGGCTGGTGAGTTTGGCGTGGGCCTCCGCCATGAATGCCGCACCGCCCTCCTGCCGGCAGGTGACATAAAGCATGTCGGGGCGCTCGTAAATGGCATCCAGTGCCTCCAGATAGCTTTCACCGGGCACGCCAAAAATGGTGTTCACACCATTGATGGCAAGTGCCTCGACCAGTACCCTGCCGCCCGTTCTCTTGATCATTTTGTTGGTGACTCCAGTGCCGCGCCGTCAGATACCTGTGCAAGTCTTGTCGGCGAGAACGCAATTGCGCGATCAAAAACCTGTGTCCGGAGAACGCCTCTGCGTCATGATTGTGGAGTGGGCGAGAGACCAGTTCAATTGAATAAAATTTGCCCGCAGGTGAAGTCAGTTTGTCCGATCTGCGTGGTCAGAGAAATGGACGTTGTGCGAGATCTCGCGCGCGAACGCCATTTCGTGCGTGACCAGGATCGACGCCAACCCTTCCTCGACCAGTTGCCGAATCGTGAGCAGCACATCCTGTCGGGAGCGGGCGCCGCGCCCCATGGCAACCGACCATACTATTCCTGCAAATGATAGTGATGCGAGCCACCGCAAAGCACGATCACGGCTGCGCGACACTGATCTCACTGGCCAGTTCCGGCAGTTTGCCGACCAGTTCCGGCAAGTATTTGTCCACCAGCAGGCGGCGCGCCTCCGCCACCAGTCGCCGCGCTGTCTGCTCCCACTCGCCCTCGCGCGTGACCATGGTGATCTGCCGCTCCGGCGTCGGGCTCGGCAGCTTGCGCACGGCCACACCGCTCAGGCGCTGCAAGCCTTGCAATATGTGCAGCGGCGTCGTGATCGCCCAGCCGACCCCGCTGGCCACCAGCGCACACATCATGTCCGCGTTGTCGACCTCGATCCGCCTGCCGGTCGGAACCCGCGCCACGCGCAGGTAACGCTCGACGATGGCACCGGTGGTTGAACGACTGCTGTAACGAATGAACGGCAGCCGTCGCCCGAGATCGGTCAGCGTCCCGCTGGACGGATTCCACCGGCTCGCTTCGGGCAACAGCAGCACGAACTTCTCGGTCAGCAAGGGTAGGCGAAACAATCCATCGTATTCGTCGACCGAGTCGCCCGAGACCACCAGATCGACGCGACGCTCCTGCAGATCATTGATGTGTGCCGGAGTCAGCCCTTGCGATATGAACAGGTCGCCAGCGCGCTGTGCGGCAAAAAGGATCAGATCCGGGCCGATCGTGTCGGCGAAGGAATCGATCATCGCCATGCGCAGCGACGGCCGCTCGCTCAGGGCGGCGACCTGCTGCGGCAAGGCGCTGAGGTCATGCAGGATACGCGTCGCCTGCCGCGTCAGTTCGCTGCC
>JBDTMH010000448.1:0-2644 GCA_039934375.1 Burkholderiaceae bacterium | reverse complement strand
ACGCGTCGGCGCTGGAGGATGCCACCAAGCTCAAGGTCATCGTCTTCGACAAGACTGGTACGCTGACCGTCGGCAAGCCGGAGGTGGTGGACATGGTGATGGCTGAAGGCGTCACCGAAGACGCGCTGCTGATCGCTGCTGCGGCGGTCGAACAAGGGTCGGCCCATCCCTTGGCGCAAGCCGTACTGCGGCGCTCGGCAAAGCTCAAGGTCGCCGCCCCGACCGGCTTCAAGAGCATTTCTGGCCAGGGCGCGCAGGCGCAAACTGCCGCCGGCATGGTCTTCCTCGGCAACCGGCTGCTGATGGACACCCAGAAGCTTGCCCTGGGGCCTTTGGAAGCTGACGCCGTCCGGCTGCAAGGCGAAGGTCGCACGGTGGTGCACGTGGCGCAGAACGGCAAGGTGATCGGCCTTATCGCCATTGCCGACGCCATTCGACCCACGGCGAAGGCCGCCGTCGCAAAGCTGCGCGAGGCTGGTATCGACGTGGTGATGCTCACCGGCGACAACGCGGGCACCGCCAAGCGCATCGCTGCCGACCTGGGCATCACCAGCGTGTTGTCCGATGTGCTGCCGGGTCAGAAGGCAGCCAAGATCAAGGAACTTCAGGCTACCGGAAAACTGGTTGGCATGGTCGGCGATGGCGTCAACGACGCGCCCGCGCTGACCCAGGCCAACGTGGGCTTCGCCATCGGCGCGGGCACCGACGTTGCGGTGGAAAGCGCCGATGTGGTGCTGATGAAAAGCGACCCCTACGACATCGTTGGCGCGATCGAGCTGTCGCGCGCGACCTTGCGCAAGATGCACCAGAACCTGTGGTGGGCGGTGGGCTACAACGTGATCGCCTTCCCGCTGGCCGCAGGGGTGCTCTATCCCTTCACGCTGTCGCCCGAGATCGCGGCGCTGTCGATGTCGGGCAGCTCGGCGGTGGTGGCCATCAACGCGCTGCTGCTCAAGCGCACCAAGCTGGCCGGCATCAAGAGTGCCAAGCCCAATGCCGCCGCTTCGACCGCGCCCGCTGTGGCAAGGGCATCTGCATGAACGAACAGGGTCGAGCCGCGGCCCGTCGCCGCAGGCCCTGGCATCCTGCGTATCGGATAACGCCGCGCCGAGGAATGATGGTATGAGCGCAGACCCGACACAATCCTCTGCTCAACTCAAGGCCGCGCTTTCCAGCTGGGAAACCGAAGGAGGCGCGGGTGCACGGTGGCTGCTGGCCGACAGCGCCGTGCCGATGGACTATCCTCAATCGATGAGCACTGAACTAGAACATCTGCGCGTTCGTGCGATTGCCCTGGAGAACATGGTGATTTCGCTGATTTCGCAAGCTACCGAGCGACCGCGCGCGCTGGCTGCGGCTGCTGAGATGATCCATCTTGTCGGGCGTTCCCAGCACTTCCGGGACGGGGTCGAGGGCGGGATTCCGTCATGAATACGCCACCGAATCCTTCGACGATCACAGGCCCTAACCTGTCGCCTGGCCCAATTCCGCTGGAGGTGCTAAACAACGAATGTTTCTGCATCAGCCTGGATTCCTCGTTGCTGCGCCAGGCACTGGAGTCGGAGATTGGTGAGCCGGGCCTGTTTGACTTGATCCAGCAGCGCTGCCCGTACCTGTTCGCGACGCGGCCCGTTTTCTTGTCGCACGATCACGCGCTGCGAATGGCCCACGTGGTGCAGGCCATCGAGTCCGTGGTTGCACTGCCGGCCTATCGCGACGAGGTTCTGGCCATGGCACCCGCCATCGCGCGCCACGATCCCGGCGGCGCCAAGGGTGTGTTCTTCGGCTACGACTTTCATGTCACCGAGAACAGCTTCGGGCTCATCGAGATCAACACCAATGCGGGCGGAGCCATGCTCAATGCCGTGTTGGCGCGGGCACAACTCGCTTGTTGCGCGGCCGTCGACGGCTTCTTGCCGCCGCCGGCTATGGCAGACGCGTTCGAGGCGGAGATCGTTGCGATGTTTCGCAACGAATGGGCGCGGTGCGGCCACGACCGGGCGCTGCAGAGCATCGCCATTGTGGACGAGAACCCCGAGCAGCAGTATCTGTACCCCGAGTTCTTGCTGTTCCAGCGCTTGTTCCAGCGGCATGGGCTGCAGGCAGTGATCGCGGGACCGACCGAGTTCAATTTGCGTGACGGCGTGCTCTGGTTTGGTGATGTGGCCATTGACCTGGTCTACAACCGCCTGACCGACTTTTCACTGGCCGAGTCGGCCAGTGCGACACTGCGCGAGGCCTACCTGGCGAACGCAATGGTGCTCACGCCTCACCCGCAGGCGCACGCCCTGTACGCGGACAAACGCAACCTGGCCCTGCTCAGCGATGCAACGCGGCTGCAGGCCTTGGGCGTGCCACAGGCAACGCAAGAGGTTCTATTGGCCGGGATTCCCCATACCGAAGTGGTAGGGCCTCAGCACGCCGAACGCCTATGGCGCGAGCGGCGGCAACTGTTCTTCAAGCCCTTTGCCGGGTTCGGTGGCCGGGCCGCCTACCGCGGCGACAAGCTGACCCAGCGTGTCTGGCAGGAGATCCTTGCCGGCCGCTATGTGGCGCAAGCGCTGGTGGCACCCGGCGGACGGGCGATCTCCCACGCGGAGCCGGCGCAGGTGCTCAAGTTCGACCTGCGCGACTACACCTATGA
>JBDTMH010000447.1:0-2650 GCA_039934375.1 Burkholderiaceae bacterium | reverse complement strand
CCAGAAGATCAAGTCATCGGGGCTGAGACGCACGTCGACCTCCATGAGACATGTCGGATGGGGGCGCGCCTAACACGCTCGCCAGGCGCACCACCACAATCCGTGCAATGACGAATCCCAACCCGCATGACACCAAGCGCTGCCACTGCCCGCCGCCGACCGCATAGAACCCTACCAAGGTCAGGCCCATGCGCACCATCAAGCTGGTGAACTGCCACAGGCCTGGGTGACTCGAAGTCAGTCCTTTGGCCAGGCTCCACCACAGACCACCAAAGAAGAAGGCTCCCAGGACCAGACCCGCGAGCCCGGACAGTAGCAAGACAGCAATGTCATTCATCGTCAGCCTTCCTTTCGGGGTTGTGCATGGCCCGGTCTTCTTTGGCGACCCAATGCCACGCATTGACGCAGCCTAGAACCAGGCCAGCCATCAGCAAGGCCAGCGTCCACGATCGGGCCGCTGGATAGTGCGTGTCCAGCCACATACCCAAGGCAGCGCCTAGCAAGGTTGGAACGACCACCGACCAGCCAATCAGCCCCATCATGCCCAGACCGAACCACACGCCTTGTGTACCGGCTTGCCGCGCTCGCTGTTTGCGGTCGGCCTTGGCACCCACCTGATCGGCCAGGTTGGTCAGATGTGGATCTTCACTCATGGCCCAGCCTCGAGAAGCGACTCACGAAGCGACTTTCCATTTTGTCCATCACGGTGCGCACACTTTTGGCTTGTTCGTCCAGACGCTGGAACTCCTTCTGAACAGTCTCGCGCAGTTGGCCGAGATTGGTGCCGCTCAGAGCCCTCCGCACCGACACCACAACCTGGTTGCCAGTCTTGATCAAAACGCCTTGATCGACCGCCACAAAAACCTCGCCATCAACTGGCGTCTCATACGTCAGAATTCCTGGGCTCAGCGCGGCCACGCAGTCGAGTCGGTGCGGCAGCAGGCCGAATGAACCCTCTTGCGTCTCAGCCACAATACGCGACACCTCGCGCTTGTCCGCGAAGACCCGAAACGGCAGGAGCACCTTAAGCTGCATGCGACGCCTCGGGCTTGCTCGCCTGCGGATCCGGTTGCTGTTTCGGCGTTGTGTCCGGCTGTGGTTTCTTCGCTTCAGAAATGGCACCGATCATGTAGAGCGCGCTCTCCGGATAGTCTTTGAACTCGTCACGCAAGATGCGCTCACAACCATCAAGCGCATCGGCCAGACTCACGAACTTGCCAGGCATGCTCGTAAACTGCTCGGTGGTAAAGAAAGGCTGCGTCAAGAAACGCTCCAATCGTCGCGCGCGCGCGACGATCAGCCGATCTGTAGGCGACAATTGCTCCAAGCCCAGCATGGCGATGATGTCCTTCAAATCAGCGTACTGCGCCAATGTGCGCCGCACGTGTTGCGCCAGGGTGTAGTGCCGCTCACCCACGATGCCTGGCGTTGCCATCTTCGAGTTCGATTGCAGGGGATCAACGGCGGGAAACAGTCCTTCGCTGGCCCGCTTGCGTGACAACACAATGGATGCTGACAGGTGAGAAAAGGTGTGCACCGCAGCAGGGTCGGTGAAATCGTCTGCTGGCACATAGACAGCTTGAATCGACGTAATCGCGCCGGTCTGGGTATTGGCAATGCGCTCTTCCAGCCCGGCCAACTCCGTGCCCATGGTGGGCTGATAGCCCAATCGCGACGGCATCTGCCCCATCAAACCGGAAACCTCGGAGCCCGCCTGGATGAAGCGAAAGATGTTGTCGATCAGCAAAAGTACATCGCGGTGCTCGTCGTCGCGAAAGTATTCTGCCATGGTCAAGGCTGCATGGCCGATACGAAAGCGCGCGCCTGGCGGCTCATTCATTTGACCAAACAGCATCACCATATTGGGCAAGACTCCCGCGTCCTTCATCTCGCGATAGAGCTCCTCGCCCTCACGGCACCGCTCACCAATACCGCAAAAAATGCTCACGCCCTTTTGCTTGCCCACCATGTTGTGGATCATCTCGGTGAGCAGCACGGTCTTGCCCACGCCAGCCCCACCGAACAGCCCCGCCTTGCCCCCTGTTTCGAGCGGCATCAGCACATCGATCGCCTTGATGCCTGTCTCGAAAATCATCGACTTTGTTGAGCGGCTGGTCAGTGGCGGCGGTGCATGGTGCACGGAGCGCCAACTCACGCCTTGTGGCTGAGGCTGGCGATCGATGGTGCGACCAAAAACATCGAACATGCGCGAGATGATGGCTTTGCCAACCGGCGCTTGCAGCGGTGCACCGGTATTTTTTACCGGCATGCCGCGCGCCAAACCGTGTGTGGGTGTCAGCGCGATGCCGCGCACGGTCTGGGCATCCAGTTGCGAAAGCACCTCGATGGCCATTTCGTCATGCTCCCCGGTTCGTAGCAAGCTTCGGATCGCTGGCAAGTTTTCGTTGAAGCGGACGTCGACGACGCTACTGCGAACGGCTACAACCACCCCTGCGCCAAGCAAGGTCGACGCATCATCGGGAGTGTCTTCCCGACGTTTCAATTCTGCCTCGGTGACATCCTGGTCATCGGCGTGGTCGTTCATACTGGAATCCGTCCCGTAGCGTCTTCAAATGGCTTCGAGCCAGACGTCCGCCTCGGGACGTGCCGCACGATCGAACCAGCGAACCGTTGCGCGAGTGAACGGTTT
>JBDTMH010000446.1:0-2652 GCA_039934375.1 Burkholderiaceae bacterium | reverse complement strand
GCCCCGGTGGCGGGCGCGGTGGTGATGACCTGGTGGCTGGGCGCCTACGCACTGCTGTTCGGCTTTGCAATGGTGGCACTCGCCTGGCGTCTGCGCGCCGAGCGGCACCACGATCTGCAGCATGGCCAGGGGCAGGCGCCCGATCCGGAGCACGAAGCCTACGCAGCGCACCGATAGGGCGCGTTCCTTCGCAGGGATAGTCGCGGTCGGCAGATGCCGCCCGCACGCGCGCTGCGCATGCACTTGCGTCAGCTCTTTGCATGCGCACCCCATCGTCCTGTTGCACCGGGTTGGTGTGCAAGCACGCACCCTTTGCCGCAAACATTTCCCCATGGCTCGGATCTACCCCACACCCGTGAAGCACTTTGTCTGACACGCCGCCCCCGCGCAAGGCGCTAAGGTGCTTCCTTGAGACTAAAACAGGAGGGCGAATGTATGGCGCACAAACTCGGCCAGGTCAAGGGCAACATGACGTATCGCGAAGGAGAAGGTGTGGAGATGCCCATCCCGACCGGTCCGTGCGAAATCGAGATCACCGAGCTTGACGTCACGCTGACCTGGGTCGACGGGGACACCCATGGAGCAACGGCGATTCCCCTGGCGGACTACCACCAGCACGTCCGCAGCGGCCTGCTGGTGGTGCGTTAGCGGCCCTCCCTTGCCTAGGCCTGACCTTCCCTGGTTCGCCTTGCCCTGACTTCTGTGCGTGTCAGTCGTTGACTGCGATTGATCCAAAGGTTCAGGGTTTGAAAACGATGATGGTTTTGCGGTACTGGAACTTCCAGCCGTTGTCCGTCAACAGATAGTCGTCCTCGTATTCGGCCACCAGGGGCACCGCAGCGGGCAAAGGCAGGGAGGTGCCCGTTGCTGCGAGCGCATGGACCATCATCACGGCTGAGGTCCCCTTGGCGTGGCG
The DNA here is from genome assembly GCA_039934375.1 of Burkholderiaceae bacterium. Taxonomy (GTDB): domain Bacteria; phylum Pseudomonadota; class Gammaproteobacteria; order Burkholderiales; family Burkholderiaceae_C; genus CAISIP01. Next base: position 1,736 of record JBDTMH010000446.1, on the reverse strand, counting down.
CTCGTCTGTCATGTCGATCCGTATGTTGCTGCACAGGTGGCGCATGGTGCGATTGACGGGCATCGCCTCCAGGAAGCGGCGCAGGGCAGTTGGGCCGCGCAGCACTTCGCCGGCCCTCTCCAGGGCACCCTCGGGTATGAACAAGGCGATAAACGCGTCGTGAAGCCCGCGGTCAACCGCCCATGCGAAGTCATGCGACAAGCGCGCGCATTCCTGCTCGCAGCGCATCCCTTGTTCGAAATCCATGCGGCTTCTCCTTCGATGTGTGTGCTGGATTCTGACGCATGCGACCCTGACAGACTGACGCACGCGGGCGTTCGATGCACGCTTGCCGCGGTCCGGGAAAAGGTTGCGGATGGCGCTTCGGCAGTGGGCCGCCGTACACTATTGCCCAGGTCCGAGCCTGTCCCATCCATCCGCATTTTCAAGGGTAATCCATGCCGCACAAATTTCGTTCCAGTGTGAAAGCATTGTTCGCCAGCGCTGTCCTTGCCGCGGCCAGCGGCAGTGTTCTGGCGCAGGACACCATCAAGTTCGGCGTCATTGCCGACCGCGTCGGCTTCGCCAAGCCCTGGTCGGAGCCGATCACGGCCGGCGCTGTGTACGCTGTCAAGGAGCTGAACGCCAAGGGCGGGCTTTTGGGCAAGAAGGTGGAACTGCTGATCGAGGACGATCAGGCCAAGCCCGATGTTTCGGCCACCGTCGCGCGCAAGCTTGCCGACGAGGGGGTGGCCGTCATCATCTCAACCACGACCACGCCAGCCGCGCTGCAGGCCCAGTCGGTCACGGTCGAGACCAAGACGCCGCACCTGGCACCGTCGCTGACCGTGGACACGCTGACCACCCAGATCCAGAACCCGAACTTCTGGCAGACCGGGCCTCTGGCCTCGACCCAGATCGCGACCCTGCTGGCCTACGCGCGCAACCAGAACTACAAGCGTGCGGCACTGTTCTCGGACAACTCGGCCATCAGCCAGGCCACGGCAGTAGCCTTCAAGGCCGCGCTGCAGAAGAACAATATCCAGGTCGTGAGCGAAGAAGTGGTGCCGGTCGGTTCGACTTCGGCCGAAGCGCAGATGCAGAAGGTGCGCCAAGCCGCGCCAGACGCGATCTTCCTCGCGTCGCTCACTACGTCGGAGAACCAGCTGATCCTGCGTTCCTACCGCCAGAGCGGCCTGAAGACGCCGCTGCTGGGCAACTACAACTTTGCCGTACCGATCTACATGTCGGTTGCCAAGGGCCTGCTGGATGGTTTGGTGTTCGTCGACGCGTGGGATCCGGCCAAGCCGAACGTCCAGCATTTCCTGACCGACTATCAAAAGGACACCGGTGTCGAGGGGCAGAGTATGCAGGGCTATGGTTACGACGGCGTGATGCTCGTGGCCGACGCGATCAGGAAGGCGGGCAGTACCGACAAGGCTAAGGTGCGTGAGGCCATGCAGTCGATGCGTGGCGTGAAGGGGCTGCTGGGAAGCAAGGACGCAAGCTACGGCTTTGCCGATGGACGGCGCACCGGCTTCGATCCACAGGGGATGGTGGTGCGGGTCTACGAAGGCGACAAGCAGGGCAAGGTTGTGTTTTCCGGCACAAAATGAATCCCTGCACGGCACAACAGAATGCCGCGCCCAGGCCCAACTTTTGTAGACACAGGAGAATCGCATGGAAGAGTTCGTTCCGATCCAGGGATTGCACCATTGGGCGTACCGTTGTCGTGACGCCGAAGAGCTTGATCGCCA
>JBDTMH010000445.1:0-2655 GCA_039934375.1 Burkholderiaceae bacterium | reverse complement strand
GCGCGCAGACCTTGGTCAAGGACATCGTCAGTGGCGTGTTCTTCCTGTTCGACGACGCGTTCCGCGTCGGTGAATACATCCAGAGCGGCAGCTACAAGGGCACGGTGGAGTCTTTCAGCCTGCGTTCGGTGCGCCTGCGCCATCACCGCGGACCGGTGTACACGGTGCCATTCGGTGTGCTGGGCGCAGTGCAGAACATGAGCCGCGACTGGGTGATCGACAAGCTATCGATCGGCATCACCTACGACAGTGATCTGGAGAAGGCACGCAAGCTGATCAAGAAGATCGGCCAGGATCTGGCCGCCGACCCGGAGATGGGGCCGCAAATCCTGGAGCCGCTGAAGATGCAGGGGGTGGAGCAGTTCGGCGACTTCGCGATCCAGATCCGCATGAAGATGATGACGCGCCCGGGCGAGCAGTTCGTGATCCGGCGCAAGGCTTATGCCGCGATCAAGACCGCATTCGATGCCAACGGCATCAAGTTCGCGTTCCCGACGGTGCAGGTGGCCGGAGGTGCCGATTCCTCGGTCGCCGCCGCGGCGCAGCAGATGCTCGCGGGCAACAAGCCGGTGCCGGCGGATTAACTTAGTATGTCGCTGGACGCTGGAGTGCGCGCATGGTGAACCGCGACCGGTTGATTCCCATCATCGTGGCCAGCCCCCTGTTCCTGCAAAACCTGGACAGTTCGGCGATGGCGACAGCATTGCCCAATATTGCCCGCTCCTTGCAAGTGCCTGCCTTGCACCTGAACCTGGCCATCACCTCGTATCTGCTGAGCCTGGCGGTGTTTCTTCCGATCAGCGCCTGGCTGGCCGACCGCTTCGGCACCAAACGGGTGTTTTGCTTGGCCATCGTTTTGTTCTCGTTAGGATCGGCCTTGTGCGGCGCGGCCACGTCATTGCCGGAACTGGTGCTGTTCCGGGTGTTGCAGGGCCTGGGCGGCGCCATGATGGTGCCGGTTGGCCGCCTGATCCTGCTGCGCGCGATTGCACCGGCGCAGATGGTGTCGGCCATGGTGTGGTTCACCGTACCACCGGTGATCGGCCGCATGATGGGCCCGATGTTCGGCGGCGTGGTGGTGACGTTCACGTCCTGGCGCTGGATTTTTCTGATCAACATCCCGTTCGGCATAGTGGCGGTGCTGATGGCCATGGCGTTCGTGGACGACGAGCGCGAAGCCACCCGTCCGCCGCCGTTCGACTTGGTCGGTTTTCTGCTGCTCGGTGTCGGTCTGAGTGCCTTGCTCGGTGGCATGGAGACGGCGGGCAAGGCCCTGGTTCCGATGTCGGTCTCATGGGTTCTCGCGCTGGGCGGTGCCTGTGCACTGGGTCTGTACTACTGGCACAGCCGCAACCGGGCAGATCCGTTGATCGACCTGACCATCCTGCGCTTTCGAACCTTTCGCACCAACGTGGTCGGGGCCACTACGTTGCGCTTCGCGATCGGCGCGGCACCTTTCATGTTGCCGCTGATGCTGCAACTCGGCTTCGGTCTGTCACCGCTGGTCTCCGGCTCGCTGACAGTGGCGACAGCCGTCGGGGCGCTGGCCACACGCGCCGTCATGAAGCCGGCGATTCAGCGCTTCGGCTTTCGCAACCTGCTGCTGGTGGCGACCGTGCTGGGCGGCTTGCTCTACATGAGTTATGGCTTGTTCCGGCCGACCACGCCGCATGCACTGATGTTCGTCACCATGATGCTCGGCGGGCTTGTCAATTCGCTGTGCATGGTCTCGCTGGGTACCCTGGGGTTTTCCGAGATCCCACGGCATCGGATGGGCCACGCGACGGCGCTTTCGTCAATGGTGCAACAGGTCTCGCTGAGCGTGGGCGTGGTGCTGGGTGCGGCGCTGGTGACAGCGGCGTCCTGGTGGCATGGCGGCGACGGAACTCACCTTCAGGCGGGCGATTTTTCGCCTGCGTTTGTCGTCGTGGGGCTGCTGTGCATGGTCTCGTTGCTTTCGTTCTGGCGGCTCGATCCCCAGGAGGGCGCAGGAATGCGCGGCCCGACGGGGCATCGCTAAACTGGCAGCCCATGGCAACCGAACGCAGATCGATCTCCCTGACCCGCAACGGGTGTGCCGCGCTGCTGATGGCATGGGCCTGCAGCGTGGCCGCACAGAGTGCGCCGCGACCAGCCGCATCGGCGCCGCGACCCGAACGGTCGGCGCCGGTCCGTAGCTCAGGGCCGTCAATGTTGATCGTCAGTTGTGACCCGGGCGGTTGCTGGGACGAGTTCGGTACCCGCTACGACCGTGCCGGTGACGGCGTGTTCATCCGGCCGGACGGGCACGAGTGTCGGGTCGAGCGCGGGCGTTTTCACTGCAAGTGACTGCGCGCCGCGCGGTGCCAGGCAGGTCGCAGCTCCGATGCTGCCGGTACGGCATGATTGGGCGACCGGTCATCGGTCGCGGATCTCGCGCGTGATGCGCTCGAACACGTCGTCGACCAGGTTCTGCAACGCCTTTTTGGCAAACGCCACCAGCGGGTTGTCGGCCTCGGGCGTATCCTGCGGCTTGCCCGGTGCGCGGGCCTTGGGCCGCGGGATGTCGAATTCCACCCTGGCGTCGATCCACTTGTTGCGCACCGCTTGCTGAAAAACCTCGCCCACCATCGGCAGTGCGCTGCGTGCACCCTGGCCCCAGTTGCCCATCGTCAC
>JBDTMH010000444.1:0-2655 GCA_039934375.1 Burkholderiaceae bacterium | reverse complement strand
TGCCGCAGCAGCGCCTTGGTGCGGTGGCCGCGCAGCAGCGACAGCAGCCGCCGGTCGCCATGTCCGGGCACTTTCCAGTTCGAGATCATGGCCGCCATTTCGGGTCGGTTCCTGATGTACCAGTCCATGCGTGCCGTGAATGCGGGCAGCTTGGCCAGCACCTCGGACCGGATCACCTGCACCGAGAACAGCGGGATCAGCCCGACGATGGAATGGATCCTCAGCGGCAGGTTGCGGCCGTCGGGCAGACAGAGGTGATCGTAATAGAACTGGTCAGGCTCGTCCCACAGGCCCGTCGTCTCGTTGCCGACACCATTGATGGCGGCGGCAATGGCCATGAAGTGCTCGAAGAACTTGGTCGCGATGTCCTCGTAGACCGGATTCGCCTGCGCCAGTTCGAGCGCGATTCCAAGCAGGTTCAGGCAGTACATCGCCATCCAGCTCGTGCCATCGACCTGATTGATGAATCCGCCTGTCGGCAGCGCGCTGCTGCGGTCGAAACAGCTGATGTTGTCCAGGCCGAGGAAGCCGCCCTGGAAGATGTTGCGCCCCTGCTCGTCTTTGCGATTGACCCACCAGGTGAAGTTGAGCAGCAACTTCTGGAACACGCGTTCCAGGAAGGGCAGGTCACCGGGGTCGTCCGGGCGCTGGCGACGGCGCTGCTTGCGGTCGATCTTGAACACGCGCAGCGCCGCCCAGGCGTGTACCGGCGGATTGACGTCGCCGAAGGCCCATTCATACGCCGGCAGCTGGCCGTTCGGGTGCATATACCACTCGCGCGCCAGCAACAGCAGTTGGGACTTCGCAAAGCCGGCGTCGATCAGCGCCAGCGGCAGGCAGTGAAAGGCCAGGTCCCAGGCCGCGAACCAGGGGTACTCCCACTTGTCGGGCAGCGACATGACCTCGGCCGCGTCGAGGTGGGTCCAGTCGTGGTTGCGGCCTTGTTTGCGCTCCGGTGGCGGGGCGGGCTGTAACGGGTCGCCCCGCAACCAGGTCTGGACGTAGTAGTGAAAAAATTGCTTGTTCCAGACCATTCCGGCCAGAGCCTGGCGCTGCACCGCACGCGCGTCGGCGTCGGCGATGCCCTGCTGCAGCTCGTCATAGAACGTGTCGGCATCAACACGGCGCTGTGCCAGCACGCGGTCGAAGTCGGCGAATGGCGCGCTTGCAGGCCCGGCGGCCTGCGTGGCCGTCGGGCGCAGCCGCAGCCGCAGTTGCTTCGAGCCGCCCGCTGGCACGCTCAGCTGGACGCACAAGCCGGCCTTGGTGCCGCTGCGATCGGGGTTCACCGCCGCGGCATTGCCGCCGACCAAAACTTCGTGAAACGCGTCCTTGAAGAAGCCGGCTGCGTCGGATTGGCCGAAATGGCGTCGGGCGTTGGTTTCGTTTTCGCAGAACAGCAGCGTCGACTCGGTATCGATATCCAGCTGCCATCGCCCCAGTTTGGCGTGTTCGACGCGAACGGCGCCGTCGGCGGTCGCCGACAGGCGCGGCCTGGCGCTGCCCGACCGCCACGACCAGGTATTGCGGAAAAAGAGCTGGGGCAGCAACACGATCGCATGGTCCTGCGGCCCGCGGTTGTGAACCGTGACACACATCAGGATGTCGTCGGGCGCGGCCTGCGCGTATTCGACGAAGACGTCAAAGTAGCGGTCCTCGTCAAAAATGCCGGTGTCGAGCAGCTCGAACTCGCCCTCGTCCTTGCCGCGTCTGCGGTTCTCGGCCACCAGCTGCGCATACGGGAACGCCGCCTGCGGGTACTTGTAGAGCATCTTCAGATACGAATGGCTGGGTGTCGCGTCGAGGTAGTAGTACAGCTCCTTCACATCCTCGCCGTGATTGCCTTCGGCATTCGTCAGCCCGAACAGGCGCTCCTTCAGGATAGGATCGTTTCGGTTCCACAGCGCCAGCGACAGGCACAACCGTTGCTGCGCGTCGCTGAAGCCGGCGATGCCGTCCTCGCCCCAACGGTAAGCGCGGCTGCGGGCGTGGTCGTGCGGCAGGTAGTCCCAGGCCGTGCCTCCGGGGCTGTAGTCCTCGCGCACGGTACCCCATTGGCGCTCGGACAGATACGGCCCCCAGCGCTGCCAGCGCAGGGGGCCGGGATCGGCCTGCGTCATGCGCTGGCGTTCGGCCGATGGTGCCGGTGCTGAATCGGGCTTGTTGTTCATGCATGCTTCTCCAGTAGCTTCGGCGCTGCCAGCAGTTGGCGATCGAGCCGCAACAACTCACCCATGGACCAGGCCTGGAACGGGCAGCCGCGCGCGGTGTGTGGCGCGTCGCCGTCGGCGATCTCACTCAGGTGCCCCAGCCCGCTGATGTCCAGTCGCGCCAGCAGTGGCGCCAGGAAGCGATCGCGTGCGCATTGGCGCGCGGGTGCATCGTCGCCGTGCGTGCGCAACCAGGCGTCGACGAAGGCCCCGGCGAGCCAGGGCCAGACCGTGCCCTGGTGGTAGCTGGCATCGCGCGCGTGTACGTCGCCGGCGTAGCGCGGCGCATAACCCGGCTCGCCCGGCGCCAGCGACCGCAGGCCAGCCGGTGTCCACAGCTGCTGCTGGACCACATCGACGACCTGGCGCGCGCGCGGCCCCTTCAGCAACGCCAGCGGCAGGCCACCGACAGCGAAGATCTGGTTCGGCCGCAGCGCCGGGTCGT
>JBDTMH010000443.1:0-2676 GCA_039934375.1 Burkholderiaceae bacterium | reverse complement strand
CGGGGGGCAGCGCAGTACGCGAAGCGACAAGCGTGGGGGCCATATTCATTGTGCAGTTGCCGACGATGTAGTTGATCTCGGTCTGGCCGAACATCTCGTTGACGACGACGCCCAGTTGCCTGCGGCAATAGTCGAACACCGCGTCGCCGACTGCCTCGCCGGCGCTCATGATGGATTGCAGCGCCAGTCGGTACTGCCTGCGCGGCTGCGGGTACGCCTTCATCATCGCCTTGAGCGCGGTCGGGAACAGGAAGCTGTGCGTCACTGCATACCGCTGCATCAGTTCGAACGCGGTCTGCGGGCTGAAGCGGCCGTTCCAGGCCACGATGGGCCGGCCGAAATACAGCGACGGCAACAAGGCGTCCATCAGGCCGCCGGTCCAGGCCCAGTCGGCCGGCGACCAGAACACCGCCTCGGAACTGGAACCCGGACGCGCCGGGTCGAAGCCGAACCAGTTCTGGCTGCAGACGAATCCGCTGAGGTTGCCGATCAGGCCGCGGTGCGCGATGAGCGCACCCTTGGGTTGGCCGGTGGTGCCGCTGGTGTAGATCAGCACCGCCGCCTCGTCGGCACCAGTGTCGCAGGGTTTGAACGCCGCCGGCTGCTGTGCCAGTACCGCCGCATATTCCGGATTGCGATCGCTGGCGTGTGGGCCGACCCGGACCACCGCCTGCAGCAAGGGGCAATTGGCGCGCACAGACTCCAGCGCGTCGATGGTCACTGCGTCGCAGATCGCCACCACCGCCTCGCTGTCCTGAAGCCGGAAATCCAGCGCTTCGGGGCCGAACAAGGTCGACAGCGGCATCGCGACCGCGCCCATCTGGAGCACCGCCATATAGGCCACGGCAGTCTCGAAACGCTGCGGCAACACAATGGCCACCCGGTCACCGCGCTGAACGCCCAGCACCGCCAGCGCATTCGACAGGTGGTTGCTCGCGGCCTGCAACTCGGCATAGGTCCAGGCACGCGGCGCCTGACCGGTGCCGTCGGCCAGGATCGCCACCCGCTGCGCGGCATCGGGGGCGCTGGCCCAGCGACCACAACAGACCTGGGCCATGTTGAAGTGGCTTGGCACCTCCCAGCCGAAACTCCCGTGCATGGCCAGGTAGTTGTCGGCACCTTGCGCCAAGGCCGAACTGTCATGTGTTTGACTGCGTGCCACGGAATGTCTCCTTATGATCGGCCTAATGTACCAAGTCAAACGCCCCTCCCGCAGCAGCTTCGTGCCCCTGCGCGGCCTGAAATACCATGTGCGTTGCTGGGGCGAGCCGCGCCCGTCTCAGGCGCCGCTGGTGCTGGTGCACGGTTGGATGGACGTGGCCGCGTCGTTCCAGTTTGTCGTGGACGCCCTCAGCGACGCCTTCATGCAGGGCCGGCTCGTGATCGCACCCGACTGGCGCGGCTACGGCCTCACCGACGGCGCAGGGGTCGACAACTTCTGGTTTCCCGACTACATCGCCGACCTCGACTTCCTGGCCGACCATTTCTCGCCCGACCAGCCATTTGACCTGGTCGGCCACAGCATGGGCGGCAACGTCGTGATGCAATATGCCGGCGTGCGGCCCCAGCGGGTGCGCCGGCTGGTCAATCTCGAGGGTTTCGGCGGCCCGCAGACCACGCCGGCACAGGCGCCTGGCCGTTACGCGCAATGGCTCGATCAGCTCAAGAAGCAGCGCGACGGCCAACTCAGCCTGCGCAGCTACGACAACCTGGCCGGCGTGGCGCAGCGGCTGGCCAAGACCAACCCGCGGCTGGCGCGCGACCAGACCGGCCGCGACAAGGCCGATTGGCTGGCCGGCCACTGGGCACGCCAGAACACCCAGGGACAATGGGAGATCATGGGCGACGCGGCGCACAAGATCGTCAATGCACAACTGCTGCGGGTCGACGAATTGCTGCAGATCTACCAGTGCATCACGATGCCGGTACTGGCCGTCGAGGCGTCCGACGACGAATTGTGGAAATGGTGGAAAGGCAGCTTCACGCGCGAGCAGTACCACGCGCGGCTGCAACACGTGCCCGACCATCGCATCGCGGTGGTGCAGGATGCCGGCCACATGCTGCACCACGACCAGCCGGAGCCGCTGGCCCGACTGCTCGAGGAATTTCTCGGCGCCTGAGCCCTGTCGCGGCGCATGCCGGCCACCACGCGCCATCGTGAGAAAATGTCCGGTTGATCTCTCACCCGACAACCAGGACAACCACCATGGACGCAGTACAAATCAACCAGATCGGCACCCAATTGAGCGACCTGGCCGCCCGGACCCAAGAGTTACGGGGGTATCTTTGACTACGATGCCAAATCCGAACGCCTGAGGACGGTCAACGCATCGCTGGAAGACCCGTCGGTCTGGAACGACCCGAAGAAGGCCCAGGAACTGGGCCGCGAAAAGAAGTCGCTGGACAACGTCGTGATCTCGCTGGGCAAGCTCACGTCCGAGCTGGCCGACAACTCCGAGCTCTACGACATGAGCAAGGACGAGGGCGACGAAGACAGCATGCTGCAGATCGAGCGCGATACCGCCAAGCTGGCGACGGAAATCGAGAAGCTCGAATTCCTGCGCATGTTCAACAACCCGGCAGACCCGTTGAACTGCTTCCTGGACATCCAGGCCGGCGCTGGCGGCACCGAGGCCTGCGACTGGGCCAGCATGTTGCTGCGCCAGTACCTGCGGT
>JBDTMH010000442.1:0-2689 GCA_039934375.1 Burkholderiaceae bacterium | reverse complement strand
CAAGGCGCCGAGTCGGGCCTTTTTCTGTCAGCGACACTGGTCGAAGCCTCGTCAGGACTGCGCGCCGCAATCAGGGTTCGCTCATCGTTCTGACCGGTCAATGCCAGCACCAGCAAGCCGATCGCCACCACCGCAACCCCTCCCGCCAGGGCTCCGGTGCGGGCCAGGTTCGGGAAGCGCGCTTTCAGCGATTGCCAGCGCTCGGCAAGTGTCACCTTGTGCTCGATCCGTCCCACACCCATGGCACGTGCCGCCGCGCGCTCGCGGTCGGCGCTGCTGGCGTTGGCTTTTCTCTCAGCCAGCTCTTCGTCGTATCGTCGCCGTTGTTCCGGGTCACTCAGCACGCCCTGGGCCCGGTTCACGGCACCCGCCGCGGTGGCCGGCAAGCCCTTGACGCCCATGTCCGGATGGGTCAAGCGGATCAGGTTCCGGTACCTGGCGCGCAGCGCCTCAGGCGTGCAGGTGCCCGGCGTCAGGCCGAACATCTGGTAGTGCGTGGCCTCTGGCGCGAAACACGCCCGGGCGATGAACAACACTGCTGCATCGCGCAGTGCGCCAGTATCCGATTCGAGTGCTTTCGGCAGCCGACCGAGCGCCCAGACCGTCAGCGTATCCAGCTCCTTGTGCAACTCGCGCGGCTCGCCAAGCCGCACCGGGTATTTGCCCGGAGCCCGGCCGAAATCGAGCAGGACCTTCGCAAGCCGCTGCTGCTTCAGGTCGTCTGGCGCTTCATCCACGTCAAGCCTGCTTCAGCGACGGTTCGGTGGGCTGATACGTGGCAGGCACTTTGGACGCACTCTTCGACACCGGTGCCGGCGCTTCGCCTGCACCGTAGCCGTAGTAGTTGTCGTAGGTGTAGTAGGCGGTGTTTTGAGCGGTGGTCTTCGTCAGTACCACGCCGCGCGGAATAATGCCCGCGGTGCGCAAGCGCTTGAACGCGTCCTTGATGTGGCTCTTGCGCGTATGGCTGGCCTGCGCAACATACAACACCGATTCGACCTGGTTGCCCAGCACCAGCGCGTCCGCGAGGCCCAGCACCGGTGGGCCGTCGAAGATGATGTATTCGGCGCCCTTGGCCTGCAACTCGTCCATCAGTTCACCCAGGCGTGGCCCGGTCAACAGCTCAACCGGGCTGGGCGGAATCGGTCCGGCCGTCATCACCCACAGATTGGGAATGTCGGTGCTGCGCACCAGGTCGCCTTGCGGGTGGCTGCCGGCGAGGTAGTTCGAAAGCCCCTGGATATTGTCGACGCCGAGAAACTTGTGGATCGTGGGGTTTCGCAGGTCGGCGTCGATCAAGGCCACCGGCAATCCGAGCTGCGCGAAGTTGATCGCCAGTGCGAGCGAAGTGGTTGACTTGCCCTCGCTCTTGGTCGTGCTGGTCACCACCAGCCGGCGCGGCGCGCCTTCCGAAGTTGAAAACTGCAAAGCGGTCCGCACCGAGCGATACGCTTCAGCCACATGGCTGCGCGGATCGGAATGCGCAATCATCGCGATGCTGGTTCCTTCGGTCTTGCCCTTCACCTTCGGGATCACACCGAGCAGCGGTACGGCCAACATCTTCTCGACTTCATCGGCAAACTTGATCGAGTCGTCGAACGATTCCATCAGGAATACCAGCCCGAGCCCCAGCACCAGCCCGGCCAACAGGCCGATGGCCGCATTCAACGCGATGCGCGGCTTGTACGGAAACAGCGGCACCTCGGCCTTGTCGACGACCTGGATGTTGTTGGTCTCGACACCACCGGCCACGCCCACTTCCTTGACCTGCTGCAGCAGCCCGTTGTAGAGCTCGCGGTTGGTATCGACCTCGCGCTTGAACAGATTGAAGTCGACACTGCGCTCCTGGCCGACAACGATCTCCTGGCGGGTCTGCGCCAGGCGGGTGCGAATCTGATCTTCCTGGCGCTTGGCGGTATCGGCCTGGTTCTTGACCGCGTTCAGGATGCTCTGGACCTCGATCTTGATCTTGGCGTCGACATCATCGATCTGCGCACGCAACTGCTGCATTTTCGGAAAGTCGGACTTGTAGATCTTCGAGCTCTCCTGGAACTCGGCGTCCAGCTTGGAACGCTGCGTCTTGTAGTCCTGGATCGTCTTGCTCTCCAGCACCGGGCGCGACATTTCAGGCGCGGCGCGCACCGCTTCGTATTCGGCGTCGGCCTTGATTCGTTCCTGCTCGGATTTGCTCAGCGCTGTGGAGAAATCGAGGAAGGTCTGGTTGACGACGTTGGTCTTTTCGTCGAGCGTCAGGATGTTGCGCGAGCGCGCGAAATCCTGCAGCTTGCGCTCCGATTCCTCCAGCCGTGCCTTGGTCAGCGCCAACTGGGTTTCCAGAAAATTCTTGGCGTACGACGAGGACTCCATGCGCCGTTCGAGGTTCAGCGCAATGAAAGATTGCGCCACCGAATTGGCAATTCGTGCCGCCAGCTGCGGGCTGGGATTCTCAACGTCGACTTTCAGAACCGACGAATTGCGCAACTGCTGAACCTTGACTGCGCGCTGGAAAGCCTCTACCACCTCGGAGCGGTTCAGCTGCTCCACACTGTTGGCGGCTGGCACGCTGAGCTTGCTGTAACTCGACTTGATGCGCTCGCCGATATTCTCGACCATCGCCATCCAGCCGGTATCGTCCTTGTCGGATGGATCGGCATTGCGGCTGTCGTTCTGCTTTGCCAATTTGTGCGGT
>JBDTMH010000441.1:0-2692 GCA_039934375.1 Burkholderiaceae bacterium | reverse complement strand
CAATGAGCGCCGCAGTGGCGACGCCATCACGCCGCGCCGAGTTTCTGCGCCGCTTGTTGGCGAACCGCTCGTTCACGATCGGACTGGCCCTGGTCGGTGTGGTCGTGCTGATGGCACTGCTCGCCAACCTGATCGCGCCGTTCGATCCGCTCAAGGGCAATTTCAAGGCGCGCATGGTGCCGCCGGGTGCGGAGCATTGGCTGGGCACTGACCATTTCGGGCGCGACATCCTGTCGCGCATCCTGCACGGCGCCCAGGTGTCGCTGCGTATCGGCTTCCTGGTAGCTTTCTTCACCGCCATTGCCGGCGCCGTCATCGGCGCGTCGGCGGGCTATTTCCGGCAAGCCGACGGCCCGGTGATGCGGCTGATGGACGCGTTCATGGCGTTTCCGCCCATCATCCTGGCCATCGCCATCAGTTCGGTGCTGGGCGCCTCGGTGACCAATGTGGTGATTGCACTGGCAATTGCCGCCACGCCGCATACGGCGCGCGTGGTGCGGGCCTCGGTGATGGTGGTGCGCGAGATGGAATATGTCGAGGCGGCTCGTGCACTGGGCGCCGGCCATGCGCGCATCCTGCTGCGCCATGTGCTGGCGAACGCCATGGCGCCGCTGGTGGTACGGGTGACCTATGTGTTCGCCATCGCGATTTTGAACGAGGCTGTGTTGTCGTTCATCGGCGTCGGACCGCCGCCGCCGACGCCGACCTTCGGTGCCATCATCGCCAATGGCCGCGACTTCATCGTGGCCGCACCATGGATCACGGTAGCGCCCGGCATGGCGATCCTGGTCAGCGTGCTGGGGCTGAACATGCTGGGCGATGGGCTGCGCGACGTGCTGGACCCGCGCATGGCGGTGACCACCCGATGAATGCCACCGCGCCGGCCGCAACACTTGCCACGCCGCCACTGCTGCAGGTGGCGCAGCTTACGACCGGCCTGGGAACGGACGGCCCCGAGATCCTGAGTGCGGTCGACCTGCAGCTGGACGCCGGGGAGGTGCTCGGCGTGGTCGGCGAATCCGGTTCCGGCAAGAGCATGCTGGCCTTGTCCATCATGGGCTTGCTGCCACCGGGCGTACGGGTGCGCCACGGTGACATCCGGCTACAGGGCCAGAACCTGCTGGCACTGGACGCGGCGCCGATGCGCGCCTTGCGTGGCAAGGACGTGGCGATGATCTTTCAGGAGCCGATGACCTCGCTGAACCCGGTGATGCGCGTAGGCCAGCAGATCGGCGAGGTGCTGCGCTGGCACACCGAGTTGCGCGGCGCGGCAGCGCGCCAGGAAGCCATCGCGCTGTTGCAGCGGGTCGAGATGCCCGACGCGCAGCGCCAGGTCGATGCCTATCCCCATGAGCTCTCCGGCGGCATGCGCCAGCGCGTGATGATTGCGATGGCGCTGGCGGGCCGGCCCAAGTTGCTGATTGCCGACGAGCCGACGACGGCGCTGGATGTGACGATACAGGCGCAGATCCTGGACCTGATGCGCAAGCTGCAGGCCGAAAACGGCATGTCGGTACTGCTGATCACGCACGATCTGGGCGTGATCGCCGAGATGAGCGACCGGGTGGCCGTGATGTATGCCGGCAAGGTGGTGGAGACCGGCTCGGCGCTTGACATCTTCGATCGGCCGGCCCATCCGTATACGCGCGGACTGCTGGCGTCGCGGCCGCGTATCGACGCCGGCGCGTTGTGGCTCAGCACCATCGAGGGCGCGGTTCCGGTGCTGGGGCAGATGCCTCCCGGCTGCAGCTTCGCGCCGCGTTGCCCGCTGGCGCAACCGGCCTGCGGCGTCGTGCCGAAGCTGCGCGAGGTGGGCCCCGCGCACCAGGCCGCCTGCATCACGCCGTTTGCGCCAGAACCGCAGACGGCGTCCGAGAAAGTGGCTGCGCAATGACCTCTCCCGCCATCCCGCTGATCGAGGCGCGAGGCCTGCGCAAGTACTTCAAGCGCCGTCAGGGTTTCCTGGCCAAACCGGTGCCGCCGCTGCGTGCGGTCGATGGCGTGGACCTGCAGATCGCAGCCGGCGAGACGCTGGGCCTGGTCGGCGAATCGGGTTGCGGCAAGTCCACCACCGGGCGCTTGCTGCTGCGCCTGATCGAACCCAGTGGCGGCACCATCCTGCACCACGGCCAGGACATCACGACGCTGGACGCTGCCGGCATGCGCGCCAAGCGCCGCGCCATGCAAATCGTGTTCCAGGATCCGTACGGTTCGCTGAACCCGCGCATGCGGGTGGACGACATCATCGCCGAGCCACTGGTGATCCACAGCGTGGGCGATGGCGCGAGCCGGGCCGCCCGGGTACGCGAACTGCTGCAACTGGTCAGCCTGCCCGAGACCGCCTTGCAGCGTTATCCGCACGAATTTTCCGGTGGCCAGCGCCAGCGCATCGGCATCGCACGCGCACTGGCGCTGCAGCCGGAATTCATCGTGGCCGACGAGGCAGTGTCGGCGCTGGACGTGTCGGTGCAGGCCCAGGTCATCAACCTGATGCGCGAACTGCAGCGCGACCTGAAGCTGACCTATCTGTTCATTTCGCACAACCTGGCGGTGGTACGCAACATCAGCGACCGGGTGGCGGTGATGTACCTGGGCCGCATCGTCGAGGTCGCGCCGGCCGGGCTGCTGTTTGCGCATCCGCGCCATCCTTACACCCAGGCGCTGCTGGCGGCCTTGCCGAGCGAGCATCCGT
>JBDTMH010000440.1:0-2722 GCA_039934375.1 Burkholderiaceae bacterium | reverse complement strand
AAGCCGACATCACCGGCTGGGTGCAAGAGCGCGCCAATGCCTTGCTCGAAGGTGGGATCAAGGACGTCAAGTGCATCGCGCTGGCCCAGGCGCGAAAAGCCACCACGACGCACGAACACGACTTCCTCGCAGAGTATGTCGCAGACCTCGGCAGCGCGATCGACTTCGAGTTGATCCGAAGTGCCGGGCTGCACCTGGGGGTCGATCCGCTGGGCGGAGCCGGCGTGCACTACTGGGCACGGATTGCCGAGTGTTATCGCCTCGACTTGACGGTGGTCAACACAAAAGTGGATCCGCAGTTTGCATTCATGACTGCCGACTGGGACGGCAAGATTCGCATGGACCCGTCATCTCGCCCAGCGATGCAACGGTTGATCGAACTGAAAGACAGCTATGACATAGCCTTCGCCTGCGACACCGATCACGACCGCCATGGCATCGTCACGCGCAGCAGCGGCCTGCTGGCGCCTAACCACTACCTCAGCGTCGCCATCGACTATCTGTTCCAGCACCGGCCGCTGTGGAGCACGGCAGCGGCGGTCGGCAAAACGGCGGTCAGCAGCACGATGATTGATCGGGTGGCTGCCCGCCTCGGCCGCAGTTTGTTCGAAGCACCAGTTGGCTTCAAATGGTTCGCCGCGGGCCTGCTCGACGGCAGTCTGGGCTTCGGCGGTGAAGAGAGCGCGGGTGCATCGTTCCTGCGCCGCGATGGCCATGTGTGGACCACAGACAAGGACGGCATGGCCGCGGCGCTGCTGTCTGCAGAAATCATGGCCTGCACCGGGCGCGACCCGGGTGTCCTGTACCGCGAGCTGTGCACTGAATTCGGCGAGTTCGTTGCGGATCGCATCGATGCCCCGGCAGGTCAGGCACAAAAGCAGGCCCTGGCGAAGTTGACATCGGCGCAGGTCACTGCAACCGAACTGGCGGGCGAGCCGATCACCAGCGTGATCGACAAGGCGCCTGGCAACAACGCGCCCATCGACGGGATCAAGGTCAGCACGATAAGTGGCTGGTTCGCCGCGCGGCCATCGGGCACCGAAGACATCTACAAGATCTACGCGGAGAGCTTCCGCGACGACGCGCACCTGCGTCGCCTGCTCGCGGAGGCACAGCGCATGGTGGATGCCGCAATCGACCCCAAGGAATCAAAATGAGCACCCTGACCCCCGACCTCTTGCGCAAGATGCACGCGTGGTGGCGGGCAGCCAATTACCTGTCGGTGGGGCAGATCTACCTGCACTCGAATCCACTGCTCGAAGAGCCACTGACGCGGGCGCACATCAAGCCGCGTCTACTCGGGCACTGGGGCACCACCCCCGGCCTGAACCTGCTTTACGTGCATCTGAACCGACTGATCCGGGAGCACGACCTGGACATGATCAATGTCATCGGCCCAGGTCACGGTGGCCCCGGCCTGGTGGCGAACACGTATCTTGAAGGCACGTACACCGAAACGTATCCGGACATCTCGCGCGACCGCGACGGCATGCGCAAACTGTTCCGCCAATTCTCGTGGCCCGGCGGTATCCCCAGCCATGTGGCACCGGAAACGCCGGGGTCGATCCACGAAGGCGGCGAGCTGGGCTACTCGCTGGCGCATGCCTACGGCGCGGCCTTCGACAACCCCGGGCTGATCGTGGCCTGTGTCATCGGTGACGGCGAAGCAGAAACCGGCGCGCTGGCGACGAGCTGGCACTCGAACAAGTTCTTGAACCCGGCGCGCGATGGCGCGGTGCTGCCGATCCTGCACCTCAACGGATTCAAGATCGCCAACCCGACCGTGCTGGCGCGCATCGGCCGCGAAGACCTGACGGCCTTGCTGCGCGGCTACGGCCACGAGCCGCACTTCGTGATCGGTGACGACCCCATGACGGTGCACCAGCAACTGGCGCAGACCCTCGATGTCGTCCTGGAACAGATCCAAACAATTCAGGCTGCGGCGCGCGCATCAGATCTGTCCAGGCCGCCCCTTCCTCGCTGGCCGATGATCGTGTTGCAGACGCCCAAGGGTTGGACCGGCCCCAAGGAGGTCGATGGCCTGCCGGTGGAAGGCACGTGGCGGGCGCACCAGGTGCCGATCACGCAGTTCACCAACGCGCAGCACATCCGGCAACTGGAAGACTGGATGCGCAGCTATGCGCCGCAGGAACTGTTCGACGCCAATGGCCGATTCCGCGACGAATTTGCGGCACTCGCGCCCGCTGGCAACAGGCGCATGGGCACCAATCCACATGCCAACGGCGGCACTTTGCTTGCACCACTGACCATGCCGGACTTTCGTGATTTCGCGGTGCCGGTGGTAGCGCCTGGCGGCACATCGGGTGAATCCACGCGCGTGCTCGGCAGCTTTCTCGCCGAGGTGATGCGCAGCAACACTGACAGTGGCAACTTCCGCCTCTTCGGCCCGGATGAAACCGCATCCAACCGGCTCGGTGCGGTGGTCGAAGCCTCCGGCAAGGCCTGGATGGCCGAGATCGACGCGGTCGATTTGAATCTCTCGGCTAACGGCCGGGTGATGGAAGTGCTGAGTGAGCACCTGTGCGAAGGGTGGCTCGAAGGCTACCTTCTCACCGGACGCCACGGCCTTTTCTCGTGCTACGAGGCGTTCGTACACATCATCGATTCGATGTTCAACCAGCACGCCAAATGGCTGGAGGTGTGCCAGCAGATCCCGTGGCGCAAACCCATTGCGTCGCTCAACTACCTGCTCACCTCGCAT
>JBDTMH010000439.1:0-2746 GCA_039934375.1 Burkholderiaceae bacterium | reverse complement strand
TTGAATGTCTCCGCAATAGCAGCGGCCTGTCAGTTTCATGGTCGGCTCCCAGGGGTGGAAATCGATGATGATAGCTGTGCGAAATGGCATGGCTGCCGTTGCAAACAAGACCGCGCGCTGGATGGAACGGGCGTAGGGTTCAAAACCCGTGTGGCGCGCGGCGCGGGCGCTTGTCAGGAATGCCGGCTCAGATTCCGACCTGCAGCCCGACCTTCATCGCCTGCGCCACGGGAATATGGTGCGCCGCAGTGGCATCTGCCGTGTTGCTGGCCATGAATACAAAAAGCTTGTCGCGCCAGCTGGCCATGCCCTTGCGCTTGCGCCCGGCCAGCAGGTCCACATGGCCGATGAAGTAGTGGATGTCGTCGAGCCGCTCGCGCAAACCCAGTGCCTCGCAGCGCGCCAGTTCTGACGGCACGTTGGGGCCCTGCATGAACCCGTAGCGCAGTACCACACGGCAGAATCCTGCTTCGAGCTCAGTCAGCTCAATCCGTTCGTCCTGATCGACCTTGGGCACCGGCTCGATCACCACCGACAGCAGGATCACCTGCTCGTGCAACACGCCGGTATGCCGCGTGAGTTGCTGCAGTGCCGGGGGAGTCTGCTCCAGACGCCCGGTGAAGAAAACTGCGACGCCTGGAATACGTGGCAAGTGCTCATTGCTGATGCGGCCGATGAACTGTTCAAGAGACGATGTGTTCGCGGCGATCTGCTGCGCCAGCAAGCTGGCGCCGGTGCGCCAGGTGGTCATCACCGTGAACAACAGCAGGCCGATCAGCAGCGGCAGCCAGCCACCCTGCGGAATCTTGAGCATGTTGGAGCCCAGGAATGCAAGGTCGATCGACAGGAAACCGAACAGAAAAAACAGCGAGGTCGGCAGACTCCAGCCGCCATGTTCGCGCGCAATGTTGAATGCCAGCACGGTCGTGATCGCCATCGTCGAATTCACGGCCACGCCATAGGCGGCGGCCAGGTTTCCCGAGGACCGGAACGCGAGCACGAGGCCAATCGCCGCAACCATCAGCACCCAGTTGACCGAGGGCATGTAGATCTGCCCGCGCGCATCGGCCGAGGTTTGCTGCACCAGCAGCCGCGGCAGCAGTCCAAGCTGGACCGCCTGGCGCGTCAGCGAGAACGCACCGGTGATCACCGCCTGAGAAGCGATGCAGGTCGCAGCCGTCGCCAGCAGGATCAATGGCACCAGACCCCAGGACGGCGCCAGATGGAAAAACGGATGCGCGCTGTTGGCGGGATCTGCCAGCATCAGCGCCCCTTGACCAAAATAGTTGATGAGCAGCGCCGGCAGCACAAACGCAAACCAGACCTTGCGGATCGGCTTGCGACCGAAGTGCCCGAGGTCGGCATACAGGGCCTCGCCGCCGGTCGTGACCAGGAACACGGCGTACAGCACGAGGAATCCGGTCCATCCATTGGCCCGGAAAAATTGCACCGCGTACCAGGGATTGACGGCAAGCAATACCTCGGGTGCGAGCAGGATGCCGCGTATGCCCAGCAGTGCGAGTATGCCGAACCACAACAGCGTCACCGGGCCGAACACGGCGCCTACCATGGCCGTGCCGTGGTGTTGCACCGCGAACAACCCGATCAGGATGAGCACGGTGATCGGGATCACGTAGGTCTGCAGCGAGGGCGCTGCGACTTGCAGGCCCTCGACCGCGCTAAGCACGGAAATCGCCGGCGTGATCATGGCCCCTCCATACAGCATGGACGCGCCCAGAATGCCGAGCAGGATCAATATCCGTCGACGCAACCGATGCTGGTCGCGATCGGGCCGTAGCAGGGCCAGCAGTGCGAAGGTTCCGCCTTCACCTCGGTTGTCGGCCTGCAACACAAACACCATGTACTTGAGCGAAATTACCAGCAACAAGGTCCAGAGCATCAGCGACAGAATGCCCAGCACGTTTTGCGGAGTCACCGGGATCGGGTTATGACCGAAGAAACACTCGCGCAGCGCATAGATAGGGCTGGTGCCGATATCGCCGTAGACGATGCCCAGTACGGCCAGCGAAATCACTGCAACAGAATCGCTGTGTGGGCCGCTGGCTACGGCGCGGCTATGGGCCTCTTTTTGAGCGTCGCGACCGGATCCGCCTGCAGGCGTTACTGACATGCTTGCACTCCTGCGCGATGAACGTTGGCTTCCCACAAGAGGCTCAACCACGCAACGATGCCAGCGCGATTGCGCACCACCATGTCTCGGGTTATGGCGCTGCGGGCCATGGGCCCAAGTCGGCCCACTGGAAAATCAGTACGCCAAAACTTCGGCCGGAACTGGAGTAAGGGTTCCCTCAGTGCCCGGCAGCCGCCACAAGAAACGCAGGGTCCAGGTGCTCTTGCGCTCGAAGAAGTCGATGGAAAGCGGATACCAGCCAGGCTTGGCTACCTCCATGGTACCGAGGTCGGAGAACCGGTCGTCGTGCACGCCAGGGTCTTCGACAATCTGTTTGCCGTCGATCTTCAGGCGCACGCCGTCGTTTGATTCGAACGCAAATTTGTAGACGCCGACTTTATCGAGATGGATGAACCCCGTGATCCTCGCCAGCACGCCGTCATCGGCTTTGCTGGTCAGAACGATGCCGTCGCCGCCATAGTAGTCCAGCATCGGTAGCGAAGCCCCCGGCTCACATTTGAGGGTCTTTCCCCACTCGGCGATCTCGTCGACATGCCGGATGAACTTGTACATGTAGCAGACTGCCAGCCCCGGCTTGGTCCCTGGGTTGGCTGT
>JBDTMH010000438.1:0-2758 GCA_039934375.1 Burkholderiaceae bacterium | reverse complement strand
GTCACCAGCGGACAGGTGGCATCGAAGATCTGAAAACCGCGCGCGCGCGCCTCCTGCTGCACCGCCCGGCTGACACCGTGGGCCGAAAACACCAGCGTGGCGCCTGCGGGCACGTCGTCAAGGTCCTCGATGAAGATGGCGCCCTTGGCCTTGAGATCGTTGACCACGTAGGTGTTGTGCACGATCTCGTGGCGCACGTAGATCGGCGCGCCGAATTTTTGCAAGGCCCGTTCGACGATCTCGATCGCTCGGTCGACGCCGGCGCAAAACCCGCGCGGCTCGGCCAGGATGACTGCCGACAAGCTGGAAACAGGCTGGTTCACAAGACTCCGATCAACTGGACTTCAAATACGACGCCGAGCCCCGCCAAGGGATGGTTGAAGTCGAACAACACGGCCTGGCTGCCCTTGCCGTCGCCCACCTGCACCACGGCGCCGGCATAACTGCCCTGCCCGTCCGGCGTCGGAAACTGCACCACGTCGCCCACGTGATAGGTCTCGGCATGGTCGCCCAGCTTGTCCAGCAGGTCGCGCGCCACCCATTGCTGCATCTCGTTCTGGCGCTCGCCGAATGCCACGCCAGGGGGCAGTTCGAAGGTCGCACGCGTGCCCTCCTGCATGCCCAGCAACGTTTGTTCGACCGCCGGAGACAACGCACCCGAACCCAGTGACAAGGTTGCCGGCCTGCCGCCAAACGTGTTGATGATGTCGCCCAGCGGACCGGCAAGCCGGTAATGCAGGGTCAGAAAGGAGCCGGATTCGACAACGGGAAGATGGATGGACATGGATCTAGTCAGATGAGGTACCGATTGTAGGAAACCAGCCGATTCAGTCGCGCGCGTCGGGCTGATGCCCTGAAACTCGCGGCGGCAAGGCCTGCGCTGCCACGCCCTCGGGCCGCTGCGCGCGGTTGCACCGGCGCTCGGAGACCACACCCAGCGCAATTCCGGCTGCGATCACCAGCGCACCGGCCCAAGTGGTCCAGGCGTATGACTCGCCCAGAATCATGGTACCGGCGAACAGCGCAATGGCGGCGGCGACATAGCCGATCTGGCTCAAATAAGTCGGCCCGCCGACTTGCTGCAGGCGAAAGAACACGCTGAACATCGCGCTCGATGCCAGCACCTGGGCCAAGGCGACCCCAGGCACTGCCGCCAAGCCTCGCACGGCGCCGATCTGCCCGGTCAGCAGCAACATGGCCAGCAACAGCGCGGCCGCCGCCAGGTTACTGCCAATCGCCAACGCCATCGGATCGGCCTGCGGCGGCCACGCCAGCGTGCGATAGATGTTGCCGACGGCCAGGCTGACCGGAATGCACAAGCCGGCCAGCATCCACTGCCACGACGCCGGCTGGCCGACCTCGCCACGGGTGCTGGTGACGATCAGCGCGCCGGCAAAACCCAGCACGATTCCGACGATGCCCAGCGTCCCTGGCGTGCGCACCCGCCACAGCGCGGACAGCAGCAAGGTGAACACCGGCGACAATGTGAACAACACGCCGGTGAAGCCGGAACCCAGCCTGGGAATGACCGAGAAGATCAGCAGATTGGGCAGCACCAGCGACACCAGAGCGGAGAACAGGTAATAGCGCAGATGGATCGCGTCGGTAGCGATGAACCTGCGCGACATCAAACGCACCAGCAACATGCAGCCGCCCGCACCAAACGACACCAGCCAAGCCCAGACAATGGGCGAAACCTGCGCCGTGCTGGCGATCTTGCCCAGCGGGAAGGTCAACCCCAGCAAAGCGCCGGTCAACAATAACAGGGTGGCAGGTGAAAGGACAGGAGACATGGCGATCGGTCAGGAAACTTGGCAGGCCTGCAATGGCGTACAACCTGGCAATGGAATGCTTGCGCATCCCCCAAAGACATCACGCCTGAATCCCCAGACATGCCCATGGGCTCCGACAATCCGTTGTAGTGCCCGAGAGCCACGGTCCTCACGCCCAGGCGCAGGCGGTGGCCGTGCGCCGACGGTACCACGGCCCACCTTGCACCCCACCATGCCCCTGAAGGACCTGCCAACGGACGCCCGACCACGCGAGAAGCTGCTAGCGCGTGGCGCCGGGGCGCTCAGCGATACCGAATTGCTGGCCCTGTTGCTGCGCACCGGAATTCGCGGCAAGGGCGTGCTGCAGCTGGCCGACGAGTTGCTGCGGCCCAGGACGGCGTCCGGTGGCCTGGGCAGCTTTGACGGCATCGCCGGGTTGCTCAATGCCAGCGCCACTGAACTGCAAGGCATCAAGGGCCTGGGACCGGCGAAACGTGCCGAACTGCTGGCCGTGCTCGAACTGGCCCGCCGCGCGCTGGCACAACAGCTGCGCCAGCGCGCGGTTTTCAGCTCGCCCAGCGCCGTCAAGGACTACCTGCAACTGCATCTGGCGGCCCGGGCCCATGAGGTGTTTGCGGTGCTGTTCCTCGACGTGCAGAACCGGCTACTGGCGATGGAAGAGATGTTTCGCGGCACGCTGACGCAGACCAGTGTCTACCCGCGCGAAGTCGTGTTGCGCGCGCTGCACCACCAGTGCGCCGCGGTCGTGCTGGCGCATAACCACCCGAGCGGCTCGGTACAACCATCGCGCGCCGACGAGGCGCTGACGCAGACGCTCAAGGCCGCACTCGCGCTGGTCGACGTGCGCGTGCTCGACCACGTCATCGTGGCCACCGGGCAGTCGCTGTCAATGGCTGAGCGGGGGTTGGTATGAGCCGCTGGGCCGCCCCAAGGCGAATACCGCAGTGCGAAGCACGGAGGTTTGT
>JBDTMH010000437.1:0-2771 GCA_039934375.1 Burkholderiaceae bacterium | reverse complement strand
GCCGGTTCCACAGGTACTTGATGGCGACGGCATGATGCCGGGCCACGCGGAACGTGAGCGAGACGTCGGCTCGCGCGATGTTGTCGTGGCCGCCGACGTTGCGCGAGGCAATGTTGTTCACGTAGTATTCGCGCGCCGTCATGTCGAGCGCCGCAGTGTCACCAAAGATGACGCGCATGGCCAGCAGCATCTGCGGTGCCGCGCCGTAGTGGTATTCGCCGGTGGGGCCGCCGCGCAGGGTTCCCACTGCCGCATAGCCAGCCCCCGCCATGACCGTGCCCTGCACTGCGATGCTGTCGGTCACCCAGCGCTGCGCCGTGGTGCCGAGTGAAAGCGCCGTGCTCGATATGCGATAGACCTGCGGCGAGATGTAGTCGTAGCTGCCATACAGGCCCCACACACCCCGGAAGTCGCGCTCCTGACCGTATGCTTGCCCATACAGCAGTCCACGGGTCATCACGTTCTCGAACACGTTGGCGCTCGATGCGATGGCCTGGAAGGCAAAGTAGTCGAAGGGCCTCGTGTATGTGTAGTCGCGTTTCCCGGGCAGGCCGTATTCCAGGTAGTAGTCGGCCAGCACTTCGTTGCGTTTGAGTTCGTTCGAATTGCCCTGGATGGTGTGGGTGGTGCCGCTCAGGCCGACCTGCAGCCGGCTGTAGTAGTAGGCGCCACGACTGGAAAAGACCGGGTCGAAACGATCGCCGTAGGCCAGACGATTGAAGCCCGTCGAAGGCGAAATCGCGGCCGCTGCCACCTCGCGCCAGAACTGCGGCACGCCATCGCCATGTTCCAGGACCAGGCTGGACATGCGAAACAGAGCCTCGCCCAGGAAGCTGCCTGCAATACCGCTGGCGATCTGGTCGTTCCTGGCTGGGGGCGTCCGTTCACCGAGGAGCTCCCACCCCACACTGCCTGCAAAGGTGTAGCCCGCGGCCTCCCAGTAATCAAGACCGGCGGAGCGCGCAAAGCCGTGGTACATCGACCCCTGGTAGGGGTGCGCAAACTGGTTCACCTGGTACGGATCGTTGTCAGTCACCCATCTGCTGCGCAGGTTGCGTCGCGCTGAATTCAGTGTGACGTCGTAGTCGGTGCTCCCGCTGAAGGCATGGTTGAACCGGTTTAGCAGGAAGTCGAAGCCCAGGATTTCGTAGGCGGGGATCGAATAGCTCCTGCGCGAACCGAACTCCCGCCGAGGGGGCGTGGACGCCGGTTCGGTAGCGGCCGGATTGGTGGGACTGGCTTGGGCGAGCAGGCTTTCCGGCAGGCGCAGTGCCGGTGCCCCGTGGGGTGCTTCGGCCGTCCATACCCAGCCCGACGGGCCGTGACCCAAAGCGCTGAGGTCAGTCGGTCTGGCCGCAGCCAGGGTCTGTTCCCCGGGCGGCGCAGCGTACACAGTGTCTTGCGCCGCCACAAGGCACGGAAGTGCGGCAAACGCGCCAGGCAGCGCCAGTCTGATGAGGGTGAGCATGATTGACAACCTTCTCTTCTGGCCCATCAACAGAACATCGCGGGGCACCGTGCTGACAGCAATGAAACCGCGTGTAAGCGCAGCGGGAGAAGGTAGGCGAAACGATCCTGAGGCTCTGTTCGTTACCGCACACAGGCCGTTTCCCGATCCGGGCGAACGGATGCCGTTGCAGTGGGATGACAGGAGGAGGGCGGCGAGAGGCCGAAGCCTTGGAGGGGTGCGAGCAACGCTGCACCCGCGCCAGGCCGCTCGCTACTGCACCAGTACCGGCTTCTCGCGGTACAGGGCAGGCATCATCGACTTGAGATTGGCGATCTTGGGCAGGTCGTAGGTTGCGATGTAGGGCGAGCCGGGGTTCAGCGTGGCGTAGTTCTGGTGGTACTTCTCGGCCGCGTAGAAGCCCTTGAGGGGTGCGACCTGCGTCACGATCTTGATTGGAAACACCTTGGTCGCATCAAGCTGGGCGATGTACCGCTCGGCCAGGGACTGCTGCGCCGGATCGACGGCGAAGATTTCCGAGCGGTACTGCGTGCCCACGTCGGGATACTGGCGGTCGAGTTGTGTGGGGTCGTGCGCCACCGAAAAATAGATCTGCAGCAATTGCGCGTAGCTGATCTGGCGCGGATCGAAGCGCACCTCGACCGCTTCCGCGTGGCCGGTGTCACCGCTGCTGACCTTTTCGTAGTCGGCATCCTTTTGCGCGCCGCCCGCGTAGCCCGAGACCGCGCTCAGCACGCCCTTGGTGTGCTGGAACACTGCCTGTATGCCCCAGAAGCAGCCTCCGGCGAACACCGCCGTGGCGCTGGATTGCGTGGCGCCGACCGAGGCTTGCAGGGCTTGCGCCGGCGGCGGAATGGGCACCGGCTTCTCGGCCACCGCACTCGGGCTGAGGTAGACGGCGGCGACCAGGGCCGCACCGGTCATGATCAAAAGGTGGGATCGGGATAGTTTCATGGCGGGTAGGTCGTGCAGAGGGAATGCAATCTTACGAAGCCCGCAATCAGGCCACGAGCGCGGACAGGATGATCGCCAGCCCGACGATGCTGACCGCCCACACGGCGGTGCGCAGGTAGGCGATGCCGGCCAGATAGACCGGAAAGTACACCAGCCGCGCCCAGAAGAACCAGGCTGCCCCGAGCGCCACGCGTGAACCCAGCACGCCGGCGATCTGCGCGGCCAGAACCAGGGCGACGAACAGCAGCATGCCTTCGAGCATGTTGGCGGCGGCGCGTTGGGCGCGACCGCACAAGGCAGTGGCAATTGTCGCCTCATCGCAGTGCGCCAATGCGCAGCCAACGGTAGC
>JBDTMH010000436.1:0-2772 GCA_039934375.1 Burkholderiaceae bacterium | reverse complement strand
GATCCGGCTCCATCCCAGTCGAAATGACGGAACGCCCGGCCCTTGATGACGAAGGCTGCACCGGTAAAGAACATCTCGTACTGGTGATGGCGCGAGGCAAACTCCGATCCCACCGCGTCCCAGGCCAGCTTGTAGAACTTGACCTTTTCCTGTGCGCTTGCCGAAGGCGACTGCAGTGTTCGCTCGATCAGGTTCGCGACTTCCGGGTTGGCGAAGTCCATCACCGATGACGGCAGCATGGTCATCCCCCCGCCGGCAAGTTCGCGCAGCGTATTGAGGATCTTTGGGTAGAGCTGCTGCGTGAGGATTTCGGCGGCATAGAGCGTCGGGCGGTGCGGGATGTAGTACTTGCCGTGATAGGTCCCCTTTGCCTCCATCGCCGCGACCAGCGCATCGACCATGCTGCTTTCGGCGGCAAGCTGGCCGAGCGTTTCACGCACCTGCGGAAAGTTGGTCGCCCCGTTCATTTCGGTCATGCGGTGCGCCAACCCGACCAGAAAGCGGACCTTGACCGACAAGCGGACCATCGCCTGGTAGTTTTGATAGGCGTGTGCTGGTGTGCCCTGAAATTGCTTCTGGCACATGTCGATGTTGCGTAATACGAAGACGCGCTCCCACGGCACCTTCACATCGTCGAAATAGGCCACCGCATCGTTCTCGTCGAAGCGGCTGCCAAGCGGGTTGTCGAAGATTGAGGGCGAGTGCTGCTCGTACGACTTGCGCGACATCAGCTTCAGACCTTTGCTGCCCATCGGCATGGCAAAGGAAATGGCATAGCGCTCGTCGCCAGGTTGCAGCGGCTGAACGTTGGAGAGGAATATTTCATCGGCTGTGATCGCACCGGTAGCCAGCATCTTGGCTCCACGCACGGTGATGCCTTCGCTATCCTCGTCGACCACCCCGGCGGTCAGGAATTCGTCCATCTGGGCGCCTGCTGCCTTCGACCTGTCTGCCTGCGGGTTGTTGAACACCGAAGTCAGGTAGAGGTCATTGTCACGCATATAGCGGTAGTAATCGGCGAAGGCGCCGGCGCGCTGGGGATCGCAGGATTCCAGCACGTCAAGTCCCATGAACATGCCCGACATGGACGAGGCAATGTAGTCCGGCGCACGACCGAAGAACCCGGCGTGCAAGGTGGCCCATGCTTCCATCGCCTTGCGGCGCTGGACCATTTCAGCGTAACATTCGGGTAGTTGCCAAATGCGATTGGCGCGCGAACCATCGCGCTGTTCGAAGGTCATCAGCTCGCGGTTCTCGGGCGCGGCGGCAAAGTCGTAAAGACCGCCAACCGATCGCACCGAGCGAGCAAAGGCGACGTGCTCGGTAACGTCGGAAACACGCTCGCCATTGATGAACACGGCGCGCCCATCGCGCAGCCCCTCGATGTGCTTTTGACCAGTCTTCATACCCATGTTCCGCCCTCTTGTGTTTGTTCGGCCGGGGACAGGACAGGCAAAATCGAGCCTGATCCGGTGGCCATCGTGCCGGATGGTTCCGCATTATAGTTTATATGTAAAGTATTTTGCCCAAACTCGATCCCGGCTGGCCTTGTCGTCCAGGACTTGCGCAGGTTGAACGCGCCCATCACGCTGCGCCGGACGTGTTTTCAACGCCCAACCGGCGGAGAAGCAGGCGAGGATTGCATGTCAGGTAGCGCGCCCGGCGCTCTGCTGCGAAGGCTTGCAACTGCTCGTGCGGCTCAATCAGTCCCATTGGGAACGGCCAATCCGATCCGAACAGAACGTGGTCCTGCCCGAACGTTGCTTCTGCCAAGATCGCCGCCGGCTCGCTGTGGCAGATGCAATCAACATGGAGGCCTGGCAACTGCTGTGCCGCAGTCGGACCGGATGGGTCGATCCCGGGTCGGGCGGTGGCAAGGCCACGATCCCACCGGCCTGCTGCCATCGGACCCAGCCCTCCACCATGGGCAAAGCACAGGGTCATAGCGGGATAGCGCTGCGGGACACCGGCAAAGACCAGGTGCGCCATGGCCACGCTCGATTCGTACGGATTGCCCAGCAAGTTGGAGAGATAGAAGGCCCGCAATCGGCCATCGGCGCACTCGCCGGGATGCAGGAAAACGAAGGAACCTGCCCCGTTGAGCACGTGCCACAATGCGTCGAAAGCAGGATCACTGAGTCCACGATCATCGCCGGTTCCGGTCGGCATGGAGAACAGCTTGTGACCATGGGCTATGGCAGCCGATGCAATCTGTGTTGCGACCGCTGGATCTTGCGTGGGCAGATGAAACAGCGCCTCGATCCGGCCAGACGTTCCGGCGGCGATTTCCGCCAGACCCTGGTTGAGATAATCGGCCCAGACGCGTGCTGCGGTGCCACTAAGGTGCTGGCGGTAGAGCGGCGGCGGCGTTGAAACCCAGGCGCACTCCACGCGGTTGCGGTCCATCCAAGCTAGCAGTTCGTCCGGCTCGAACAGCTTCTTCATGGTCACGGCATGGCCATCGACAGACATGACCCGCGCTGCGGCATCCCATTCCACGCCGTCCAGCCCGGCGAGCCGCGCCTCGACCACCGGCACCAGATGCGCGTGGACGTCGAGTACGATCGGCCCGTCGGCTGGCTGCGTCATGATGGTGTCCCGCTCTTCCTGCGATCAGCCGTTTGGCAGCACTGCGATGGCGCTCATCTCGATCAGGTATTCGTGTGAAACCATCTTCGAGACTTCGACCATGGTCGAGGCCGGCACCGGCTCCTTGAAGTACTCCCGCCGGACTTTGTGGATCACCGGGAAGTGCTCGATGTTGCGCACGTA
>JBDTMH010000435.1:0-2776 GCA_039934375.1 Burkholderiaceae bacterium | reverse complement strand
GGCCGGCTGCGCGGCGACCTGCCTGCGGGCTGGGACGCCGACATCCCGGTCTTCCCCGCCGACGCGAAGGGCATGGCCACGCGGGTTGCCGGTGGGCAGGTGATGAATGCCTTTGCGGCGAACCTGCCCGCACTCTTCGGCGGATCGGCCGACCTGGACACGTCCACCCACACCGCATTGAAAGGCCAGGGGACCTTCAACCCGCCGCTGCGCGCCGGCGAAGACGCCCAGGGCAGTGACGCCGGCGGCTGGAGCCGCGACGGCCGCAACCTGCATTTCGGCGTGCGCGAACATGCGATGGGCGCCATCGTCAACGGCCTGGCGGCCCACGGTGGCTTCCTGCCATACGGATCGACCTTCTTCATTTTTTCCGACTACATGCGGCCGGCCATCCGTCTGGCCGCGCTGATGGGCTTGCACGTGGTGTTTGTGTTCACGCACGACAGCATCGCGGTCGGCGAAGATGGCCCGACGCATCAACCGGTCGAGCAGCTCGCCAGCCTGCGTGCGATGCCGGGGCTCACGCTGATCCGACCGGCCGATGCCAACGAAACCGCGGTGGCGTGGAAGGTGGCCGTCGAGACGCGTGACCGGCCGGTGCTGTTGGTGCTGACCCGGCAGGACCTGCCCACGCTGGACCGCAAACAACATGCCAGCGCCGAGGGCTTGCGGCGCGGTGCGTATGTGGTGCGAGACGCGCCGGTCATCTCCGCGAAAAGTACGGTGCC
The DNA here is from genome assembly GCA_039934375.1 of Burkholderiaceae bacterium. Lineage (GTDB taxonomy): Bacteria > Pseudomonadota > Gammaproteobacteria > Burkholderiales > Burkholderiaceae_C > CAISIP01. The sequence goes on along the minus strand of JBDTMH010000435.1, from coordinate 2,048 downwards.
TGAGTTGATCCTGCTGGCCAGCGGCTCGGAACTGACGCTGATCCTGGCCGCCGCCGAACGCCTGCAGGCCGAAGGCGTGGCGGTACGCTGCGTCTCGATGCCCAGCTGGGACTTGTTCGATGCGCAGCCCCGGAGTTATCGCGACGAAGTGCTGCCGCCCGGGGTTCGCGCGCGGCTCGCCGTGGAGCTAGGCGCCCCGCTAGGATGGCATCGTTATGTCGGTGACCAGGGTGACGTGCTGGGCGTCGAACGCTTCGGCGCTTCAGCGCCCGCGGCCACGTTGATGCACGAGTACGGCTTCACGACCGACAACGTGCTGGAGCGCGCCCGTCGCTTGCTGGACGCGCTGCCTTCGCGCACGTGAATTGTGTCAGCGCGCAAACCAGCGACGTTGCAGCCACGTCATCCATGGCGATGGCCGCGCCGAGGCATACGCCGTCGCCGCCTTCTTGATCCCCTGGGCCTGGGTCGGATAGGCGTGGATCACACGCGCGATCGTGCCCAGGCCGATACCGGACACCATCGCCAACGACAGGTCGTTGATCATCTCGCCGGCATGACGCGCCACCACCGTGGCGCCCAGGATCTCGTCGCTGCCGTCGCGCACGTGGACTTTCACGAAACCGCTTTCCTCGCCGTCGGCGATGGCGCGGACCACATCGTGCATCGGCACCGTATAGGTCTTCACCGGGATGCCGCGCTCGCGCGCCTGTCGCACGTACAGCCCGACGTGGGCGATTTCCGGATCGGTGTAGGTGCACCACGGAATCGTCAGCGCGCTCAAGCGGGCGCGGCCGAAACACAATGCATTGCGCACGGCGATGCGCGCCGACGCCTGGGCGGTATCGGTGAACTGGTGTTCCAGGCATACGTCGCCGGCGGCGAAGATGCGTCGGTTCGTCGTGCGCAGGAAATCGTCAACGACGATGCCGGCATCGGTATCGTAGGCGACGCCGGCGGCCTCCAAGTCCAGGCCGGAGAGCGCCGGCATGCGGCCGATGCCGGTAAGAATCTCGTCAACCGCAATCGTCGCGACATTGCCATCGTTGAGCGTCTCGACAATCTTCTTGCCACCCTCGACACGCACGTTGACAGACTTGGTGTTCAGATGGATCTCGACACCGTCGCGTGCCAGAGCCTCGGACAGCAACTGGGCGGCATCGCGCTCTTCCTTCGGCAGGAACAACGGCTCGGCATGGGTGATGATGGTGCGGCAGCCAAAGCGGCACAGTGCTTGTGCCACCTCGCAGCCCACTGGTCCGCCGCCGATGACCAGAATGCTTTTCGGTAATGCGGTCAGATTGAACAAGGTTTCGTTCGTCAGGTAACCGGCCTCGTCCAGGCCGGGAATCGTCGGCAACAGCGAACGCGATCCGCTGGCGATCAGCGCCTTCTTGAAGCGCAGACGCACCCCGTCCACGTCGACCACGTCGGCACCGACAAAACGCGCCGAACCGAAAAACAGATCGATACCGGCAGCTGCGATGCGTGGCGCCGCATCCATGCGCCCCGCGCGTTCGCGTATGCGGCGCATGCGCTGCATCGCCAGCGAGAAATCGACCTCGATGGTCGGCGGTGGCCGAGCTCCGTAGGCCTCGGCATTGCGCATCTCGGCGTACAGACGCGACGTGCGGATGAGCGCCTGCGATGGCACGCAGCCGTAGTTCAGCGAAACACCGCCCAACAGATGCTTTTCGATCAGCGCAACACGGGCGCCAAGTGCCGCCGCGGTGCGTGCGGCGACCAGCCCGGCCGGTCCGGCGCCGATGACCAGCAGATGGTACTGCCCGTGCGGCTGCGGGTTGCGCCAGTCGGATGGCCGGCCGTTCAGACGGTGATCGGCATCGGTGGACTCCACCTGCACAAGGTCGGGCATCGGATGGGGTTGCTGCATGCAGGTGTCCGTGATCCGCCGCTTATAGCCAGCCGCCCTTGAAGCCCGCGCGGCGCAACCCCGCACGCACGAACGGATTGGCGCGGCCCAGCCGCCAAGGCAGCCCGCTGCGGTGGTTCTCGATCATCAGCACGATCATGCCCTGGTCCAGGCC
>JBDTMH010000434.1:0-2787 GCA_039934375.1 Burkholderiaceae bacterium | reverse complement strand
ATCAAGTTCGTCGGCATCAGTCACTATCACGGTGACCATACGGGCCAGGTCGGCTCGTTTCCGAAGGCGACACTGCTGATCGGCAAGGGCGATTGGGACGTGCTGTCGGATCCGAAGCCGAACCCCGCTGCGAATGCGGCGCCGTTTGCCAACTGGATCAGCGGTGGCGGCAAAGTCGAGCCGCAGCAGTTGGACAAGGACGTATTCGGCGACGGCAGCGTGGTCATACTGAACACGCCGGGCCATACGCCGGGACACCACAGCCTGCTGGTCAAGCTGCCGAAGATGGGCAACGTGCTGATCACCGGCGACCTTACGCACTTTCACGAGAACTACGAAAGCAACGGTGTCCCCTCCTTCAACACCAGCCGCACCCAGACGCTGGCATCGCTGGACCGCTTCAAGAAGATCGCGGCGAACCTGAAGGCCACCGTGATCATCCAGCACGATCAGCGGGATGTCGGCAAGCTGCCGCCGTTCCCGGCATCGGCGAAGTAGTCTCTCGCCGGAAACGAAAAAGCCTGGCCGGAGCCAGGCTTTTTTTCATCCGTTTTGGATGATCAGATACGCGTCAAGTCGACGATGCGACTCAGAGCGGCCTGATGTTCGACGCCTGGTCGCCCTTGGCGCCCTGCGTGATGTCGAACGATACTTTCTGGTTTTCCTGCAGGCTCTTGTGGCCGTTGCCCTGGATCGCGGAGAAATGCGCGAAAAGGTCCTTGCCGCCGCCTTCCGGCGCGATGAAACCAAAACCCTTGCTGTCGTTGAACCACTTCACTGTGCCTGTCGAACTCATGTCTTTACTCCGTTGAAATTGAAAAGAACGGGCAATTGCCCGAAACGCGGGAACTTCAAGGGAGAGAGAATGCGACCTGAGGACTAACCCGCCGAAGCGGTCACACGACTTGCCAACGAATTTCACTTGCTTGAGGAACCTGCGGGAAACATTGTACGCGCATTCCGGCCCGGTGTCAAGCATTAGCCTTGTCCAATGGCATATGAGGCTGAAACGGGGTCCGTGTTTCCAACGGCATATGAGGCTGAAATGAGGATTTTGGATCGATCATCAGGGCATGGTGATCGATATGAACGAAGCAAAGCTCAAGACGATTGAGCAAATCCAGGATTTCATGACCGGCACCGCCGCCGTCACTTTTTCTGTTCCCGCTAACGAATCCGCACTGCATGCTTTTGTTGCGGCGGTGATCAGACGCTTCAGCTATTTCCGAAGGCGCAAGGGTCACCGCAGCATTCTCTTGGCGTACTTGCAGCGCATGACCGGATATTCGCGGCAACATCTGTCGCGCCTACTCGTGCAGTTTCGGGACACCCATTCACTCAAGCCGCGAGCGCGTGCCAGCCGTACCAGTTTCACCCGCACCTACGGCCCCAAGGAGGTGGCGCTGCTGGCCGAAACGGACAGCCTGCATGACACTCTTTCTGGCCCTGCAACGAAGGTATTGCTGCTGCGCGCCTTTATGCTGTTTGGCGATGTTCGCTTTGCCAAGTTGTCGCAGATCTCGGTGTCGCATCTCTACAACTTGCGCGCCAGTGAACCGTATCGCAAGCACCGGCTCGTCTGGCAACAAACCCGTCCCTCGCCGGTCACCATCGGCGTGCGAAAGGCGCCAGCACCCCAAGGCGTGCCTGGCTACATCCGAATTGACTCCGTGCACCAGGGCGACCTCGATGGCGCCAAGGGGGTCTATCACATCAACGCCGTCGACATCGTCACCCAGTGGGAATTGACGGCTAGCGTCGAGCACATCAGCGAAGCGCATCTACTGCCCGTCATCGAGTTGCTGCTAGCCGGTTTCCCGTTCGGCATTCGCGGATTTCACTCCGATTCCGGATCGGAATATGTCAACCACAAGACCGCTAAACTATTGGCCAAACTGGAGATCGAATTCACCAAATCGCGTCCGCGGCACACCAACGATAACGCCCTCGCCGAGTGCAAAAACGGGGCCGTCATTCGCAAGGTCATGGGCTACAGCCACATCCCGCAAAAGCATGCGGCAGCGATCAACCGCTTCTACACCGAATCGCTCAATCCCTATCTCAACTTCCACCGCCCGTGCTTCTTCGCTGTCGATCACATCGACGCCAAGGGCAAGGTGCGCAAGACCTATCCTCACGATCAGATCATGACGCCTTGGGAACGCCTAAAATCCATCCCCAACTTCCACCTCTATCTCAAGCTCGGTATCACCCCTGACACCCTCGACCAGCAGGCCAACGCAATGAGCGACAATGCGGCTGCAGCGCAGGTGCAGAAGGCTCGCAAACTTCTGTTTCAATCAATAACCCGTCGATCCAAGTCCGCCGCCTGACCCCAACCGTTTCAGCCTCATCTTACGATTGGAAAATACTATTTGGCTATGAGCGGCGGCAAGGATTGAATGCGGTGTCCGTCCCGGAAACGTGACTCGCCGGCCGTTGCGCGCTCACGCCAGATGCGCAACCACCTCCTGCGCGACGATCAGGTCGTCGAGCACGCGCCGGTGTCCGAGTCCCTTCGTCGGCAACATCCGGCCGTTCCTGAGCCAATGCACCACGCGCTCGCCCGCCGCGACGGCCGCGACGCGATCCTGACGGTCGTGGATGACCAGCACGCTTTGCGTGATCCGCGGCCCCAGCCACTCCGGCTCGAATTCGGCGATCGGCACCGACTCGCGCGCTTCAATGGCCTTGCGCATCGATTCGGGCACGTTCTCGGACAACCCGAAGCTGCCGGCGAACCAGCGCAGGAAGGTCGCCGGCGACGCCGACGGCGCGATCAGCACC
>JBDTMH010000433.1:0-2792 GCA_039934375.1 Burkholderiaceae bacterium | reverse complement strand
GGATGTCGTGCGTGCCTTCGTAGGTGTTGACCACTTCCAGGTTGACCAGATGCCGTGCCACGCCGAACTCGTCGGAAATGCCGTTGCCCCCCATCATGTCGCGCGCCAGACGGGCGATGTCCAGCGCCTTGCCGCAGGAATTGCGCTTGAGGATGGAGGTGATCTCGACCGATGCCGTGCCCTCGTCCTTCATGCGGCCCAGGCGCAGGCAACCCTGCAGACCCAGTGCGATCTCGGTCTGCATGTCGGCCAGTTTCTTCTGGATCAACTGGTTGGCGGCCAGCGGACGACCGAACTGCTTGCGATCCAGCGTGTACTGGCGGGCGCGCAACCAGCAGTCTTCGGCCGCACCCAGCGCGCCCCAGGCGATGCCGTAACGCGCCGAGTTCAGACAGGTGAAAGGGCCCTTGAGACCCTGCACTTCCGGGAAGGCGTTTTCTTCCGGACAAAACACGTCATCCATGACGATTTCGCCGGTCACCGATGCGCGCAGACCGACCTTGCCGTGGATCTCTGGCGCCGAAAGACCCTTCATGGCCTTTTCCAGCACGAAGCCGCGGATCGGGCCGACCTGCCCGGACTCGGTCACCTCCTTGGCCCAGACGACAAACACGTCGGCCATCGGGCTATTGGAAATCCACATCTTGGCGCCGCGCAGCTTGTAGCCGCCGGCGACCTTGTGCGCGCGGGTGGCCATCGAGCCCGGGTCGGAGCCATGGTCAGGTTCGGTCAGGCCGAAGCAGCCGATCCATTCGCCAGTGGCCAGCTTTGGCAGGTACTTCTGCTTCTGCGCCTCGGTACCAAACTCGAAGATCGGCACCATGACCAGTGAGGATTGCACGCTCATCATCGACCGATAGCCGGAGTCAACCCGCTCGACCTCTCGGGCGATCAGCCCATAGGCGACATAGTTCAAACCCGGGCCACCGTACTGCTCCGCAATGGTTGGTCCGAGCAGGCCGAGTTCGCCCATTTCGCGAAAAATCGCCACATCGGTCGTGCCATTGCGAAATGCATCGGTGACCCGCGGCAGCAGCTTGTCCTGGCAGTACGCCTGGGCGGCATCACGCACCATGCGCTCGTCGTCGCTGAGTTGGGACTCCAGCAGGAACGGATCCTGCCAATTGAATGCCGCATGGGCCATGCCGTGTCTCCTGGAAAGTGAAGTCCCGATCGTAGTGCCTTGCCGGTCATTGAACAACCGCAAATTCGGAACTCAGATATGCAATTTGCTTCTATCTTGCAAGACGCAAGTTTCCGCCAACAGACTCGGGCAGTGTCGGAAACTGCGCGAGTTTCATATGAAACTGCGGCCTTCGACAAACCCACGATAGCGCCATGGCCCATGCTCTATTTATGAACCATGTTGTGTATATTCGTCACACCATGAGGCGCAAAATCCCCTCCCTCCAGGCGCTGGCCTGTTTCGACGCCGCTGCCCGCCACGAAAGTTTTACCCGGGCGGCACAGGAGCTTGCGTTGACCCAAAGTGCCGTCTCGCGCCAGATCAGCGGGCTGGAACAATATCTGGACCAGGCATTGTTCAGGCGCACCCGCCATGGTGTGGCCCTGACCGAACGTGGAACGGCATACGCACGCCAGATTGCGCCGCGGCTGCAAGCTCTGGAGCGCGACACGCTGGAAGCCATGTCTGGCCAAGGTGCAGGACAGACGCTGAGGCTGGCCGCCGTACCGACCTTCGCCAGCCGCTGGCTGATCCCGCGGCTGCCGCAGTTGGCGCGCGAGCATCCGGAACTGGTGGTGCATATCGACGTGCAAACCCGCCCGTTCCTGTTCGCCGACAGCGATTTCGACGCTGCGCTGTATGCCGGAACGGCGCAACAGATCCGCAACTGGGCTGGCACCCGCTCGCACCTGCTGCTGGTCGAACAGCTGATGCCGGTCTGTGCGCCAACCCTGCTACCCGCCGAACGTATGTGCACACCGGCGCAGCTCGCAGAAATGCCGTTGCTGCAGCAAAGCACCCGGCCCCACGCCTGGCGCCAATGGTTCCAGAGCGCCTCGACGGACGCGCCGCTGGCGTTGGCCGGCTCGCGCTACGAGCTGTTTTCGATGACGGTGGCCGCCGCCGTGCATGCGATGGGCGTCGCCTTGGTGCCGCGCCTGCTGATCGAGCAAGAACTGGCCAGCGCTCAGCTTGTTCAGGCCTGTACCCATATTCTGGCGGCCCAGCGCGGCTACTACCTGGTGACCCCGGAAAATGCCAGCGACAAGCCTGCGCTTACGACGTTTCTGGGCTGGCTGCAGAAGCAGGCCAGCGCAGATGCGGCGCATGGCTGATCGGGAAGCCGCTTGTAACAATGTCCATGGGCAAACCTTTGGACGATAATCCCGCCATCAGGCCGTTATCCGCGGCATTCATCGCCTATTTGCCGCGCCGATAAACTGGAGAATGCGAATGGCCACATCCGGGAAAAACGAGACACTCGGATTTCCGACCCTGAAATGGGAAGAAGAAGAGCTCGACACGCGTCCGATGCCGCTGCATGAACTGCCGCGCCAGGTCGGTATCGAGAACGCCATGGCGATCATCGCCAAACACCACGCACGCATCGCCAAGGCCATCACACTTTTCTGGGGCACCCGGGAATGTGTCGCATACATCGATAAGCTGGTCCTCAGCGGCGGCGACGGCCTGGGCCGCGCTCGCATTGGCTTCAAGCCCGAAGTCGTGTCGGCGCTGATGAGCCTGATCAGCCTGCATCAAGTCGACAAGTGAGTGCCCCCAGCCCTGGCTTCGCCAGGCCCCCCGAGGGGGTGCGAGGAAACTT
>JBDTMH010000432.1:0-2794 GCA_039934375.1 Burkholderiaceae bacterium | reverse complement strand
AGTTCGCGCAAAAGCAGATCCGCAACTTTGCGCAGATCCAGCGCGACAGCATGAAGGAAGTCGAGGTCGAGACCATGCCCGGCGTGATCCTCGGCCACAGACACATTCCGGTGAATGCGGCCGGCTGTTACGTGCCAGGGGGCAAGTACCCGATGATTGCCGCGGCCCACATGAGTGTGCTGACGGCCAAGGTCGCCGGTGTCAAGCGCATCGTATCGACGGCACCCCCGTTTCAGGGCGCGCCGCATCCCGCCATTGTTGCCGCCATGCATTTCGCCGGTGCCGACCAGATTCTGGTGTTGGGCGGCGTGCAGGCCGTGGCCGCGATGGCCTTGGGCACACAGACGGTCGGCGCGGTCGACATGCTGGTCGGCCCCGGCAACATGTACGTGGCCGAGGCCAAGCGCCAGTTGTACGGCCGCGTGGGCATCGACCTGTTCGCAGGTCCGACCGAAACCCTGGTGATCGCCGATGAGACGGTTGACGGCGAAATGTGCGCAGTCGACCTGCTGGGCCAGGCTGAACACGGACCGACCTCTCCGTCGGTGCTGCTGACGACGTCGGAAAAACTGGCGCGGGACACGATGGCGGAGATTGAGCGCCAACTGAAGATCCTTCCGACCGCCGAGATCGCGCGCAAGTCCTGGGACGTCTATGGCGAGGTCATCGTCTGCGACAGCGATGCGGAGATGCTGGCCAAGGCCGACGAGCTCGCGTCCGAACACGTGCAGGTGATGACGCGAGACCCGGATTATTTCCTGAAGAACATGACCAACTACGGGGCCTTGTTCCTGGGCCCGCGCACCAATGTGAGTTTCGGCGACAAGGTGATCGGCACCAACCACACCTTGCCGACCAACAAGAATGCGCGTTACACCGGTGGCCTGTGGGTCGGCAAGTTTCTCAAGACCTGCACCTACCAGAGAGTCACGACCGACAAGGCGTCCGCACTCATCGGCGAATACTGCTCGCGTCTGTGCCATATGGAGAACTTTGCCGGTCATGGCGAACAGGCAAACCTGCGGGTGCGCCGTTATGGCGAGCGCGCCGAAGTGCCGTGGTACCAGCCGGTCCCGGCCCAGGGCTGATAGCTGCATCCGAAGGCAACACCTATGCCAAAGCAATCCTCAACACCGGCCACGTTGGCAAAAGGCGCGCGTCCCGAACAGGGCGCGCTGACCCGCGACAACGACCTGGCCAAGACCGCTGAAACCCAGCGGATTGTCGAATCCATGGTCGACGGCCTGAACGACCACACCATCGACGGCATCGAGGCGTTTTTTGCGCCCGACTTCCGCTGGATGGGCAACGCCGGCTGCGGCACCAAAAGCGGCGTGCGCGAATTCCAGGACAACTGGCAGCGCCCGTTCCAGGCCGCGTTCTCCGACAAGGTCTGCATTGACGAGGCACGCCTGGTGCAGGGTGAGTGGATGGCGGCCTTCGGTCGCCAGGAGGCCACCCATTCTGGCGAATTCATGGGTATCGCGCCAACCGGCAAGCGGATCGAGATTCGCTACATGGACTTCTGGAAGGTCCGGGACGGCAAGATCGTCGACAACTGGGTCAACGTGGACTTTGCCCATGTGATGCGCCAGCTCGGCAAGGACCCGTTCGAGGGCCAGGGTTGGGAAGCGTTCGACCGTGGCGAGCGCATCGCGCCACGTCCACCGACCAAGGACTGACCCTGACCATGACTGCGCTTCCGAGCACCCCTTCGCTGCGTGTCGATGGCCTGTCGGCACTGGTGACCGGCGCCGGTCGCGGCATCGGGCTGGCCGCTGCGCAGGCGTTGGCCGAAGCCGGTGCGCAGGTGACACTTGTAGCCCGCGGCGCTGCTGAGATCGACGCCGCAGCCGCAGCCATGGTGGCCGCAGGCGGCAAGGCGCAGGCCCACCCGCTGGATGTCACCGACTCTTCGGCAGTCACGCGTTTCGTCGCGGCCAATGGGCCCTTCGATATCCTGGTCAACAACGCCGGCACCAACCGCCCGGCACTGATCACCGATATGACGGATGCCGACTACGACGCCGTCATGGACCTGAACGTAAAAGCCGCGATGTTCGTCACACGCGAGGTTGCGCGTGGGCTGATTCTGGCGGGCAAGCCCGGCTCCATCATCACCATATCGAGCCAGATGGGCCATGTGGGCGGACCGAAGCGAGCGCTGTATTGCGCCACCAAACACGCCGTCGAAGGCATGACCAAGGCGCTGGCCTGGGAACTGGGCCCGCACGGCATCCGTGCCAATACCGTGTGCCCGACCTTCATCGAAACCACGATGACCGAGAAGATGTTCGCCGACGCCGACTTCCGCCGTTACGTGGAATCACGCATCGCCCTGGGCCGGCTGGGTCGCCTGGAGGACATCATGGGCGCAGTGGTGTTTCTGGCCAGCCCGGCTGCAGCGCTGATCACAGGTTCGGCACTGATGGTCGATGGCGGCTGGACCGCCGCCTGAATCGGAGCACACCCGCATGGCCAATGTAACTTCGATCGATGTGGCCCGTCTGGCCCAGGTCTCGCAATCGGCCGTGAGCCGTACCTATACGCCCGGTGCCAGCGTGTCGGAGGAAACGCGCAACAAGGTGGAGCAGGCGGCGCGCAAGCTTGGCTATCGCCCGAACGCGATTGCCCGCACGTTGATCACCCGGCGCAGTCGCATGATTGGCGTGGTCATGTCCTACCTCGATAACCAGTTCTATCCGGTGGTTCTTGAAAAGCTGTCACAACGGCTTCAGCGCGACGGCTACCACGTGTTGCTGTTCATTGCCGACACGCGCCAGACCGACGCGGT
>JBDTMH010000431.1:0-2798 GCA_039934375.1 Burkholderiaceae bacterium | reverse complement strand
GTGCCGCCTCACGCCAGTTCGTCGAAGGCGACGTGCAGCACTGGTGGCATCCGCCTTCGGGCAAGGGTGTACGCACGCGCTGTGCCGATGATTTTCTCTGGCTGCCGCTGGCGACTTGCCGCTACGTCGAGGTCACTGGCGACACCAGCGTTCTCGACGTGTCTTGCCCGTTTCTGGAGAGCCGATCGCTGAAGGATGGCGAGGCATCGAACTATGAAATGCCCAACGTGTCAGCCGAGTCGGCGAGTCTCTACGAGCACTGCGTGCGGGCGATTCGCCACGGCCTTGCCTTCGGCGCGCACGGACTGCCACTGATGAGGGGTGGCGACTGGAATGACGGCATGAATCTGGTGGGTGCCGGCGGCAAGGGCGAAAGCGTATGGATGGCATTCTTTCTTGTTACGGTGCTAAAGCGCTTTGCACCGGTCGCACGGGCACGCGGCGATGCGGACTTCGCCGCGCGCTGCGACCATGAGGCGAGCTGCCTTCGCGACTGCATCGAGACATCGGCCTGGGACGGCGCCTGGTACCGGCGCGCCTGGTTCGACGATGGCACAGTACTCGGCTCAGTGGCGAACACCGAATGCCAGATCGACTCGATCGCGCAGAGCTGGTCAGTGCTGTCAGGTGCAGCCCCCGCCGATCGTGCGCGGCAGGCCATGATCTCGCTTGACGGGAAGCTCGTGCACCGCGACATGCGGCTCGTGCAGTTACTCACCCCACCGTTCGACACCAGCAAGCCCTCGCCCGGCTACATCCAGGGCTACGTGCCGGGCGTGCGCGAGAACGGCGGCCAATACACACATGCTGCGGTGTGGGTTGCAATGGCCTTCGCGGCCCTGGGCGATGTCGAACGTGCCTGGGAGTTGTTTGCACTGCTGAGCCCGGCTAGCCACGCGTGCGATGCGCTGCGTGTTGCCACCTACCAGGTCGAGCCCTATGTCGTCGCCGGCGATGTCTACGCCAACGCCGCGCACGCCGGGCGCGGCGGCTGGACTTGGTACACGGGATCGGCCGGATGGATGGTCCAGCTCATCGTCGAATCCTTGCTCGGCGTTCAACGGCGCGGGAACAAGTTGCAAGTACGACCGCTCTTACCAAAAGAATGGAAAACTTTCGACCTGCACTACCGCATCGGCGCATCGGTCTTCGCCATCACCTGCCGAGAAGCAGCGCCGGGCGCTGTCGCGAGCGTTGTAATCGACGGCATCGAGACCGTGGGCGACACGCTGACGCTGATCGACGACGGCCATGTGCACGAGGTCCTGGTCAACGTGGTCCGCCAAACCTGAACCGATCGAAAAACATGGAGAAGAGCATGCAAATCGGAATAATCGGCCTCGGCCGCATGGGCGCCAGCATGGCGCGGCGTCTGATGAAGAAGGGGCACCAGTGCGTGGTCCACGACACGCGACCCGAGGCAATCGCCGCGCTGCTCGCCGACGGCGCCGTCGGTGCAGCCTCGGTCGAGGAATTTATGTCCAGCCTGACGCGGCCGCGTGCGATCTGGCTCATGGTGCCAGCCGCCATCGTCGACACGGAACTCGAAGCGCTGGCGCCGCATCTGCAAGAGGGTGACATCGTCATCGACGGTGGTAACTCGTTCTATCGCGACGATGTGCGCCGCGCCAACTGCCTGCGCGAGACCGGCGTGCACTACGTCGACGTCGGCACAAGTGGCGGCGTTGCCGGCGAAGAGCGCGGCTACTGCCTGATGATCGGCGGCGAAGAAGACATTGTGCGCCATCTGAGGCCAGTCTTTTCGGCGCTGGCGCCGGGCGCAGGCACGGCAGCACGCACACCCGGCCGCAGCGGCGCGCTCGCACCGGCCGAAGAAGGCTTCCTGCATTGCGGCCCATCGGGCGCGGGCCACTTCGTCAAGATGGTCCACAACGGTATCGAGTATGGTGTGATGGCCGCCTATGCCGAAGGCCTGAACATTCTGCGCAACGCCAACGTCGGCCTACGCAAGCAGACCCACGACGCCGAGACCACGCCGCTGCGCGATCCCGAGTTCTATCGATACGAATTGAATCTGTCCGAAGTCACCGAGGTATGGCGCCGTGGCAGTGTGATCGGCTCGTGGCTGCTCGACCTCACGGCCGGTGCGCTGCTCAAGGACCCGCAGCTCGAAGCTTTTGACGGTCGCGTGTCCGATTCGGGCGAAGGCCGCTGGACCCTCCAGGCAGCAATCGACGAAGCGGTGCCGACGCCAGTGCTCAGCGCAGCCTTGTACGAACGCTTCGCCTCGCGTGGCGAAGCGGAGTTTGGCAACCAGATCCTGTCGGCGATGCGACATGCCTTCGGCGGCCATCTCGAGAAGCCCGCTGGAGACGCACGATGAGCCTCGCCGCACCCACTGGACCGACCGCAGAGCAGCCGCACTCTGACGCCCTGGTCGTCTTCGGATTCAGCGGCGACCTCGCAAGCAAGAAGATCTTCCCTGCGCTGTATGCGATGGTGAAGAAAGGTCATCTGACGGTGCCGGTGATCGGCGTTGCATCTTCCAAGTGGGGCGTTGAGGAATGGCACGGTCACGTGCGCGACAGCCTGTTGCACGAAGATCATGAAGGCTGCATCGACGACCCTGACGCATTCGACCGCCTGATGTCCCTGCTGAACTACGTCAGCGGTGACTACAACGACGACGCCACTTTCACCGCGTTGAAGGCCGCACTGGCCGTCGCGAAACGACCGGCGTTCTATCTCGCCATTCCGCCGTCACTGTTCGCCACCGTGATCCAGAGTCTGGGCCGCGCCGGGTTGGCAAAGGACGCGCGCGTCATCGTCGAGAAGCC
>JBDTMH010000430.1:0-2800 GCA_039934375.1 Burkholderiaceae bacterium | reverse complement strand
GCGCCTGCACCCGGACCAGATCGCCTGGATCGCCAACCATGCCGAAGACCAGGTGTTGTGTTTCGACATGACCTTTCTGCCCATCATCCAGGCCATCCACAAGAAGCTGGACACCGTCAAGCACTTTGTCGCGCTGTGCGATGCCGACAAACTGCCGTCTGACAGTGGTATTCCCGGGCTGCTCAGTTACGAGTCCTGGATTGATGCGCAACCCACGACCTATGCCTGGCCCGAGTTCGATGAGAACTCGGCATCCAGCATGTGCTACACCAGCGGCACAACCGGCAATCCCAAGGCGGTGTTGTACAGCCACCGTTCGACGATGCTGCATGCCTTTGCCGGCGCCTTGCCCGACGCGCTGAACATGAGCGCGCGCGACTCGGTGCTGCCGGTGGTGCCGATGTTCCACGTCAATGCCTGGGGCCTGCCGTACTCGGCGGCGATGACGGGTTGCAAGATGGTGTTTCCAGGTCCGGCCATGGACGGCAAGTCGATCTTCGAGTTGATCGAAAACGAGAAGGTCACCTTTGCCGCCGGTGTACCGACGGTCTGGCAGATGATGCTGTCGCACATGCAGGCGAACCAGTTGCGCTTCTCGACCCTCAAGCGCACCGTGATTGGCGGCTCGGCCTGTCCGCCGGCCATGATCACCGCATTCCACGATACCTACGGCGTCGAGGTTCTGCATGCCTGGGGCATGACCGAGATGTCGCCACTGGGCACGGTTTGTACCCTGAAGAACAAGCACGATGTCTTGCCTGCAGCGGACAAGATGAGGATCCGGCTCAAGCAAGGCCGCGGCATCTTCGGCGTCGACATGAAGATCGTCGACCCCAACGGCAAGGAACTGCCCTGGGACGGCAAGTCCTTTGGCGATTTGCTGGTCAAGGGACCCTGGATCATCAGTGACTATTTCAAATCTGAGGAAGGCTCGCCGCTGGTCGACGGCTGGTTCCCGACCGGGGACGTTGCGACCATCGATCCGGAGGGCTACATGCAGATCACCGACCGCAGCAAGGACGTGATCAAGTCCGGCGGCGAGTGGATCAGCTCGATCGATGTCGAGAACATCGCCGTGGCGCATCCGGCGGTGGCGATGGCCGCGTGCATCGGCATCCAGCACCCGAAATGGGACGAACGCCCGATCATCGCCGTGGTCAGAAAGCCGGGTGTGGAGCTTTCGCGCGAGGAGTTGCTGGCGTACTACGAGGGCAAGATCGCCAAATGGCAGATCCCCGACGACGTGGTCTTTGTCGATGCAATTCCACTGGGCGGTACCGGCAAGATGCAAAAAACCAAGCTGCGCGAGATACTCAAGGACTACGTCCTGCCCGGGGTCTGACACAAACGCTTGGGGACCCCGCTGGCGTCTGGTACGCTCAGCCTCGTGACTTGGCGCGAGTTATCCAACATGGACGCTGCGCCGGATTCTGGCAAAGTCGTCAATGCAATTTTTTTTGAGGAGACAAAAATGGACCGAAAGATGTTCTTGAAATCCGTGGCTGCGTCAGTGGCTCTGTTGTGCGCCAGCACGGTCTTCGCCCAGAAAGGCGAGACCGTCAAGCTGGTCCGGATCGACCCGTTGACGGGCCTGCTGGGGCCGGTCGGACTCAGCCAGGCGAAGGGTTACCAGTTCTTCGCCGATAAATTCAGCGGCGAAGGCAATCCGGCAGGCGTGAAATTCGAGTTCTCGACCATTGACAACAAGCTCAGTCCCGCCGAGAGTCTCAACGCGCTGAAGGCTGCGATCGACAACGGCGTGCGTTACATCATCCAGGGCAACGGCTCCTCGGTGGCACTGGCGCTGTCGGATGCGGTCACCAAACATAACGAGCGCAATCCTGGCAAGGAAGTGCTCTACCTGAACGATGCGGCGGTTGACCCCGACCTGACCAACTCCAAGTGCAGCTATTGGCATTTCCGCTTTGACGCCGATACCTCGATGAAGATGGAAGCCCTGTCCAGCTTCATGGCCGACCAGAAAGACATCAAGAAGGTGTACATCCTGGGCCAGAACTATTCGCACGGCGTGCAGGTGGCCAAGTACGCCAAGGAGACGCTGGCGCGCAAGCGGCCCGACATCCAGATCGTCGGCGAAGACCTTCATCCGCTGGCGCAGACGCGTGATTTCGCTCCGTACATCGCCAAGATCAAGGCGTCGGGTGCCGATACCGTGATCACCGGCAACTGGGGATCCGATCTGTCGCTGCTGATCAAGGCGGCGACTGAAGGCGGATACACCGGCAAGTTCTTCACCTACTACGCCGGCGTCACGGGCACGCCGACCGCCATGGGCACCAACGGTGCCGGACGCGTCTACCAGGTGGCCTACAACCACTACAACATGGGCGGCCAGATGGACAAGTGGATGAAGGAGTTCCACGAGAAATACAACGACGACTTCTATACCGGCTCGACCATCCGCATCTTCGAGATGCTCGGTGCAGCGATGGCCAAGGCCAAGTCCACCGATCCGGTCAAGGTGGCCGCGGCCCTTGAGGGCCTGAAGGTCGAAAGCTTCAACGGCGAGGTCGA
Organism: Burkholderiaceae bacterium; assembly: GCA_039934375.1. Lineage (GTDB taxonomy): Bacteria > Pseudomonadota > Gammaproteobacteria > Burkholderiales > Burkholderiaceae_C > CAISIP01. The sequence continues at coordinate 265 of JBDTMH010000430.1, read as the reverse complement.
AATGCGCAAGGCCGACCACCAGTTGCAGCAGAAGTTGTATGTGTCGGTCTGGCAGAAGGCCAGCGCCAAGTATCCCTACAGCCCGGAAAACACCGGCATGACGTTGGCGCCCGTCAAGGAGTACCCGAACTACGTCTCCAGCACGCCGACCAGCTGCCAAATGAAACGCCCCGGTTGATCCGGTTAGAACCGTAGCCTGACACTTTCTGGTTGGGCGCCCCCAGCCCTGGCTCTGCCAGGCCCCCCGAGGGGGTGCGAGGAAACT
>JBDTMH010000429.1:0-2802 GCA_039934375.1 Burkholderiaceae bacterium | reverse complement strand
AAGGTGATGTACTGGTCGCTGCGCAACTGGCTGCTGAATTTTGCAACGCACTGGGGACTGAAAGTTGAACTGGTCGACATGGCCGACGTGCAGGCGGTGCAGGCCGCCATCGTGCCGGGGAAGACGCGCCTGGTATGGATAGAGACCCCGGCCAACCCGTTGTGGACGATCACCGACATCGAAGCCACGGCCGCCATTGCGCATGCAGCCGGTGCGGTGCTGGCGGTGGATTCCACCGTGGCCAGCCCGGTGCTGACCCGGCCGCTGGACCTGGGGGCGGACATCGTCATGCATGCTGCAACCAAATACCTCAACGGCCATTCCGACCTGATCGCCGGTGTGCTGGTCACGCGCGAAAACAATGCCCTGTGGCAGCGCATCCGTTCGGTGCGGGCCCAGCTCGGCGGCACGCTGGGCTCGTTCGAGGCCTGGTTGCTGCTGCGTGGCATGCGCACCGTGTACCTGCGCGTGCGCGCCGCCAGCACTTCAGCGCAGCGGCTGGCCGAACACTTTCACGGCCATGCGCTGGTGCGCGAGGTGTTGTACCCGGGGCTGGCCAGCGCACAAGGCCATGCGGTGGCCGCGCGCCAGATGCAGGGCGGTTTCGGCGGCATGTTGTCGATCCGCGCCCGCGGCGGCGAGGCTGCGGCCATCGCCACGGCCGCCAAGGTCGGCCTGTGGAAACGCGCGACGTCGCTGGGTGGCACCGAGAGCCTGATCGAGCACCGCGCCAGTATCGAAGGCGCAGGTTCGCCGGTGCCGACGGACTTGCTGCGGCTGTCGGTGGGGATCGAGGATGTGCATGATTTGATCGACGATCTGGAGCAGGCGCTGCGCCAGGCCCATCCGACCACCGATGCTTGAGGTGGCCCCAATCGAGGCGCGGCACGACGCGAGGCGGCACACCACGCTCCCCTGATGACGCGCCAGGGTTGGCAATGGCAGCGTAGTCCGGCGTGCCCGGCAGGGTCTTGCAAATCGTTTTTCGGCTGCGGTGCCGTTAACCGATAAACTATGGGGGTGTCAGGGGAGATGCGCTGGGCCGGTGGGCTGCCGGATTCACGGTGGTGTTGCTGCTGTTATTCCGGTTCAGGTCGGTCCCCTGTCTTTGTTGGCGCGAAAGGACGGTGCCCGTGTTCCATTCGATCAAAAACGACCGAATCCCGGACATGCTCGCCGGTTCTGGCGCCTGCCGGGTTTCCCATTACCGAGACAACGCATCCATGACCCAATTTCCAATGTCTTCCATAGAAAGTCCGATCCATGGCCAAAGCTGAGGCAAAAACCGCCGTCAAGGCCAACGGCTTGCGTTACAAATCCAAGGCCTCGGGATCGCCGTTTGCTGCGGCGGCGTCGTTCGGTGGTGCCACCATGTCCTGTTTCATGTGCGGCAAACACCGCCCGCGTTCGCTGATGGGCACCCGCAAGGTGGCTGGTAAATCACAGACCGTCTGTGCACCGTCTTGCAAGGAACTCGACGCAACGCTCAATTCGTCGTCCTGAGCGACAGCCGCGCCCAGTAGTGCCGCTCGCCGGCGATTTCCCGAAATAGCGGTGCGCGCGGGGGCGGCCGCATCGCGCCTAGAAGATGTATTGCAGGCGCAGTGAAAACATGTTGCCATTGCGACCGTAGACGGAGCCCATCAGGTAGGCGGCGTCGTAACGTATGGCCTGCCCCTTGCCCAGAGGCAGTGTTCCCGAGACCATCGGTCCGGCGCGGTGCGACTGGGCTGAACCTGGCAGCCAGTGGTCCCACGGGCCCAGTTCGCCGAAACCCTGCAGCCCTAGATGGAATTTCTGGTTGAATCGGTACTTGGCCTGCCACTGGTACTTGAGCTGCGTCGGCGCCGGCAGTGCATTCCCCAGTCCGCGCTCGAATATCAGATTGGCGTTGAGTTGGGTGCGACCGACGTCAGTTTGCAGCACCGGACCGAACTCCAGTACATTGCTTTCGGAACGCCCCCGGTTGCGGATGAGTTGGGTGTGCAGGGCAACGTCCATCAGGTACTGCCCTTGCGTGAGCAGGAAGTCGTTTTGCCAGTTCAGGGAGCTGAGTTGGGTCGGGGAATTGGCTGATCCGATGTAGCTTGCGAGAACGGCCGTATACCAGCGGCTGTTGACGCCGTAACCGATGCCGATTTCTGGCCAAACCACCTCGACCGCCCCAGGCGCCTTGACGGTCCAGTAGCGGTAGTCGACGTTGACCTGGCCCGTGTTGTCGTAGGCCGTAACCAGATAGTAGCCAGGATCGGCTGCCACCGACGTGACAGTCCCCAGCAGGGTGGACGCAATCAGGTAGCGCAGGTATCTGTTCATACGGGTTGTTCGTGGATTCATCGATCGCTGTATCGGTGTCCGAGAGGAGCGACACAGTATGCGCCGCAGGTGTCGGTGCTTGTCAAGGCCCTCGCGGCGTTCGCCCGGCTGTACGCGTGCAGCTAAGATTGCGACATGCAACTGCCTTCCCGCTACTGGGCCGATCTGACGACGCGCGAATTCTCTGCGCTGCAACGCGCGCCCGATATCAGCCGGGTCGTGGCGGTACTGCCAGTGGGTGCGACCGAGCAGCATGGACCCCACCTGCCCTTGTCGGTCGACAGCGACCTGGTCGATGCAGTGGTCGGTGCGGCCTTGCCGCGCCTGGCGCCCGATCTGCCGGTGCTGGTGCTGCCGACCCAGAAAATCGGCAAGAGCAATGAACACGCACGTTTTCCCGGAACCCTGACGCTGGGTGCGCAAACGCTGATCCGGGTCTGGACCGAGTTGGGGGCCTGTGTCGCGGCCACAGGTGTGCGCAAGCTG
>JBDTMH010000428.1:0-2806 GCA_039934375.1 Burkholderiaceae bacterium | reverse complement strand
TGGGCCGTTCCCAAGGCGAATCCCGCAGTGCGCAGCACGGAGGGCACCCCAGTGAGACGCTGGGCCGTTCCCAAGGCGAATCCCGCAGTGCGCAGCACGGAGGGCACCCCAGTGACACGCTGGGCCGTTCCCAAGGCGAATCCCGCAGTGCGCAGCACGCAGGGTAGGCCTGTGAACCCGGCCGGCCACGCCATTGCTGAGGGCAGGTGTGCGATGGTTGCGGCACAGGCGGCTGTGCGCCCGATGATCGGTTTCGGCGAGGTGCGCCACACCCGTCTGCGCCCCGCGCATCACGCCTTCTCCTACGCCGGCTACTTTCTGTTGCTGCCGATGCGCAGCATGCAGGACCCTGCGCACGCCGCGGCCCGGTCCCCCCTGGCGCGCAACCGTTTTTCTGCCCTGAGTTTTTTCGACCGCGACCACGGTGACGGCCGCAGCCCTGAAGCTGGCGGCGCACTGGCGTGGCTCGACGCCTTGCTGCTTGATCACGGTATCACCGACGCCACCGGAGAAGTCTGGCTGCAATGTTATCCCCGCGTATTCGGCTACGCCTTCAAGCCGGTCAGCTTCTGGTTCTGCCACCGCCCATCAGATCAGGATGGCGGCGCGCTGCGTGTCATCGTGGTCGAGGTCAACAACACCTTCGGCGAACGCCATTGGTATTTGCTGGACCAGCCCCGCTGGGGCGCGCAGCTCGATGCCGACAAGATGTTTCATGTGTCGCCGTTCCTGCAGGTTCGCGGTCAGTACCACTTCCGCTTCATGCGTGCACGCCGCGCCGCGGGTGAGCGCAGCGTCGCGCGGATCGATTACGACGACGGCGAGGGCGCAGTGCTGCTGACCAGCGTCAGCGGTGCGCTCGAGCCGCTCACGCTGACTTCGCTGCGCAAAGCCTTGTGGCGCTACCCGGCAATGACGCTGGGCGTCATCAGCCGCATCCACCTGCAGGCCGCGCGGCTATGGCTCAAACGGGTCGGATTCACACCCAAGCCAGACGCACCTGCCGTACCGGTGACGCGCCAGACGCAGCCGCCTGTTTGAAGCCTTTCACGACGAGACCCTGCCATGACCACCAGCACCATCACCTACCCGTCGTCGCTGCGCGACGCACCCGTCGCCGCGCGCAATACGATCCGGCTGCTTGAGCGCCTGCAGCACGGGCAACTGACCGTGCAATTGCCCGATGGCTCGGTGCGCATGTTCGGACAGGCCCCGCACACCGGCGCTACCGCGCGCGACAGCGCAACACCGCATGCCATGGTGTCACTGCACAACTGGAACGTCTGCGCGGCAACGCTCAAGTCCGGCGACATCGGCTTGGCCGAGAGCTATATCGACGGCGACTGGAGCTCGCCCAACCTGACCGAGTTGCTCAAGCTGTTCATCCTCAACCGCCGGGAACTCGAAGATGTCATCTACGGGAGTTGGGCCGGGCGCACCCTGTACCGGGTCAAACACTGGCTCAACCGCAACACCCGAAGCAACAGCAAAAGGAACATCCATGCCCACTACGACCTGGGCAATGCGTTCTACCAGTTGTGGCTGGACGACACGATGAACTATTCGTCGGCCTGGTTCGACGGCGATCATGGCAAGAGCATGCGCGAAGCACAGAACGCCAAGGTCCGCCGCGCCTTGCGAATGGCCGACGTACAACGCGGTGATCGGGTACTGGAGATCGGCTGCGGCTGGGGCGCGTTGGCGGAAATGGCCGCGACCGAATTCCAGGCGCAGGTTACCGGGGTGACGCTGAGCACCGAGCAGCTGGCCTTTGCCCGTGACCGTATGCAGCACCTCTCGACCGGCGCTGACCCCCTGCCTGCGATCGACCTGCGGCTGCAAGACTACCGCGACATCCAGGACGGCCCATACGACGCCATCTGTTCCATCGAAATGGTCGAGGCCGTGGGACGAGCCTATTGGCCTACCTATTTCCAGAGCGTGCACCGACTGCTCAAGCCGGGCGGCCGGGCCTGCATCCAGAGCATCGTCATCGACGACAGTCTGTTCGAGCGCTATATCCGATCCAGCGACTTCATCCAGCAGTACATCTTTCCTGGCGGGTGTCTGCCGTGCCCGCGCGAGTTTCGCCGCGCGGCCAACGCGGCCGGTCTGCAGGTGGTCGACGAACTGGCGTTCGGCCAGGACTATGCTGAGACCTTGCGCCGCTGGCGCAAGGATTTTCTGCACCAACGCGAAGCAGTTGCGCGGCTCGGCTTCGACACCCGGTTCATGCGGATCTGGGAGTTTTACCTCGGCTACTGCGAGGCGGCATTCGACATGGGCAGTATCAACCTGGTGCAATACACGCTGGTCAAGGCAACAGCATGACGCTGCGCCGACGCGACTGCGTGCTGGCGCTGGCAGTCGCCGCCTGCACGCCAGGTGTCGTGATCGCCGACGCGCCACCCGAGCTCGCCGGGCTGTTGCACGGAGTCACGCTGCTGGGTCGCAAGCGCTTCACCGTGTTCGGGTTCGCGGTCTACGACGCCAGCCTGTGGGTCGAGCCCGGTTTCAGCGCGCAGGATTATGGTCGCCACGGTTTCGCGCTCGACCTGCTGTACCAGCGCGACTTCAGCAATGCATCGATCACGCGCCGTTCGATCGACGAGATGCAGCGTCAGTCCCCGCTGACTGACGAGCGCCGGCAGGTTTGGGAGACATGGCTGCGGACGGCGTTTCCCGACGTGCGCAAAGGAGACCGCATCACCGGTATCCACCCGCCGGGGAACGGCGCGGTATTTCTGACCAACGGCCGGCAGACCGGGCGTATCGACGATCCGCAGTTCGCCCGCCTGTTCTTCGG
>JBDTMH010000427.1:0-2807 GCA_039934375.1 Burkholderiaceae bacterium | reverse complement strand
CGACCGGGATGGCCAGAGACAGTCCAGTCGCAGCAACCCGGGGCACAAGCCATCCGTCCGGTTTGCGCACGATCAAACAATGGCCATCGGCGACTAGCCGCCATTGAATTTCATTATTAAGATAGCAACTAATTACTATCTTTAATCATAGGTCACTTATGCGCATACCCACCAAACACTTGCCCGCCGAGGAACGACGCGCCGTGACCGTCGAGGCCGTTATCGCGCTGGCGGCCGTGAAGAACCCGAACGACATCACGACGGCGGACATCGCCAAACAGATGCATGTGACGCAGGGTTCGCTGTTTCGCCACTTCCCCACCAAGGACGCGATCTGGCAGTCGGTCATGGAATGGGTCGCCGAACGCCTGATGTCGCGCATCGACAGCGCCGCGCGCGGAGTCGATTCTCCAATGCAAGCCTTGCATGCCATGTTCAAGACCCACGTGGACTTCGTCATCGACCATCCCGGCGTGCCGCGCATGATGTTCGGCCAGTTGCAGAACGCGGCTTCGACGCCGGCCAAACGCCTGGCCCAGACGTTGATACAGCGCTATTCAGAACGCATTTCAGGGTTGCTGGAACAAGGCAAGGCCAACGGCGAGATCACAGCCGATGTGGACACCCGCGCAGCGGCGATCCTGTTCGTTGGCATGCTGCAGGGCCTGGTGATGCAGTCCCTGCTCTCGGGCGACATAGCGCGCATGCGCCAGGACGAACCCGGTGTGTTCGCGGTATTCGCACGTGGATTGCGGGGGCAGCCATGAAACAGGCTCTGGCTTCCCGTCTGCGCAGCATCTCGATCGGCGCAGTCCTGCTGCTGATGCTTGGGCTGCTGGCTTATGTTGCGCTGCGTACCGGTCCGCTGGCCCCGGTTTCGGTCCGCGTGATCACGATCGAACAGCGTGCCATCAGCCCGGCGCTGTTCGGCATTGGAACCGTCGAGGCCCAGTTTACACACAGGATCGGCCCAGTTGCTGCCGGGCGCGTGCAGACCGTGCTGGTGCAACCCGGCGACAGCGTCAAGGCCGGTCAGTTGCTCGGCGAAATGGACCCGGTCGACATGGAGCAGCGTATTGGTTCGCTGGAGGCGAGCCGCAAACGGGCCGAGGCCAATCTGCTGGCGGTGCAGGCGCAATTGTTGGAGGCCAATGTCCGCTCACAGTTTGCGCAAAATCAGGTGCAGCGCTACGAGCAGCTGCTGGCGGCACGGTCGGTCAGCACGGAGGCGGCCGAAGCCAAACGGCAGGAACTGCAGATTGCGCAGGCCGCGCAGGCAGCAGTGCGCGCCAATCAGGACGCGTCGCGCCAGGACCTGCTGCGTGCCGGCGCCGACATTGCGGCATTGACGCAGCAGCGCGCCAACTTGCGCCTGGTTACTCCGGTCAATGGCATCGTCACGCGCCGCAACGCCGATCGCGGCACGACGGTCGTCGCCGGGCAGGCAGTGGTGGAGGTGGTCGAACCGTCCAGATTGTGGATCCACGTCCGGTTCGACCAGCAACGGGCGTACGGCCTGCGCGCGCAGTTGCCGGCCCAGGTTCTGCTGCGTTCGCAAGGCAACACACCAGTGGCGGGCCAGGTGTTGCGGGTCGAGCCGCATGCCGACGCCGTCACCGAAGAGGTGCTGGCCAAGGTCGTCTTCGCACAGCAGCCACAGGTCCCGCCACCGATCGGCGAACTGGCGGAGGTCACGGTGCAACTGGGCGCGCTCCCGGCGGGACCCGCCGTTCCCAATGCCAGCATCCACCGGGTCGACGGAAGGCTCGGTGTCTGGCTGGTCGACGCCGGTGACCTGCGCTTTGCTCCGGTACGCACCGGTGCCAGCGACCTGGACGGAAACGTGCAGATACTCGACGGGCTTGCCGGCGGCGAACAACTGGTGGTGTACAGCTTCAAGGCCGTGAGCGCCGCAAGCCGCATCAAGCTGGTCGACCAGATCACTGGACAGAAGCCATGATCAGTCTGGCCGGCCGCGACATCGCCCATTCCTGGAGCAAGTTCGTCTTCACCGGCATTGGTCTGGGCCTGCTGATCGGCGTGACACTGACCATGGCCGGCGTCTATCGCGGCATGGTCGACGACGCCAAGGCGCTGCTCGACAACAGCGGCGCCGACCTCTGGGTGGTGCAGCAGGACACCCAAGGGCCATATGCCGAGTCCTCCAGCCTGCCCGACGACACCTACCGGGCCATTCTGGGCATGGCAGGCGTGGCGCGGGCGGCCAATGTGACCTACCTGACCATGCAGGTCAGTCCGCTGGACGATGGCCAGGCGCGCGAGGTGCGAACCATGGTGGTGGGTGTCACGTCCGATGGTGCCGGACACCCGGGGCAACCGAGTTTCCTGGTCGATGGGCGCCACCTTACGCGCGGCCACTACGAGGCGGTTGCCGACATCGCGACCGGTTTCAAGCTCGGCCAGCGCATCCGGATCCGGCGCAACGACTACACCGTGGTGGGCCTGACACGGCGCATGGTGTCCTCGGGCGGCGACCCTATGGTTTTCATCCCGATCAAGGACGCGCAGCAGGCGCAGTTCCTGAAGGACAACGACGCTATCGTGCGCCAGCGTGAGCGCACCGCGCAAAACCCGGCGCTGAACCGCCCCGGCGTGCCAGGGCTGCTCGACGCTGTCATCGCATCGCAATCGAGCAACAACTCGGTCAACGCGGTGCTGGTGCAGATCGCGCCTGGCGCCGACCCGGACGCGGTGGCCGAGCCGATCCGGCGCTGGAAGCGCCTCTCGGTCTACACCCGAGCGCAGATGCACATGATCCTGATCGACAAGCTGATCGCGACGGCGGC
>JBDTMH010000426.1:0-2822 GCA_039934375.1 Burkholderiaceae bacterium | reverse complement strand
CGTGCTCGAACTCGTCTCGCCCCAGCGAATCGATTCGGTGACCACGAGCACCCCGGACCACAGCAACAACAGGGCCACCAGCAGACCGAGCACGGCCGCGAACAAGCCGAGCAAGCGGCGCGGGCCGGCCTGCATTGCATGCAGCAGGATGTCGATGCGGATATGCCCTCCTTCAGTGATGAGGCGGGCCGCGGCCAGGAACACGGCCCAGATCACGAGAAAGGTAATGAGTTCGAAGGTCCAGTCGAGTGTCAGCCCGGGCAGAAAGTACCGCGCCAGCATCGCGTTGCAGGCCAGTAGCAGGGCGACACCGGCCAGCAACGCATCCAGGCCGCGCTCCAACCGGTCCAGCACTGCGATCAGCGACGCCATGAAATCGGCACGGTGCGCAGCCTCGTCCGGGCTGTTACTTCACCTTCGCCAGTTCCGCCTGGGCTTGGGACACTATGGCCGGGTCGATCTTGAGGGTCGTGACCAGTTCCGGGATCAGCGCGGCGAGCTTGTCGTTCACTGCTTTCAGCGCCTGCGGACTCGGCTGGGAGTACTTCACACCGGCCTTGGCAAGATCGGCGGCCGCGGAGTCTTGCCGGCGCAGGGCTTCGGTGCGCTCGCCGTCTACCACTGCATCCCAGGCGGCGGCGAAGGCCTTCTGGTTCTTGTCTCCCAGTTTTGTCCAGAATTGCTTGCTGACCATCGGAATGATGTAGAGCACCGACACTTGGTCGACAAACGCGGATTTAACGCCGGCCTCATGCAACTTGGCCGAGCGGATGGTTTCGTTCGTCGTCAGCAGCCCGTCGATGGTGCCCTGGCTAAGCGCCATCGGTACGTCGGGGAACGGGATCGACAGCCCCTCGCCACCCAGGGATTTGTAGCGCGCCACAAAAGCCGCACCACCGGGAACGCGGATGCGCGCGCCCGCGAGGTCTTCGAAGGACTTGATGTCCTTGCGCGCGCCGAATGTGCTGGCGAAACCGAGCAGAAACCAGCGGCCCGGGATCTTGACTCCCAGCTTCTCCTCGGTCCTGGCGGTCAACAACTTGCCGACCGGGCCATCCACCAGCGCATTGACCTGGCTCGGCGCCCGCCCCGAGAAAAGTGGCAGATCGAGCAGAGCCAGGTCGGGGGATATTGCCGACAACCAGACGCTCACGGTGACCGACATATCGAGGTCGCCACGTGCGATGGCCTTCGCCTCGTCACGTGCCGCATAGAGGGCACCGGACTCGAACAGCTCGCCGACTACCTCTCCGTTGGTGGCCTTTCGCAGCCGTTCCAGGAAGTCCTTGATGGTGATGTTGGTGATGTGGTTCGCACCCGTGTCCACGGAGATCCGGAAGCGTTGCTCCGCTTGCGCCGTCAACGGTGCGGCCAGCAGCGCGGACGCCGCCAGTGTGGCCAAAAGAGCGGCTTTCAATCCGCGCAACAAGAGTCTGGACATAGTTCTCTCCGGTGTGTGTTGTACCTGATTTTCGATCTATTTATAATATTATGACATGTGAATCCGAACATGCCAATACTTCTGCTGTGAATGGCGGCCGGCCGATCCCGCGCCGCTCAGAGTCTGAGAGTTTTTCGAGCGGGTCCGAGCGGCGCGTCGAAAGGCGCCCGATCTAGACGCAAAGCACAGCCATAGCTCGGGCTATGGCGAGCATTTGCGACGACGAGCGGGCCTCCTTTGGCGTGATGAGCGGGCATGAGCGACAGACTCTCAGGCTCTCAGTAGTCCGCCGCCGCGTAGGGTGACGGCGCGCTTTTCTTGTAGACCAGCAGATTGCGCACGTACGACAACAGCTTGCGTCCGGTCTGGTCGAACGCCTGGGTGCGAACGGTCAGCAGGCCTTCATGCGGACGCGAACCGGACAAGCGCATTTCGAGTACTGTGGATTCGCATCGGATCGTGTCGCCGGCTGCCATGTCCTGGTGCAGTTCCACATCCTGCCAACCCAGGTTGGCGACGACGCGGCCGAAGGTACGCGTGGTCAGCGCGGTTGCCACGCCTATCACCCAGGCCTGCGTCAGGGACTGGACCCCACCGCCCGCATGGGCGATCCAGGCCTGGTCCTGGTATTGGGGGCCGGTTTCAAGCGCGCGCCAGGCCTGCACCATGCCCTCATGCGCGCCCAGCGTGCGGCACGGCCAATGCAGGAAGGTTTCGCCGGTCTGGAAGTCCTCGAAGAACAATCCTGTCTGTTCCACCCAGCGCGAAGAGCCATCGCGATGGTGCGACAGGAAGCGGTGCTCCTGCGCCGGTTCGAGCGGGTTCACATGAGCCGGTGCAAATACCGGACCCTTGCCGGCGCGCCAGATCAATGCATCGTAGGTGAGTTTGGCCACCACCTCGGCCTTCTGGTTCAGGCCCTGGCAGAACACTGTGACGCGGCCGGTGTCGGGCTGACCGTCGTCGGTCACGGCCGCGATTTCGGACTCGCTGTACAGCGTGTCGCCGCCGAATACCGGAGCGGTCATGGCGATAGTGGCGAATCGCACGATGCGCTGGCGTCGGGCGAAGGTACGCGACGACATGCCCAGCAGTGCCTGCAGCGTGATCGTGCTGACCATCAGCGGATTCTTCCAGCTCGTTTGCGCTGCGTAGTGGTTGTCGTAGTGCAGCATGGCCGCGTTGAGCGTATCCAGGGACTCCATCACGTTGTCCTGCTGGCTCACGGTCCGGCCGGGGCGGTGGGCAAAACGCTGGCCCACCTGGAATTCCTCGAAGTCCAATCCCGCGCGCTCCAGCAGATGGCCGTCGAGGGTCCTGGCATAGGCGTACAGGCTCATGTCTCAGCAACCCTTGTGTTCCAGGCAGTCGCGCGCGCATG
>JBDTMH010000425.1:0-2839 GCA_039934375.1 Burkholderiaceae bacterium | reverse complement strand
ACCCGCGCACCCGTTGGGACATGCCCAACCACGAGCCGCGAGGCTGCTCGCGCGGTGCCAGCTACAGCTGGTACCTGTACAGCGCCAACCGCGTCAAGTACCCGATGGTTCGCGGCCGATTGCTCAAGACCTGGCGCGAAGCCCGGCAAGCACACGACCCGGTCGACGCCTGGGCCTCGATTGTCCAGGACGACGCGAAACGGCGCGACTACCAGAGCATCCGGGGCCTGGGCGGCATGGTGCGCTCGAGCTGGGACGAAGTCAACGAAATCATCGCCGCGGCCAACGTCTACACGATCAAGAAACACGGACCGGACCGGGTGGTCGGGTTCTCGCCCATCCCTGCCATGTCGATGGTCAGCTATGCGGCAGGCAGCCGCTACCTGAGCCTGATTGGCGGTGTGTGTCTGAGTTTCTACGACTGGTACTGCGACCTGCCGCCGAGCAGCCCGCAGGTCTGGGGCGAACAGACCGACGTGCCGGAGTCGGCCGACTGGTACAACTCCAGCTTCATCATTGCCTGGGGTTCGAACGTTCCGCAGACGCGCACGCCGGACGCCCATTTCTTCACCGAGGTGCGCTACAAGGGCACCAAGACGGTCGCGGTCACACCCGACTACTCCGAGGTGGCCAAGCTGTCCGACATCTGGATGCATCCCAAGCAGGGAACCGATGCGGCCGTCGCGATGGCAATGGGCCACGTGATCCTCAAGGAGTTCTATTTCCCCGACAAGGGCGAGCGCAGCGCCTATTTCGACGACTACGTGCGGCGGTACACCGACATGCCCATGCTGGTCATGCTGAAGGAGCACACGCAGCGCGACGGAACCACGATCATGGTGCCCGACCGGTATCTGCGTGCATCCGACTTCAACGGCAAACTCGGCCAGGCCAACAACCCGGAGTGGAAAACCGTCGCGATCGACGATACCGGCAAGGTCGTGCTGCCCCAGGGCGCCATCGGCTTTCGCTGGGGACCGGACGGCCGAGCCGACGAGGGCCAATGGAACCTGGAAGCCAAGGAGGCCCGCCATGGCCACGCGGTCAAGCTGCGCCTGTCGGTGATGGAAGGCGACGCCGCCGAGGTGGAGACGGCGAAGGTCGGTTTCCCCTATTTCGGCGGCGTTGCGACACCGAACTTCACCGCCAATACCAGCGGCGACAGCGCCAACGACGTGCTGGTGCGAACGGTGCCGGTCGCACGCATTGCGCTGGGCAAGGAAGGCGACAAGCGCGAAGCCCTGGTGGCGACGGTGTTCGACCTGCAGGTGGCCAACTACGGTGTCGCGCGCGGTCTGCCCGGCGAAATGGCGGCCAGGGACTTCGACGACGACACGCCCTATACCCCGGCCTGGCAGGAGAGCATCACCGGGACGCCGCGCGAACAGTTGATCACGGTGGCGCGCCAGTTCGCTGAAAACGCCCACAAGACGCAGGGCCGCTCGATGATCATCATCGGCGCCGCCATGAACCACTGGTACCACTGTGACATGAACTACCGCGGCATCATCAACATGCTGATGATGTGCGGTTGCATCGGCAAGAGTGGTGGCGGATGGGCACATTACGTCGGCCAGGAAAAACTGCGGCCGCAAACAGGCTGGACTGCCTTGGCCTTCGCGCTGGACTGGATCCGTCCACCACGCCAGCAGAACGCGACCAGCTTTTTCTATGCCCACACCGACCAGTGGCGTTACGAGAAGCTGACGATGGAAGAAATCATCTCGCCGTTGGCCGACAAGAAGCTCTATGGCGGCAGCATGATCGACTACAACGTGCGCGCCGAACGTATGGGCTGGTTGCCTTCGGCGCCGCAGTTGCAGACCAACCCGATGCAGGTGGTGCGCGACGCGGCCGCGGCCGGCATGGACACCAAGGACTATGCGGTCAAATCGATCCAGGACGGCACGCTCAAGATGAGCTGCACCGATCCGGACCACCCGTCCAACTGGCCACGCAACATGTTCATCTGGCGCTCCAACCTGTTGGGCTCCAGTGGCAAGGGTCACGAATATTTCCTCAAGCACCTGCTGGGCACCAGCCATGGCGTGCAGGGGAAGGATCTGGGCAAGGACCAGGCCAAACCCACCGAAGTGGTCTGGCACGACAAGGCGCCCGAAGGCAAGCTGGACCTGCTGGTGACGCTGGATTTCCGCATGAGCACGACCTGCCTGTATTCGGACATCGTGCTGCCAACCGCCACCTGGTACGAAAAAAACGATCTCAACACCAGCGACATGCATCCGTTCATCCACCCGCTGTCGACGGCGGTCGACCCGGCCTGGCAGTCGCGCAGCGACTGGGAAATCTACAAAGGTTTCGCGAAGAAGTTCAGCGAAATCTGTGTCGGTCACCTGGGGGTGGAAAAGGAACTTGTGCTGACGCCCATGATGCACGATACCCCGGGTGAACTGGCGCAAGCATTCGACGTTCAGGATTGGAAACGGGGCGAGATCGACTTTATCCCCGGCAAGACCGCGCCGCAGATGGCGGTGATCGAACGCGACTACCCCAATGTGTACAAACGCTTTACCGCGCTTGGCCCGCTGATGAACAAGCTCGGCAACGGCGGCAAGGGGATTGGCTGGAACACCCAGACCGAGGTCAAACAACTGGGCGAGCTCAGCGGCGTCGTGAAGGCCGAAGGCGTGACCTGCGGCATGCCCAGGATCGAGACCGACATTGACGCTGCCGAGATGATCCTGCAACTGGCACCGGAGACCAATGGCCATGTCGCCGTCAAGGCCTGGGAGGCACTGGGCAAGCAGACCGGGCGCGACCATAGGCACCTGGCCATTCACCGCGAGGACGAGAAGATCCGCTTTCGTGACATTCAGGC
>JBDTMH010000424.1:0-2845 GCA_039934375.1 Burkholderiaceae bacterium | reverse complement strand
GCACGACCGCCACCCATGGTCGCGGTCTTGGCCTGGTGGTGGCCACCGGCATGGATACAGAGATCGGTCGAGTCGCCGGATTGCTGCAAAACAGTCCGGCCCAGACTACGCCGCTGCAGCGACGCCTGGCGGCGTTTGGCAAACGTGTCGCGTTGGCGGTACTGGGCATCTGTGCGGTGATCTTCGTCTCCGGCGTGATGCGCGGCGAGGCGCCGCTGCAGATGGTGCTGGTGGCGATCAGCCTGGCCGTGGCGGCTATTCCCGAGGCATTGCCGGCGGTGGTGACGGTGCTGCTGGCGCTGGGGGCGAGGCGTATGGTGTCGGTGCATGCGCTGATCCGATCCTTGCCAGCCGTCGAGACGCTGGGATCCGTCACCTATATCTGTTCCGACAAGACCGGCACGCTGACGCAGAACCGCATGCAGGCGGAGTTCCTGCAGGTCGGCGACGCGGCCAGCGATTGCTGGGAGAAGGGTGCGGCAGCGCCTGGTGTTGCCTTCGGCGAACTGCTGCGCGCCGCAGCGTTGTGCAACGACGTGACGCGCAACGCTGACGGCAGTTGGGTCGGCGATCCGACCGAGAGCGCGCTGACCGATATCGCTGGCACCTGCGGAATCGACAAGCCGCAGCTCGATGTGCGCTGCCCACGGGTGCGTGAATTGCCGTTCGACTCGGTGCGCAAGCGCATGACCACGTTCCATCGCGCAGCCGAATGCTTCGTGGCCTATACCAAGGGCGCACCGGAAGCGGTGATACCCGGCTGCTCGACACACTGGCGCGATGCCGCTGCCGGCGGACCGTGCGCGGTCGACCAGGCCGCATGGCTGGCGCGAGCAGACGCGCTGGCGGCGCGGGGCCTGCGCGTGCTGGCATTGGCGCGGCGCGACCACGCCATATTGCCTGAGCTGGACGTCTGTACCGATGTCGTGGAGTCGCAGTTGCAGCTGATCGGTCTGGTCGGCCTGATCGATCCGCCGCGACCCGAGGCGGCAGCGGCGGTGGCCGAATGCAAGGCCGCCGGCATCACGCCAGTGATGATCACCGGCGACCATCCCGCCACGGCACGGGCGATCGCGCGGGCACTGGGCATCGTCGACGACGACCAGGCGCCGGTGCTGACCGGTGCCGACCTGGCAGCGCTCGATGACGAGGCCTTGTCGGCGCAGGTCAGGCAGGTCCGGGTCTACGCCCGGGTCGACCCACAGCAGAAAATCCGCATCGTCGAAGCCTTGCAGCAGCGCGGCGAGTTCGTCGCCATGACCGGTGACGGCGTCAACGATGCGCCTGCGCTCAAACGCGCCGACATCGGCGTGGCCATGGGCAAGGGCGGCACCGACGTCGCGCGCGAGGCGTCCAGCCTGGTGCTGATGGACGACAACTTCGCCACCATCGTCGGCGCGGTGCGCGAGGGCCGGCGCATCTACGACAACATCCGCAAGTTCGTGCGTTATGCGATGACCGGAAACTCCGGCGAGATCTGGACCATCTTCCTGGCGCCGATGTTCCTGCTGCCAATCCCCATCCTGCCGATCCACATTCTTTGGGTGAACCTGGTCACCGACGGCCTGCCGGGGCTGGCGCTGGCGGCCGAGCCGGCCGAGCGCGGCATCATGCAGCGCGCACCGCGGCCACCCACCGAGAACCTGTTTGCCAATGGCATGTGGCAACACATCCTCGGTGTCGGGTTGCTGATCGGCGGCCTGTGCCTGGGCGTGCAGGCCTGGGCCTTGTCGACGGGTCACGCGCATTGGCAGACCATGGTGTTCACGGTGTTGACGCTGTCGCAGATGGCCCATGTACTGGCGATCCGGTCGGAGTCCGAGTCTTTGTGGCGGCTCGGCCTGCTGAGCAATCGGCCGCTGCTGGCGGCCGTAGCGCTGACATTTGCGCTGCAGATGGCAACCATTTACGTTCCGGCGCTCAATCCGATCTTCAAGACGCAGCCGCTGTCGGCCGCCGAACTGGCACTGTGCCTGGGTCTGTCGGCCGTGGTCTGGGTGGTGGTCGAAGTGGAGAAGGCCTGGCGCCGATCACGCGCGTCGCCGACGCAGCCGGCTGCGCCCGGTTCACACTGAACAGCAGATGCTGCGCGGCGCCTGCCCGCAGCTGAGATGCGTCAAGGTAGCGCTGCGGCGTCGCAGTGGGCGCCTGCCCGTCGACACCTGCTGTCGGGCAGCACAACGGCGCCAAACGGACGAGAATCGGCAATCTCAACGCGGTGTTTGCCATGCAGCAATTCTTCTCTTCGGTCTGGCGGATCGCTGCATCGGATGCCGGCTTGTTGCGCCGCTTCCGGCGTTACGCTCTGGCGGTGCTGGTGATTGCCATGGTTCCCGCGTTGTATGCGCTGATCTACCTGACCAGTGTCTGGGATCCGAATGCCAATACCCATGCGCTGCCGGTGGCCATCGTCAATCTCGACGCCGGGCTGCAATACCGCGGACGCCCGGTCAACGTTGGTGCCGAACTGACCAGGAGCCTGGTGGCCACCGGCACATTCGGATTTCGCCCCATGTCCGATACCGCAGTCGCGCGGCAGGCGGTGCGCCGCGGCGAGATCGCGTTTGCCATCGTGATACCGAAAGACTTCAGCGCCAACGCGGTGCCCGGGGTGAAAGCCGGTGCCGGCAAGGTCACGGTGATCCTGTCCGAGGGCAACAACTATGCGTCGGCGGGTTTTGCCCGGCGTTTTGCCGAGGACCTGGGGCACCGGGTCAACGAGACACTGAACGAGCAACGCTGGGGCCAGGTCCTGGAGACCGCCGATGGCTCGGGCAAGACGCTGGAGAACCTGCGTTCGGGCATGACGCAGCTGCGCACCGGATTGCTGGACCTGGAGACCGAC
>JBDTMH010000423.1:0-2847 GCA_039934375.1 Burkholderiaceae bacterium | reverse complement strand
GCTCGACATGCACCACAGCGATTCCGTACCCACGTCGAAACCAATGCAGCCCCTCAAGCGCTATTTTAGGCCGATCAGAGCAAATGCAACAGGGCCAGCGGATTTTCTATGGATGCATGGGCACCCCACTGGGCCGTATCGGTCTTGAGCCCGAGGTATCCATAGGTGGCAGCCACCGTGGTCATGCCGGCAGCCATGCCCGCGACGATATCGCGCTCATCGTCGCCGACATAAATGCAGCGCTGCGGAGCGATACCGATGCGCCGCGCCGCCTCGAGCAAGGGCTCGGGATGTGGCTTGGCATGCGCCGTGGTATCGCCGCTGATGACCACCGCCGCCGACGCAAACAGCGGCATGGCGCGGGTCAGCGGATCGGTGAACCGGGCCGCCTTGTTGGTCACCACGCCCCATGGCAGTCGACGCCGCTCCAGGTTCGCGATCAGCGCCTGCACACCCTCGAAGGCATATGTTCGCTCGGTCATGCAGCGCTCGTAATTGACGAAAAACTCTTCCTTGAGTTCCGCATATTGCGCATCGTCCGGCGTCATCCCAAAGGCGACCGACAACATGCCGCGCGCTCCCGCCCCGGCCATGTGGCGGTATTGCGCGAGTGCAAGAGATGGCAATCCGCGCCGTACCCGCATCTGATCTGCGGCCGCACCCAGATCGGGCGCACTGTCGATCAGCGTGCCGTCCAGATCGAACAACACCGCATCGACCTGCTCCAACAAGCGAGAGGGAGCGGTCATCAACGGGCCTCCTGCGGCTTTTGCGTCGCGAACATGTAGTTGACGCTGGTATCGGCACTGAGCCAGTAGCGCCGCGTCAACGGGTTGTATTCCATGCCCTTGGTCTGGCGCAAAGCCAGGCCGCTTTCGCGGCAAAACCTGGCCAGTTCACTCGGTCGGATCAGGCGGTCATAGGTATGCGTGCCCTTGGGCAACATGTTCAGCACATATTCGGCACCCACAATGGCAAACAAAAAGGATTTCGCATTGCGGTTGATGGTCGAAAAGAACACCCAGCCTCCGGGCTTCACCAGGGCTGCGCAGGCCCTCACAATGGAAGCAGGATCGGGCACGTGCTCAAGCATCTCCATACAGGTCACAACGTCGTATTGCCCTGGCCGCTCTTCGGCCAACGACTCTGCACCTATTTCCCGATAAGTGACATTAGGGGTCTGGGCCTCCAGCGCGTGCAATTCGGCAACGCGCAAGGCCTTGGTGGCAAGATCGATCCCCAGCACCTGGGCGCCACGGCGCGCCATTGAATCGGCCAGAATGCCGCCGCCACAGCCCACATCCAGCGCTGCAATACCTTGCAATGGGCAGATGGATGCGATCCAGTCCAGCCGCAACGGATTGATCTGGTGCAGCGGACGAAACTCACTCTCCTTGTCCCACCAGCGATGGGCAAGGTCCGAAAATTTGGCCAGTTCGGCCGGGTCCACGTTGGTGCTGGTGTTCATCTGGCAATTATCGACAACTGCAACTTGGTTTCTGCCTGGAGGGCGATTAATGACAAGCCCCCAAAAAAGCGAAACCCCGCCGAAGCGGGGTTTGACCAGGCACCCATCAAAGGATGCCCGAGGATTTCAACTAGTTGATTAGTTGTTGCGGGTACCGACGACTTCAATCTCCACGCGGCGGTTCTTGGCGCGACCTTCTTTGGTCTTGTTGTCAGCCACTGGCTGCTTCTCGCCCTTGCCTTCGGTGTAGACGCGATTCTTTTCGATTCCGTGCGATACCAGGTAAGCCTTGACGGCTTCAGAACGGCGCATCGACAGGGCCTGGTTGTAGGCGTCAGAACCGATGGAGTCGGTATGACCCACGGCAATCACGACTTCCAGGTTGATGCCCTTGACTTTGCCGATCAGGTCATCCAGCTTGGCCTTGCCTTCTGGCTTGAGCACCGACTTGTCGAAATCGAAGAACGCGTCAGCAGCATAGGTGACCTTGGTCGCGGCTGGCGGCGGAGGCGCAGGAACGACGACAGGAGCGGGCGCCGGGGCGGCAGCCGGTGCAGGTGCAGGCGCCGGAGCAGCAGCAGCAGGTGCCGGAGCGGGGGCAGGTGCAGCAGCAGCCATCGGTGCGACGATCGCGCCATCACAACCAACAGCAGCCGTTGCCGGGGTCCAGTAATTGTCACGCCAGCACAGTTCGCTGCTACCGTTCTTCCAGATCAGGTCGCCGGAGCCATTCTTCCAGTTGTCGACGGACTGAGCACCGGCGGCGGTTGCAAGCGCCACGGTAGCGAACAGCATGGCTACTTTATTCAAATTCTTCATGATTCTCCTTATCGAGACATAAGTCGCAGCGGCGCTGCGTAACGTTGGACGCGCCTGGTGACCGTCACCAAGCGCATGAACTAATTGTGCCACACGCCGTTGCGCAAACAAGATCATCGATGGCCCAACCTGTAGGAAATACGCCCGTAATGCGCCATCTGTTGCCAGATAGCGACAACACCTTGCCCGTAAAATCAGCGGTTTCCGCCGCAAGACATCCTCATGACCCAGTTCGCCAAAGAAACCCTGCCCATCAGTCTGGAAGAGGAAATGCGGCGCAGCTACCTCGACTACGCGATGAGTGTCATCGTCGGTCGTGCGCTCCCGGACGCTCGCGACGGCCTCAAGCCCGTGCATCGGCGCGCACTGTTTGCGATGCACGAACTCAACAACGACTGGAACCGGCCCTACAAGAAATCGGCCCGTATCGTTGGCGACGTGATCGGCAAGTATCACCCGCACGGTGACCAGTCGGTCTACGACACCATCGTGCGCATGGCGCAGGACTTCTCGATGCGCCACATGCTGGTCGATGGCCAGGGCAACTTCGGCTCGGTCGA
>JBDTMH010000422.1:0-2888 GCA_039934375.1 Burkholderiaceae bacterium | reverse complement strand
GCAAAATCAATGACTTACCTTACTTTGGTGTCGAACTCGGGTAAATATTCGGTGATCCCGTATCACCGTGGTGCCGTGCTACTGGCGGAGGACGGTGGCGAAGTCCTTGCGTAGCGGGTACATCCAGATGTCCTTGATGGGAATGATCTGGTGATGCACCGTGCTCTTCTTGCCGCGCCCGACGGTCTGCCCGATGAGGACCCAGTTGGCGGCCTTGTAGCAGGTGCCGCGATGGCGCGGCGTTTCCACGAAGGTCTCCAGCAGCACGGGCTGGTAGCCGTAGCGCTGTTGCCAGTCGCGAGGCAGTTGCCTGGCGGCCAGGGCCAGGATCTTGGAGGCCAGCCCCTTGGACTGGATCCACGGCAGGATCAGGAAGCGGGCGTTGTTGACTACCAGTTGCAGATTTTTCTGGCGCTGGGTCTCGGACCAGCCGATGAAGCGCTCGCGGTCCCCCAGCTTCCAGGCGCTGGCTGCGAAGCTGAGCAGCGCCACCAGTTGCTCACCCGAGTAGACGCAGTAGCGCATCTGGCTGCCCGACATCGGGGTGTAGCCCAGGTAGTGGTAGCGCGCCATGTACTCGTTCCACTGCAGCGACTGGGCATGGCGCGCGCCGATGGCGCAAAGCCTGAGCGGCGCCATCTCATGCACCGGGCGCGACAGCACTGCCTGCGCGTCGGTGGCCGGCGTGGGCATGAACTCGGCGCGGCGGCGCCCGCGGGGCATCTGTGACGCCGGCAGCGTGATCAGGCCGTCGGCCTGCATGCGCAGCATCGCCACGCGGCACGTCATGTCCTTGAGGCGACCGTCCGGTCGCACCCAGTTCAGCTGCTCGCACACCAGCCGCGACAGCGGCGCGCGCTTGAGCTGTGGAGTCTGCTCGATGATTCGGGCAATGGTGCGCAGTTCCTCGTCGGTGAACTCGCGCCCGCAGTAGCCCCTCATGGGGAGTGCCTCAGAGCAAGCGCCTCATGGCCCGAGTTCATGAGGAGTCGATCCCCTGCGGTGGCGCCAGTGCGTCGGGGGCCTGGCGCATCATGGCCAGGCGCGGCGCATCCATCTGCCACGGCACGAAGGAGGCCAGATCCGCCGGCGCGCACCCGCCGGCCTCGGCGCAGGCCTGCAGATACGAAGTCAGCCAGGTGCGCGTGTTGAGCTTCCACAGCCTGAGCGTCATCAGCAGGCTCATCATCGTGGCGGCGAGCTCTCCCGACCACTGGCTGCCCGAGCCGTAGAAATTCTTGCGTCCCACCACTGCCGGGCGCAACGCGCGTTCGGCGGCATTGTTGTCCAGGTCCAGCCACGGGTGATCGACGAACACCACCAGGCCCGACCAGTGTGCCTTCAGGCTTTGCAGCACCTTGCGCGCCGGGCTGGCCAACTGCGCGTCGGCCAGCGCCCGGTCGCACCGGCCTTGCAGGACTTGCAGCGCCTGCCGCACGCGCCGATCGCAGGCCGTGAATCGCTCCACGAGTGGGCTGCTGCCAACCTTGCGGTCGATCCCGACGTCCATCGTGCCGCCACACTGCCCATAGGCATCGCGGCGCAGCTCGTGTCGGCGATACAGCCGGGCGATCCGCGTGACCCAGCCCATCGCCCAGCCCCACAGTGCGGGGTGGTCGCGCGCCACGTTCAGGAAATCGCGCCGCTGGTGCGCCCAGCAATACGACAGGCTGATCCCCGCGTTCTGGCTGGCAAACCTCTTGTACGCCGCGTACCGGTCCACGCTCAGGATGCCCGAGTCCACGCCCAGCAGCGCTGCCCCCGGAACCTGTGCCGAGCGCGAGGGATCGAGCACGAACTGCACAACGTCCTTGGCCTGGAATACCCACAGGTACCAGCGGTGGCCGACCTTGCCCTCACGCTCGACGAACACCTCCCAGCGCGTCTCGTCGGCATGCCAGTGCGATTGCGCGCGCAGTTGCGTCGACCAGGCCTGGCCCAGTGGCTCGAACAGCCGCGCCAGTTGCCGCAGGCCGCCGGTGACCGTGCCCTGCGAGATGCGCAGGCCCTGATCGGACCATTCCTGCAGCAGGCGGTGCGTGGGCTGGCCATAGGAGAACTTGGACAGCAGAACGTTCACCCATACAGATACGCCCAACTTGCCTCGCGCAATCAGCCGCGGCGCCAGCGCCGCGGTGACGATGCCCGGCAGGCAGGCGCATTGGCATGTGGGCCGGTAGCGCCGGCGCCGGATCACGCGCCGGTAGGCCTTGACCTGCAGCTCCACAACCTCGCTGTCCTCGGTGCCGGGAAACTCCTTGAGGCCTTGCCCGCACTGCGGACAGACCGCGGCGTCCAGAGCGATCGTCTCGCAGCGCGCAGGCAACTCATGCGCTTGCCTGCGCCCGTGGCCCGGGCGTGCGCGTTGCTGGCCTCTGGGGCGCCGCGAACCGGCTTGCGCATGCCCTGCAGTCGCGACGAACCTGGACTGCTCCGTGCGGGCGCCAAACACCCGTTGGCGCAGATCTCGGATCTGCGCCTGGGCCAGTGCCAATTCCTCGCGCAGGCCCGCCTCTCGAAATCGGGCCTTCTCGATTTCTTGGCGGTGGCGTCGCTCGGTCCACAGCGCACGCGCAGTCGCACGCTCATGCAGCGACTTGTATTGCTTGGCCGCCATCACCAATTCAATATGCGCCTGCTTGCTCAGCGTCACCGTCTGCGTGGCGAACGGGGCGTAGCCAGCGCCGGGGACACCCCCGCCAAGCAATGTCTCATCGCCCACATCGGTATGCCTCGCAAGCACCGTCGCATTCATGGAAGGCAACGGTAGGGGAAAACCCAAAGTGTGTCCAGCGATTTTTGAGGACCCCCTCCAGACACCTACTCTACGGGTTCACCGAATATTTACCCGAGTTCGACACCAAAGTAAGGTAAGTCATTGATTTTGC
>JBDTMH010000421.1:0-2889 GCA_039934375.1 Burkholderiaceae bacterium | reverse complement strand
GCCCCACAGCTTGAGCCAGATTTCGGAGCGGATATCGCTCGATATCGGTGCCTTGAACCCGGCCTGCCGAAAGGCTTCGGCGATGGCGCGCAGCGAGGCCGTGTCGCTGCCGTCGAGTTCGCCCAGGCTGAAGCGGTTGCCTTCGATCACCTTGACCACGCCCGGTTGCAGCATCTCGCTGGCCGGGTAGACCACACTGCCGATCACGCGATCGACGTCGATATGCCTGCCGATCAGGCCATCCGGATCCACCGCGCGTACGGGAGTGTCGCGATAGGGGCCATCCAGCTTGTGGAAGTACCACCAGGGAATGCCGTTCTGCATCGTCACCACGCGTGTGGAGCCGTGCATCAACGCGGGTAGTTCCGGTGCTACGGCTGCTACCTGATGCGCTTTCAGCGCCAGGATGACCAGGTCCTGCAGGCCGGCCTGCGCAAGGGTGTCGGTGGCGCAATCGGGGCGCAAGTGCAATTCCCGCCCGTCGGCTTCGATCAGCCGCATGCCATCGGCCGCCACCGCCGCCAGGTTGGCCCCGCGCAGGATGAAACTCAGTGCATGGCCAGACACGCCGAGCCGCACACCCAGCATGCCGCCGATGGCGCCTGCGCCTACGATGCAAATCTTCAAACCATCTCCTGTGTGCGCAGCCGGCCTGACACCACATCTCCCATTGGGACGCGGCGTGCAGGCGGATCTTCTACAACCAGCACCGCGCGCTGCCCCTCAATGGCGCGGGAGGTGCATCCAGCCAGACAAGCCGGGTACGGCCAACTTCTTCGCCATGGCTGAGGAGCACTGCGAACTACCCAGCGTCCAGGAACAGAAGACAAATCCATTCTAGAGTCATGAACTATCCCGCTCTGCACACGGGAAATACTGCGGAGCCACGACCGAGATGAATCGAAGCCTGCGTTTGGAATTTCCATCAGGTCTGTGCGCCCAGGCCGGATGGCATTTGGTTTGGGATTCGTGCGTCAGGAAAAATTACACGACGCGCGTCGAAATCACCGCTCGGACTCTCCATCGGAAGACGCAATGCGGACGCGTCAGAATTGCTGCCGCATAGGCCGGTTCTTTCCTGAAGCCAATGCGCAAGCGTCAATCGCTTTCTGGCGGATGCGCCTGGCAAAGGCTTGTGAACATGCGCTGGCAATGCCGCGCGCTCAGCGTCACATCGAAGCGCCGCAGAATTTCGGCACGCAGCAATTTGTGGTTCCACGCGCTTGCCGCGTACCCCAATTCACGCGGGGAGTTCGCAAGCGCCAGAGCGAGGCCCCGCATTTGTACCTCGCCCAGGGCCGCATGGCGCCCGGGATGTGCTTTCTCCCTCAACCCGTCGATTCCGTATTGCTGGAAATCGTGCACCCAACGTTCGACACTGCGCGGGTCGTCGCCGAAAGTTTCGGCAACTTCATAGCAACTGCTACCCTTGCCCACCAGGATCAGGCAGTGCAGCCGGTGCACAAAGCGTGACTGAGGCGAATGTTCCCCCTCATGCCGCAGCGCCGTCTGGACCACCGCAGGAGTTGCAACTTCAAGCTTGTGCATAACGGAGTCTCCTCGGCAAGCTGACCCGGATTTCATTGCGCTGCCCGAGGGTGGCGCAGCAGAGTAGCGGCGGCATGCGGCGGGAATTCCGCTGTGGGGCGCCCGCAATCGACCACGGTATGCGTCTTGCTTACTGCTGTAAAGGGGCGGGGTCTCGAGTAGCCAGCGCGCGCGACCGGGCCATTCGACCGAAGGAGGCACCATGAGGCAACTAAAACTAAAGAGCATTTTTGCGTTGGTTGCCGGGCGCGCTGCGCGCTGCGGAACTCGTGGGCTGTCGCCAGTTGCATGCGCAGTGTTGCTGGCCAGTCTGCATGCGGTCGTGGCGGCTGACCCACCTCCACCTCCACCTCCCGACCAGATGCGCAGCGCGTCGTTTCGGGCGACCCTCCAACTCACGGATTTCAAGGGGGAGGTACCTGCAGAAGACGACCGGCCCAAGGACGCGCACGACAATCCCGTGAAGGCTCTGACGGTCACGGAAATCGGCATCTCCGAACCAGGCGGTGGCACACCAGGCAAGGACAAAGACGGCAAGGATACCTACACGCCGACTTCGATCAACGTCACCCTCGACATCAACCAGTCCCTGTCATGGAACAGCGACAAAACTGACAAGGAACTGCTCGACCACGAACGTGGCCATCTCGACGAAGCCAAGCTCTCCAGACGCACAGCGCAGACCCGCATCAACAAGTTGATCGCGAACAAGGACAAATCAATCGTGGGTGTGGGAGACACGCCCGCCAAGGCGCAGGACGACGCCCAGGCAAAGGCGCAGAAGATCGCAGAAGACATCGGCAAAGCGGATCAGATTGCTTACGATAAAAGAACCGATGGAGGGCTTTTGAAGGACGAACAGCAAAAAGCACGGGATGCGCAGGCAATCGCCTTGAAAAAGCCCAACATTGATCTGAATGCCAAGACCGGGCCTGAGGCCAAGTCGGTCTCGCCCAAGACCCTCCTGTATGACTCCAGCACGGGCCGACTGCACATCGAGAACGACTTTGTCGTGGCCACGGCGCCGACCGGACCAGGCTACGTTCCCGACGCCCTCGACCCGATCATCGGGGCCGAATTGCTGTTTCCCGACTTTGAGCTTCGCGACCGGACCGCCGAGGGCCTTTTCTTCTTCAGTGCCCTGGGCGTGTCGCCGATGCTGACGCTCAGCAACACGGGCATCAGCTACCTGGGCACCGACCTGGAGTCGCTGGTCTACGACCCGACGCTCGGCATGTTCTATGGACTAGGCGGGGCGATCAACGCCACTCAGGGATTGAGTCGATTCGTAGATGCGATGCTGGACGAGGTCCGCACCGGCCCACTGTCATTGATCGGCAT
>JBDTMH010000420.1:0-2889 GCA_039934375.1 Burkholderiaceae bacterium | reverse complement strand
GCACCATGACAGAGTTTCAAGACATCTCTCACTGTCTCGAAACCATCCAGAGACCCCGCATATCGCGGGGTATTGATACACAGCAAATCTGTTGGTGTCGCATCGTGATCAGCGTGCAACCGACCAATGCCAGTCCCGGATTTCCGGCATGTCCTGGCCGTGCTTGCGGATGTACTGCGTGTGGTCGATCAGCTTTTCCTTCAGCTGACGCTTAAGCGCCAATCCCTTGTCACCGGTCTGCGGCAGGCGATCAACCGTGTCCATGACGAGGTGGAAACGGTCGAGTTCGTTCAGCACCGTCATGTCGAACGGCGTCGTGATCGTGCCTTCTTCCTTGTAGCCGCGCACGTGGATGTTGTCGTGGTTGTGGCGACGGTAGGTCAGCCGGTGGATGAGCCATGGGTAGGCGTGGAAGGCGAAGATGACCGGCTTGTCCGTCGTGAACAGCGCGTCGAATTCGTCATCCTCCAGACCGTGCGGATGCTCGGTGTGTGGTTGCAGGCGCATCAGGTCGACAACGTTGATGACGCGGATCTTCAGCAGTGGAAATGCCTCGCGCAGGATGGACACGGCAGCCAGCGTTTCGAGCGTCGGCACATCGCCGCAGCAGGCCATCACGACGTCGGGCGCATCTTCGCCAGTGTTGCTGGCCCATTCCCAGATGCCGATGCCTTTGGTGCAATGTTTGACAGCGGCATCCATCGTCAGCCACTGCGGTGCGGGGTGCTTGCCGGCCACCACCACGTTGACGTAATGGCGGCTACGCAGGCAATGGTCCATCACCGACAACAGGCAGTTCGCGTCGGGCGGCAGATACACACGCACGATCTCGGCCTTCTTGTTGACGACGTGGTCGATGAAGCCCGGATCCTGGTGCGTGAAGCCGTTGTGATCCTGCCGCCAGACGTGTGATGCCAGCAGGTAGTTCAGCGACGCGATCTTGCGCCGCCACGGAATGTGCGCCGTGACCTTCAACCACTTGGCGTGCTGGTTGAACATCGAGTCGATGATATGGATGAAGGCTTCGTAGCAGTTGAATACGCCGTGCCGGCCGGTCAGCAGATAGCCTTCGAGCCAGCCTTCGCACTGGTGCTCGCTGAGCATTTCCATCACCCGGCCGGTGGGCGCCAGAAACTCATCGTTGGACTGCGTCGCCGCGTCCCACTGCCGTTGCGTGACTTCGAAGAGCGCTGCTAGCCCATTGGACAGCGTCTCGTCGGGGCCGAAGACCCGGAAGTTGCGCTGCTCGTCATTCCACTTCACGACGTCGCGCAGAAAGGGACCCAGCACATGGGTGTCACCGATACCCGGCGCACCGGGCACCGGTACCTCGCATGCATAGTCGCGAAAATCCGGCAGGTGCAGGTCACGCAGCAGCAGGCCGCCGTTGGCGTGTGGGTTGGAACCCATGCGTCGTGTGCCAGCGGGCGCGAGTTCGGCCAGTTCCGGGATCAGACGGCCCTCCACGTCGAACAGTTCCTCGGCCCGATAACTCTTCAGCCAGGCGTCGATCAAACCGAGGTGGCCCGGGTGCGTGGCCGGATCGGTGATCGGCACCTGGTGAGCGCGGAAGGTGCCTTCGTTCTGCAGGCCGTCCACCACCTTCGGCCCGGTCCAGCCTTTGGGCGAATCGAGCACGATCATCGGCCAGCGCGGGCGCATCGCCTTGCCAGTGGCGCGCGCATTCTTCTGTATCTGACGGATCTGCTCAACAGCCTGGTCAAGCGCCGTTGCCATCGCCTCGTGCATCAGTGCCGGCTCGTGGCCCTCGACGAACAGCGGTGTCCACCCGCAGCCGCGCAGAAACTGGTCGAGCTCTTCGCGCGTGATGCGCGCCAGCACGGTCGGATTGGCGATCTTGTAGCCATTGAGGTGCAGGATCGGCAAGACCGCACCGTCGGTCACCGGATCGAGGAACTTGTTGGAATGCCAGGCCGTGGCCAGCGGCCCGGTTTCGGCTTCGCCGTCGCCCACGACGCAGGCAACGATCAGTTCGGGGTTGTCGAAAGCCGCGCCAAATGAATGGCTGAGCGAATAGCCCAGTTCGCCGCCTTCGTGGATTGAACCCGGACACTCGGGCGATGCGTGGCTCGGGATGCCGCCGGGAAACGAGAACTGCCGGAACAGCTTCTGCAGGCCGGCCTCGTCCCGGCTGATGTCCGGATAGACTTCGCTGTAGGTGCCTTCGAGGTAGGTATTGGCGACGACCGCAGGGCCGCCGTGGCCGGGCCCGGAGACGTAGATCATGTCAAGGTCGTACTGCTTGATAACCCGGTTCAGGTGCACGTAGACGAAGTTCTGCCCCGGTGTAGTGCCCCAGTGTCCGAGCAGCATGTGCTTGATATCAGACAGCGCCAGCGGCCGTCTCAGCAGCGGGTTGTCGTAGAGGTATATCTGCCCGACAGACAGGTAGTTCGCCGCGCGCCAGTATGCATCCATGCGGGAGAGTTGCTGAGTGCTCAGCGTCGGGGTATTGGAAGTCATGATGAGCCTTTTATTTGCGCGCCCGTGTCCAACCATAGGGATACCGACCGGGCGATCATCAGTTCCTCGTCGGTGCGGATAACGCGCACCTTCGTCCGGCCTGCAGAGACCGAGATCATGTCGGCGTGCAATGAGTTGCGTTTCGAGTCCAATTGATACCGAGAAGGCCGAGCACTTCGGAGATGCGCTCGTGCACCGGGTGCCGCGTATGTACCAGCGTCTCACCTCCTTCCGCGCCCGACATGTCGACATCGATTGCGGTATCGGTGCTGCCGATGCGGTCGACCTGGCCGCGCAACAGGCGCCGCCGCGCCGGGTCCTCCCGGTAGAGCGCGAACTTGCTGCTCGACGAGCCGGCGTTGAGGGTCAGGATATTCATGAATGTGCCAGGGCTTCGTAGCCCGC
>JBDTMH010000419.1:0-2898 GCA_039934375.1 Burkholderiaceae bacterium | reverse complement strand
T
Organism: Burkholderiaceae bacterium; assembly: GCA_039934375.1. Lineage (GTDB taxonomy): Bacteria > Pseudomonadota > Gammaproteobacteria > Burkholderiales > Burkholderiaceae_C > CAISIP01. Next base: position 2,897 of record JBDTMH010000419.1, on the reverse strand, counting down.
ACACCCCATACTCCCTTAGCAGGGGAGCACCTTCGGCCACTCGGTCACGTTTCCGTTTTTTCAAACTGGGCGGATTATCTCACGACTGTGCGGGTGCGTCAGCCGGAAGTTGATCCAGGTCGAATGCCTTGTGCAATGCGCGCACGGCAAGCTCCATGTACTTCTCGTCGATGACCACCGACGTCTTGATTTCGCTGGTCGAGATCATCTGGATGTTGATGCCCTCTTCGCTCAGCACGCGGAACATGCGGCTGGCGACGCCGACATGGCTGCGCATGCCGATGCCGACGATGGAGACCTTGCAGATCTTCGCGTCGCCAATGACTTCGTTCGAGCCCAGCGGGCCGATTACCTGGTCCTTGAGCATGTCCATCGCGCGCGCGTAGTCGTTGCGATGCACAGTGAAGCTGAAGTCGGTCTTGCCGTCCTTGCTGACGTTCTGGATGATCACGTCCACATCGATGTTGGCTTCGGCGATCGGGCCCAGAATCTGGTACGCGATGCCGGGGGTGTCGGGCACGCCGAGCACCGAAATCTTTGCCTCGTCGCGGTTGAACGCGATACCCGACACAATGGCTTGTTCCATATTTTCGTCTTCCTCGAAAGTGATCAGGGTGCCGGATACAGCCTCTTCCTCCATGGGAATGTCCCAGGGGGTGAAACTGGACAACACGCGCAGCGGCACACGGTATTTGCCGGCGAACTCTACCGAGCGGATCTGCAGCACCTTGGAGCCGAGCGACGCCATCTCGAGCATTTCTTCGAAACTCACGGTCTTGAGCCGGCGCGCCTCGGGCACCACGCGCGGGTCGGTGGTGTAGACGCCATCGACGTCAGTGTAGATCAGGCATTCCTGTGCCTTCAGCGCCGCCGCCACTGCCACCGCCGAGGTGTCGCTGCCGCCGCGTCCGAGCGTCGTGATGTTGCCCATCTCGTCCATGCCCTGGAAGCCGGTGACGATGACCACCTTGCCCACGGACAGGTCTGCGCGCACGCGCTTGTCGTCGATCGATTCGATGCGAGCCTTGGTGTAGGCGTTGTTGGTACGGATCGGCACTTGCCAGCCGGCATAACTGACCGACTCCAGACCCTGGGCTTGCAGCGCGATGGCCAGCAGTGCGGATGAGGCCTGCTCGCCGGTGGCGGCGAGCATGTCGAGCTCGCGGCTGTAGCTGTCCGAGGGTTTGGCGGGCGCCAGCTCCTTGGCCAGCGCCAGCAACCGGTTGGTCTCGCCGCTCATGGCGCTGGGTACCACCACCATCTGATGGCCGGCACGGGACCACTTGGCAACGCGTTGCGCAACACTGCGAATGCGCTCGGTCGAGCCCATCGACGTGCCGCCGTATTTGTGAACAATCAAAGCCATTGGATGTACAAAAAAGGTCGGGGACTGGGCGCCCTTGCCACTCGGAAGTGGTGGCCATGAGGCCTGCGCCAGGCCCGGCATCTCAACCGGTCAGGGTCGGATCGGGCCGGCCATTGTACCAACTCAGATGCGCCCCATTGCGTACCACGCGTCCACTCGCCACCTTGATGCGGATCTGATGCCCGCGCGTGGTGCAGGCCGCAATCTGGTGCTGCAACTCTTGCAACTGGGCTGCACTGGCCGTCGCGCCGTGCACCAAACGCAACCAGTGCCGCAACAGGTTGGCCTGGCGCACCCTGTCCATCACCTGCAGCGCAGCAATGGACAGACCGGCATCCGTGCCAACACGTGCCAGATCCTCGGCGGCCATCGCGTCCAGCAACAGCTGGGCCTGTGCGGCGTGGCGCGCGCTCCGTGTGAAGGTCTCACGAAACTGCGGGAACGCCAGCTCCAGCGCCGGAAGCAGCCGGGCCCGGATGCGATTGCGCGTCAGGCCCTCGTCGGTGTTGGTCGGATCTTCCACGTGAGCCACACCTTGCGCCTGCAGCCAGGCGCGGATGGATGCCGAGGACACATCCAGCAACGGGCGATGGAACACCACGCCGTGGCGCACGCGGCGCGTCGGCATCGCAGCCAGGCCCGGCAAACCGGCGCCGCGGCTCAGTGCCAGCAGCATGGTTTCAATCTGGTCATCCGCATGCTGGGCCAGCGCCACGCTGGGGAAGCGGATGCTACCGTCGTCACCCCGTACGGCGTCGTCGATCGCCTGGTAGCGCGCCGTGCGTGCTGCATTTTCGGGGCTGTCGCCCGGGGCGTGACGCGCATCGACACGGCACACGATCAAGGGCACGGAGAGGTTTTGACAAAGCGCCATGTTGTGGCGCTCGAACTCGTCTGCGGCTGCCTGCAGGCCATGGTGCACGTGAATCGCCACCACCTGCCCCGGCCAGCGTCGGGCACAGGCCAGCAGCAAGGCGGTGGAATCGGCACCGCCACTGAGTGCCACGGCCAGCGGCAGGTCCGGCGCAAATGCCGCAACGGCGTCAGGTAGCGACCGGGTCAAGTGGCCCTAGCGGCTGGCAACCTTGCTGTCGGCCTTGGTGTCGGTGAAGCGCCCATAGCTCTGCAAGCGCTCGTAACGCCGCTCCAGCAATTCCTTCACCTTGAGATCGGCAACCTGGCGATACGCGTCGCCCAGCGCGCGCTTGAGGAAGGCCGCCATCTGCTTGTGGTCCCGATGTGCACCACCGACCGGCTCGTTGACGATCTTGTCGATCAGGCCCAGCGCCTTCAGGCGATGGGCGGTGATGCCCATCGCATCGGCTGCCTCGAGCGCCTTGTCCGAGGTCTTCCACAGGATCGAGGCGCAACCTTCGGGGCTGATCACCGAATACACGGAATACTGCAGCATCAGCACCTGGTCACCGATCGAGATCGCCAGTGCACCGCCAGAGCCGCCCTCGCCGATGATGCTGGTGATGATGGGCACCTCGAGCTGCGTCATCTCGAAGATGTTGCGACCGATCGCCTC
>JBDTMH010000418.1:0-2904 GCA_039934375.1 Burkholderiaceae bacterium | reverse complement strand
CTCACAACAGGCAGGGCGGATCCGGGACGCAACCAGTGGCAGCATGACCGCGCTGCGCAATTCTTTGCAGTTCCATGAACATCCGGCTGTTTTAAGGTGGTGGTGCCGCGCCTTCGGCCGGGCGCTCGTCTGGCTGACGCCTCCGAGCCGGCGGCGCCTGTTGCTGGCGCTGGCCGCCGCGGGGGTGGGCATCGTCACCACGATCGCCAGCATGGACAAATATCCGGCGCTGGCCTTGCCCCGGCAGGGCGGGGGCCTGGTGCTGGTGGTCGTGGCGCAATTTGCCTTGCTGGCGCTGGTGTACGGCGCTGCCGCCGGATTTGCACGTTTGCCGACGCCCGTGCGCCGCCATCCCCAATGGGCGCTGCACGCGATCTACTGGCTGATGCTGGCCGCCCTGTGGTGTACGACACCGGCGCAAGGCGGGTGGCGTTCGTTGCTGCTGGGCGTGGCCGTGTTGTTCCCGCTGCTGCTGTGGCGCCTGGCTTACCTGGTACTGGCCGGCCAGCATGGCCGTGTGGCGGGAACCCCGTGGCGCGACCATCTGATCTACCTGTGGCCGGCCTGGGGCGGCACCGACACGCCCTACGGCAAGGGTCTGGCTTATCTTTCGCAGTGTGAAGCCAAAACCACCCAAGCGCTGGCCGCATCGCAGCTCGCCGGAATCCGTCTGCTGCTGCTGGCGGTTCTCTGGCGCCTGGTTCTGACCGCCTTCAACGCCGTTGTCCATGGCGATGCCAACTGGCTGGCGCGAGGGCTGGGTGGCTGGACGGCCGGCATCCCGGAACTTCAGGACCTGCTGCAACCAGGGTTTGCCGCACCCAGGCTTTCGGCATGGATCAGCATCTATGCCAATCTGATCACCGATGTGTTGCGGCTCGCTGTCAAGGGCCACCTGATCATCGGATTCCTGCGCCTGTACGGCTTCAACGTGTTCCGCAACACCTACAAACCCTTGCTGGCCGAGTCCATTGTCGAGTTCTGGAACCGCTACTACTACTATTTCAAGGAACTGCTGGTCACGTTCTTCTTCATGCCGACGTTCACCGGCCCGGCCAAGCGGCTGCGCCACTGGCCGCGGCTGCGGCTGCTGGCGGCCGTCTTTGCGGCGGCGTTCGTCGGCAACGTGTACTACCATGTCATCAAGGAGTCCGAGGCTCTGGCCCAGGGGCAGCTGTCGCAGGTGCTGGAGGTGCAGGGCCCGCGCATGTTCTATTGCTTTTTGCTTGCGCTGGGCATCTTCGTGTCAATGTTGCGCGAGCAGCGACGGCGCGGCGGTGCGCCGCAGGCCGGTGGGATGCTGCGCGTCCGGCGCATTGCCGGTGTATGGACGTTTTTTTCACTGATCTCGATCTGGAACACCGGTGGTGGTGCGTCGTTCGAGGCCAGGTTCCGGTTTTTCCTGGGCCTGTGGGGCCTGGGCTGAAGCCCGCTGATCAATTGGAGGAGCTGATCAATGTTTCTGGATTTGCGCTTGGGCGCCTTGGTCGAACCGATCACGACACGCCGATGGGAACCGGATGCCGTCGCCACCGAGGTGGCGCGGCGGATCGCCCGGTTCCAGCAACTGGGCCTGGCACGGGGTGACCGGGTTTTTCTTCCGTTCGGCAACCGGCTGGAGTTCTTTGCCGAGCTGCTGGCAATCTGGCGGCTGGGCGCCTGCGCGGTTCCGATCGACGCTCGGCTGACCGCATTCGAGGTCGCCACGCTGGTGCAGGCGGCCAGTCCGCGGCTGGCAGTGGTCGACGACGCGACCGATCCGGCGGTGCTGGCGGCCCTGTCAGAGGCCGGCGTCAAGCATGTGCTGACCACCGATACCGGCGACGCCCAAGCCAGCGCCGGGCTCATCCATCTGGACGACGATGCGCTGATCCTGTTCACCTCCGGCTCCACCGGTGCGCCCAAGGGCGTGGTCCATACCCACCGGTCGCTGCGCTCACGCTGGATGTCCTTGCGCGAACAACTCGGCACCGCGGCGTTCGCACGGACCTTGTGCATGTTGCCGACGCATTTCGGCCACGGACTGATCTGCAACTGCCTGTTCCCCTGGTTGTCGGGGCAGGACCTGTACATCACGCCACCGTTCCGGCCCGACATCATCATGCGGCTGGGTGCCTTGCTGGACGAACACCGCATTACCTTCATGTCCTCTGTGCCGTCCGTCTGGCGCATGGCGCTGAAGATGTCGCGTCGCCCGCAGGCCGGCAGTTTGCAGCGGGTGCATGTCGGCTCTGCGCCGTTGTCGGCCCATGTGTGGGAGGAGATCCGCAACTGGACCGGTACCCGTCAGGTCTGCAACGCCTACGGCATCACCGAGACCGGTAGCTGGGTCGCGGGCCTGGCCGATGCCGACGTGCCGGCCGAGGATGGCCTGATCGGCAAAGGCTGGGGCGCCGTCATCAAGGTGCTGCGCACCTCCGAGACCGATGTCCCGCTCGACGCCCGTGCCGAATGTGCGGTGGGCGAGACCGGTTATGTCTGGCTCAATACGCCGGCGCTGATGAAGGGCTACTTCCAGCGCGACGACCTGACCACCAAGGCCGTCATCGACGGCTGGTTCTTTACCGGCGATATCGGCGTGCTCGATACGCGCGGACGACTGTCGCTGCGCGGGCGCGAGCGCGACGAGATCAACAAGGGCGGCATGAAGATCTATCCGGCCGATGTCGATGCCGTGGTCGAGCGATTCGACAAGGCCAGCGACGTCTGCACCTTCGCGATCGAGGACGCGCTGTACGGCCAGATCGTCGGCATGGCCGTGGTGCTGGTCGATGCACACGACGATACCGTGCGTGCCCTGCATGCCTGGATGCAACACCATCTGGCCGAACCCAAGATGCCCTCGCGCTGGTGGGCGGTGGCCGAGATTCCGCGCACCTCGCGCGGCAAGATCAACCGCGAGGC
>JBDTMH010000417.1:0-2915 GCA_039934375.1 Burkholderiaceae bacterium | reverse complement strand
ATCTGGCCGGGACCGTGAATTCATCGTCCGGCCGCCACCGACCGCAACGGCTGCAATGCCGACACAACGGCCCCGCCAGGTCGATTAAGGCCGTTGCTGCGTCCGGTCGAACATTCGTGTCGCTCAACCGTTACATCAACCTCCCCCCAAACCCTCCCTCCCCACTAACCGTAATCACCAGCCTCTGCGTAGCCCTTGTCGCCGCCACATAAAACAGCCGCGCCTCTTCGTGCTCGTCGAGACCATCCCCCGGCATCTGCCCCACGCCCGGAATTGCGACCACCGGAAACTCCAGGCCCTTGCTCACATGCATGGTCATCACGGTGATGCTGTCGCGGCCGGGGCGGTAGTCGCCGGCTTTGTGTCTGACCTGGTGGGGCAGTTTGCGCTGGTGCAGGGCCTGGGCGCAGGCGTTCATGGTGGAGTGGTCGCGGCAGATGATGGCCATGTCGCTCCAGGCGTGGCCGTCCGCCGAGTGGGCGTCGCTCAGTAGCTCGGCAATCTTCCAGGCTTCTTCGCGCAGCGTCGGTAGGCGGATGATCAGCGGCGCTTGGCCGTCGCGGCCGCAGCTGATGGGTTGCACCAGCGGGATGCCGTCGTCGTCCTTGTCGTCGGCGGTCAGCAGGTCGGCGGCGATCAGGCTGGCGGTCTGCAGTATCTGTTTGGTGTTGCGGTAGTTGATCTTCAATATGGTGGTGCGGCCCTGCGCCTGCACACCCAGGCTCTTGAAGCTGAAGGTCTTCTTGCGGCCGCGCTCGTAAATGCTTTGCGCGTCGTCATACAGCAGCAACAGGCTGTTGGTTGCCGGGTCCACCATCTGCGTGGCCAGCGTCAGCCATTCGGGGGCGAAGTCGTGGCCTTCGTCGATCAGCACGGCCTGGTACTGGCCCGACGGGATCTGTTTTCGCTCCACAGCGCGGATGACGCGAAAAACCAGTTCGGCAACAAAGGCGGCGCTGCCCATCTGCGTCGGCAGCGGCTGGCCAAACGCCACCAGCTGCTGCCGGCACCACTTGTGAAAATGGCGCGCATGCACCCGGTCGGCCAGGCCCATGCTTTCCATCATGGATTCGAGCTTGAGCGCCAGCGGCTCGTTGTAGCAAAGAATCAATATCGGCTTGCTGTTGGGCGTCTGGGCCCGGGCCAGGTATTCGGCGCGGTAAGCCAGGATCATCGTCTTGCCGGATCCGGCCACGCCGTGGATGACGCGGTGGCCGTCGCCCAGGCTGCGCGCGAGTTGCTCTTGCTGCAGGTCCATCACGCGCATGATGTTGGGCAGTTCGGCGTCCGGGTCCTTGTCGTCGAACAGTTGCCCCTGTGTCTGAACCCGCACCTGCGGAAACATGTTCCAGCGCACCCGGTCGAGCTGCGGCAGGCTCAGTACGCCACGGCCGAAGGCGTGGGGGAACATGTTCCATAACCGCTGCTGGAATTCTTCTGGCTCGGCGCTCTCGAGCATCTCATCCTTGCAGATCACGTAGCCGGGCTCGATGGCCTCATTCAGGCCGGCGTCGTCGAACTGCTTTCGTGTGATGCGTGTGAACACCACGCCGTGGCCCCAGGGGAATGCGAGTTTGCCCTGGTGCGGGCCTTCGGACTGGATCAGTTGCGGGTCGCGTTCGAGCGAATTGATCACCTGAATCGCGCAATGCCGCGCCTGGGCCAGCGGGTTGATCACCACCTTGGGCTGACCGCCGGCCAGGATGTCCCACGACTGTCGGGTGGCGCGCTGGATCGTCTCCAGCTTCCAGTCCTTGGTCTCCAGAATCAGGATGCCCCGGCGCGGGTGCATGACCACGAAATCGGGATGCGACTGTTTCGGCCCCACGGGCACGTCGTACCAGAGCAGGTAGTCGTCGTCGAGTTTTTGCTGCAGTCGTTCTGCCAGCCGCTTTTCGCCGGTAGTCATGCGTGAGACGCATGTGCCCATGGCAGGAATCAGTGTCGCCATTACGTAGTCACGACCTTTTTGTTGCTTGGTATCGGTCGGATGATGCACCGAACACCTGCGCGAAGCCAGCAGCAAGCATGCGCAGCGGCCCAATCTGTTGCGCCAGCGCCAAGGATCAATGTCAAAAGTAATAGACCGGACAGGCTTCAGAGCGCATATCGCGCTGGCTGCTTCAGCCGGTCATGCGCAGATGGCGGTGTCTTGAGTGACCGGGTGTCGATCTTGTCGGCGGGCGCGAACACGATGGCGCGGTTGCCTTCGTACCGGAAGGCATTGGGGAACATGCTGCGGAAGCGATCCACCAGGCCGGCTCGCCCCACTTGAGGGTCTCTTCGAGTTTGCCCACGCCTTCGATCGTGCCGCCACCGCGCAGATCTACGCCTACGCAATGTTGTTGCTTTCACGTCGGATGGGAAGCCAGCAAGTTCTTCTGCAAAGGTATGGCCATGAATATTTGCAGTTTGGTCGCCGCCGCCATTCCAGGCCTTTGTGCAGCAGTCAGCTCTGCTGCACCAGTCTCCTTTGTGTTCTCTGGCCTGGTTGCTACTTCCTGCAACCTGGCCGGTCTGGCTGCATCCCGCCTGACACTCATTGCGTGGGTTTGACTCCGTTCGTGCTCACCTGGATGCGGGCCGCCGTCAGCGTGTTGTCGTCGCCGATACGGGCTGAGATGAACACGGTCTCGCCGGCCTTGAGGTCGGACCGGCTGCCCGGCACCGCCTGCGACATCGGTGTGCCTGCCGGCACGAGGACCGTTATCGAACCGGTCTTGTAGTTGAGCACCAGTTCGTTTCCGCTGCTCGATACGGCGTTGCCTTCGAGCAGTGCGTTGGTCATGGTCGAATTCGGTGCCAGATCGAAGGGTGACAGTCCCAGCCGCGCAGCCGCAGGAATGGGTCGCACGTCGATGGCCACCGTGGCACCATCGGCGCGTTTTACAGTGACGACCGCCAGCGTCATGCCG
>JBDTMH010000416.1:0-2917 GCA_039934375.1 Burkholderiaceae bacterium | reverse complement strand
TGGGCAAGACCAACAAGCAGCTGGACGCCAACGACCAGGGTGTTGTACAGGTGGTCGACTGGTTGTGGCAATACGCGTTCGACCAGCGCGCCAGCGACATCCATCTGGAGCCGCGGCGCGAGCAGGGCGTGATCCGCTTTCGCATCGACGGTGTGTTGCACCCGGTGTACCAGATGCCGATGGGCGTTCTCAATGCAATGACCGCCCGTATCAAGCTGCTCGGACGCATGGACGTGGTCGAAAAGCGCAGGCCGCAGGACGGGCGCATCAAGACCCGCAATCCACGGGGCGAGGAGATCGAGATGCGCATCTCGACGCTGCCTACTGCGTTTGGCGAAAAGATGGTGATGCGCATCTTCGACCCGGACAACGCGGTCAAGGACCTCGATGCGCTCGGCTTTGCGGCGCACGACGCGCAACGCTGGGAGGCCTTGGTGAAGCAGCCGCATGGCATCATCCTGGTGACCGGCCCGACCGGTTCTGGCAAGACGACCACGCTTTACTCCACGCTCAAGCGCGTAGCCACCGAGGAGGTCAACGTCAGTACCGTGGAGGACCCGATCGAGATGATCGAGCCCTCGTTCAACCAGACCCAGGTGCAGCCGCAACTCGACTTCAGTTTCACCGAAGGGCTACGCGCGCTGATGCGCCAGGACCCGGACATCATCATGGTTGGCGAGATCCGCGATCTGCAGACGGCCGAGATGGCGGTCCAGGCCGCGTTGACCGGTCACCTGGTGTTTTCCACGCTGCACACCAACGATGCGCCGTCGGCGGTCAGCCGGCTGCTGGAGCTCGGCATACCGGCCTACCTGATCAACGCCACCTTGCTCGGTGTGCTGGCGCAGCGGCTGGTGCGAACCTTGTGCGACAAGTGCCGGGTGCGCGACGCCGGATCGAACCGGGCCGACCTGGCCGAGTTCGTGAAGCCCTGGCAGATCAACGGCGCCTATCGTCCTTACAAGCCGGTGGGCTGTGTTGATTGCCGCATGACCGGTTTCCGTGGTCGTACAGGCCTGTACGAGCTGCTGGTCGTCACCGAGGCGTTCAAGGCGACGGTGACCCGTGAGCCCAGCATCGACGCGTTGCGCCGTCAGGCCGTGGTCGATGGCATGCGGCCGATGCGTCTGGCCGGCGCCTTGCAGGTGGCGCTAGGCACGACGGTGATGGCCGAGGTGCTGGCGGCCACGCCACCTTTGCCCTGAGCGCCCGGCATTGCCGCTGCGGGTCGCTGGCCCAGTCAGGCCTGGCCCGACGGGCATCGCGGGGCGCGGGCGACATTGCATTGCCATGTAGGTGGTATCCACATTCTGCGGAGTCCCGCCCGCCGTCACAATTGCGCTCAGTCTAAACATAGAGGGGACTGCGTATGCGAATCAAGAGTCAGAGGGATTTTTTCTCGGGACTGCTGTTCGTTGTGGTCGGCATCGCCTTTGCATGGGGCGCAACCAACTACAAGGTGGGTGATGCCGCGCGCATGGGGCCGGGTTATTTTCCACTCCTGCTGGGTGTGCTGATGGCCATCGTCGGCATCGCCGTGACTTTCTCGGCCATGGTGGTCGAGACCGAAGACGGCGACAAGATTGGCAAGTTTGCCTGGAAGCCGCTGTTCTTTGTCATCCTGTCCAACCTGATGTTCGGCGTGTTGCTCGGTGGCCTGCCCAGCATCGGCCTGCCTTACATGGGCTTGGTTGCGGCCATCGTCGCGCTGACCTTCATCGCGGCGCTCGCAGGGGAGGAGTTCAGCTTCAAGGAAGTGCTGATCCTGTCCATCGTCCTTGCTGTGTCCTGTTACCTGACCTTTATCGTGGCGCTCAAGCTGCAGTTCCCGGCGTGGCCCGCCTTCATTGCCGGATAAGAGGAAAACCATGGAACTGATCTCCCATCTGTCGATCGGCTTTGGCGTTGCGTTCACGCCGATCAACCTGCTGTACGCGTTTGTCGGTTGCCTGTTGGGCACGCTGATCGGCGTGCTGCCGGGCATCGGCCCGCTGGCCACCATCGCGATGCTGCTGCCTGCCACCTATGCGCTGCCACCGGTGTCGGCGCTGATCATGCTGGCTGGCATCTACTACGGCGCCCAATATGGCGGCTCCACCACGGCCATTCTGGTCAACCTGCCGGGAGAGGCGTCGTCCGTCGTCACGGTGATCGATGGTTACCAGATGGCGCGACAGGGCAGGGCAGGGCCTGCGTTGGCAGCTGCCGGACTGGGTTCGTTTTTCGCCGGTTGCGTCGGCACCCTGGTGCTGGCCGCATTTGCGGTACCGCTGACCGAGGTGGCCTTCAAGTTCGGACCGGCCGAGTATTTCTCGCTGATGATCCTGGGCCTGATTGGCGCCATCGTGCTGGCCTCGGGCTCGATCCTGAAGGCTGTCGGAATGATTCTGCTGGGTCTGTTGATGGGCCTGGTCGGCACCGACGTGAACTCCGGCGTGGCGCGTTTCAGTTTCGACATTCCGGAGCTGACCGACGGCATCGGCTTCATCGTCATCGGTATGGGTGTGTTCGGTTACGGCGAGATCATCAGCAACCTGGGCAAGCACGAAAGCGAACGGGAGGTTTTTACTGCCGAGGTCAAAGGCCTGATGCCGACCCGCGAGGACTTTCGCAACATGTTGCCGGCTGTGTTGCGCGGCACGCTGCTAGGCTCCGCGCTGGGCATCCTTCCCGGTGGCGGTGCAACGATGGCGGCTTTTGCATCGTACACCGTCGAGAAGAAGGCCCGCATGAAGCCCGGCGAAATTCCGTTCGGCAAAGGCAACATCCGCGGTGTCGCCGGTCCCGAGTCGGCCAATAACGCGGCTTCGCAGACCTCATTCATTCCGCTGCTGACGCTTGGCATTCCGCCCAACGCCGTGATGGCGCTGATGGTCGGTGCCATGACCATCCACAACATCCAGCCCGGCCCGCAGGT
>JBDTMH010000415.1:0-2938 GCA_039934375.1 Burkholderiaceae bacterium | reverse complement strand
TCGGGCCGCGCCAGATCATGGCCTCGTCCTGCGCCACCAGGAAACCGATCGACATGATCTGCAGCCCGTAATTTTCCAGCGGGTCCATGGTCTTGCCATCGTCCGACTCGGGTTTGCCGCTGACGCCCAGCATCATCGGCACGCTGGGGCCATAAATGTCGGCATCCAGAATGCCGACCGACGCGCCTTCGGCCGCCAGCGCCAACGCCAGATTCACCGCGGTGGTGCTCTTGCCCACGCCGCCCTTGCCCGAGGCCACGGCAACGATGTTCTTGACATTGGGCATCAACTGCACGCCGCGTTGCACTGCATGCGGGATGATCTTCATGCGAACGTTGACCGACACGTTGTCAACACCGTCCACCATCTTGGCCGCGCCGACCAGGGCCTTGCGAAAGCCGGGAATCTGGCTCTTGCACGGGTAGCCGAGCTCGACGTCGAACGCCACGTCGCCGTCGGAGATGGTCAGATTCTTGAGCGCGCGCGTCGAAACGAAGTCCTGCCCGGTATTCGGGTCGACGACGGTCCCGAGTGCTTCCATCAAAACCTGTTCCTTGATCGCCATGCCTTACTCCATCAATAATGTCGTGCCTAACCCGGTAGTCTAGCGAACGCCGGGGCAGCACTTGAAGCTGGGGTCAAACCATAACCATTCCATGACAAGCACCGGCCCCGCGCGTCCCCGCACAGGACTTCTGCTCACCGGTGGTGGCGCACGTGCCGCCTACCAGGTCGGGGTGCTCGAAGCGATTGCCGACATCCGCCTCGCCTGCTCGGCTCGACAGCAGGCCAATCCGTTCCCGATCATCACCGGCACCTCGGCCGGCGCCATCAACGCTGCCGCATTGGCTTGCGGCGCCCACGATTTCGATGCGGCGGTGCGCCAACTGGTCGACGTCTGGTACAACTTTCATGCGGGGCAGGTCTACCGTGCCGACTCGATCGGCGTGCTGCGCACCGGCGCGAGCTGGCTCACGCTGATGTCCGTGGGTTGGGTGCTGGCGCGCTGGCGCAAGCTCAAGCCGCGCTCCTTACTCGACAACTCACCACTGCTCGATCTGCTGCAGGCGACGATTCCATTGCACCAGGTGCGGGAATGTATTGCCCAAGGAGACCTGCATGCGCTGGCCGTGACCGCGTCCAGTTACACCTCGGGCGAACACACCACCTTTTTCGATGGCGAACCCGATATTCCGGCCTGGAGCCGGTCACAGCGTTTCGGTGTGCGCGAAACCATCACCTACCAGCATCTGCTGGCATCGTCAGCGATTCCGTTCGTGTTTCCAGCGAAGTTACTTCAAGTGAACGGCAGCGCTGAGTATTTCGGCGATGGCACGATGCGCCAGTCGGCGCCGATCGCCGCGGCCATCCATCTGGGGGCGGAACGCGTCCTGGTGGTCGGTGCTGGCCGCATGCACGAACCCAAGACCGACCGGCGCCTGGCGCCTCCCCCGACCTACCCGACGCTGGCCCAGATCGCCGGCCATGCCTTGTCCAACATATTCCTGGACGCGCTGGCGGTCGATGTCGAGCGAGTGCGGCGCATCAACCACACCATCGGCCTGGTGCCGGCGCAGGCGCGTGGACAAAGTGGTCTGCGCCCGATCGACTTGCTGGTGATTTCGCCGTCGCAGCGCATCGACGCGATCGCGGCCCATCATGTGGGCGACTTGCCGCGGCCGGTGCGTGCGCTGCTCGGTGGCGTCGGCGTGACCTCCGACAAGACCGACTTCCAGGGCGCAGCACTGGCCAGCTACCTGCTGTTCGAGGCAAACTACACCCGCGAGCTGATGGCGCTTGGCCGCGCCGACGCCGAGCGCCAGCGGGCGCAGATCTGCCAATTCTTCGGCTGGACCGACCCTTGCGAAGTACCGGAGATCGGTCATGGGCCGGCCTTTGTCGAGCGTCGGCGCGACCCACTGCGGCTGCGCTGAGGCGCTTGCGGTGGTGCGGGCCGACTAAAATCGGGCGTTTTCGCCGCGCCCCGCGGCTTCCCCACCGATCGACGCCCGATGCCCCGCCAACTCTTCGTCACGACCGCTCTGCCGTATGCCAACGGCAACTTCCACATCGGCCACATCATGGAATACATCCAGGCCGACATCTGGGTGCGGCACCAGCGCATGCAGGGCCATGCGGTGGATTTTGTCTGTGCCGACGATGCACACGGGGCACCGATCATGATCGCGGCGGAGAAGGCCGGCAAGACACCCCAGCAATTCGTGGCCGACATCGCGGCAGGCCGCAAGCCTTATCTGGACGGTTTTCACATTGCCTTTGACAACTGGCATTCGACCGACGCGCCGGAGAATCATGCGCTGGCGCAGCAGATCTACCGAGATCTGCGCGACCGCGCCGACGGATCCCTGATCGAGACACGCACCGTCGAGCAGTTCTTCGACCCCGAGAAGAACATGTTCCTGCCGGACCGGTTCATCAAGGGCGAGTGCCCGCGTTGCCACGCCAAGGACCAGTACGGCGACAACTGCGAGGTCTGCGGTGCGGTTTATGCGCCAACCGACCTGATCGGGCCGTATTCCGCGCTGTCCGGTGCCACACCGGTGCTCAAGAGCTCCGAGCACTTCTTCTTCAAGCTGTCCGACCCGCGTTGCGTGGAATTCCTGCAGCGCTGGACGCAAGACGGCCGGCTGCAGCCGGAGGTCGCCAACAAGGTCAAGGAATGGTTCAGCGTACGCAAGAATGCCGACGGAAGCACCAGCGAAGGCCTGGGCGACTGGGACATCAGCCGTGACGCGCCGTATTTCGGCATCGAAATTCCCGACGCTCCGGGCAAATATTTCTACGTCTGGCTGGACGCGCCCATCGGCTACCTGGCCTCGCTGAAGAACCTGCTCGACAAACGTGGCCAGGATTATGAGGCCTACATGGCCAACCCGGCGCTGGAGCAGTACCACTTCATCGGCAAGGACATCGTCAC
>JBDTMH010000414.1:0-2938 GCA_039934375.1 Burkholderiaceae bacterium | reverse complement strand
TCCTGCTCGTCGAAGGAATCGGCGACGATGGCGCTGTCGCGGTCCACGCCCAGCGTGAGCTGGGTCAGATCGTTGGAGCCGATCGAAAATCCGTCGAAGAGTTCGGCGAACTCGTCGATCAGCAACACGTTGTTCGGGATCTCGCACATCACATAGACCTCGAGCCCGTTCTTGCCGCGCTCCAACCCGTGCTCGGCCATGGCAGCCAGCACCCGGCGCGCCTCGTCCAGCCGGCGGCAAAACGGCACCATCAGTTTGAGGTTGGTCAGCCCCATGACGTCGCGCACCCGCAGCATCGCCTCGCACTCGAGCGCAAAACCTTCGGCATAGGCTGGGTGGATGTAACGCGCCGCGCCGCGAAATCCCAGCATCGGATTTTCCTCGTGCGGCTCGAAATCGCGACCACCCATCAGTGCAGCGTATTCATTGCTCTTGAAATCCGACAGACGCACGATCACCGGACGCGGGAAAAACGCCGCCGCAATGGTGCCGACGCCTTCAGCCAGACGCTCGACAAAATAGCTGTGCCCGTCCTTGTAGCCGGCATACTGCGCCTGCACACGTTGGCGTTCGGCCGGGTCGGTGATGCGCTCGGGGTGCAGCACCGCCATCGGGTGCACCTTGATGTGTTCGTTGATGATGAATTCCATGCGTGCCAGGCCGACACCGTCGCACGGCATCTGGCTGACCTGGAATGCCAGTTCCGGATTGCCCAGGTTGACCATGATCTCGGTGGCCGGGCGTTTGAGGCCCGCCAGGTCGGTGACGATCTTGTGGAATTTCACGTCTCCTTGGTACACCTTGCCGGCTGCGCCTTCGGCGCACGACACGGTGACCAGGTCACCGTCGCGCAGCACCTCGCTGGCGTGTTCGGCACCCACCACCGCCGGGATGCCGAGTTCACGTGCCACGATGGCCGCATGGCAGGTGCGCCCACCGCGGTTGGTCACGATCGCGGCGGCGGTCTTCATCACCGGCTCCCAGTCCGGCGTCGTGGTGTCGGCCACCAGCACCTCACCCGGTCGGAACGCCGCCAGGTGCCGCCCGTCGGTCACGATGCGCACCTTCCCGGTCGCGATCTTGGCGCCGACGGCGCGACCTTGCGCGCACACCTTGCCCGTGGCGTCGAGCACGTACTCCTCGAGCATCGTCGCGCTGCGCTGCGAGATCGCCGTCTCGGGTCGCGCCTGCACGATGTAGATCTCGCCGTCGGGTCCGTCCTTGGCCCACTCGATGTCCATAGCGCGGCGCGCGCCGGCACGCCGGCTGTAGTGGTCCTCGATCTTGATTGCGGCGTCGGCCAGCACCAGCACGTCGGCGTCGCTGAGGCAATAGCGCTTGCGGTCGGCCCTGGGGGTCGGCTTGTTGATCACCGGTTCGCGCGTGCGCCCCGGCGCGTAGACCATGTGTACCTGCTTGTCGCCCAGGGTTTTGCGCAGCACGCTGCGAAAGCCCTTCAGAAAAGTCGGCTTGTGCACGTAGAACTCGTCCGGATCGACCGCACCCTGCACCACGTTCTCGCCCAGCCCCCAGGCCCCGGTGATGAACACCACGTCCGGATGGCCGGACTCGGTGTCGACCGTGAACATCACGCCGGCCGAGGCCAGGTCGCTGCGTACCATCTGCATCACGGCCACAGACAGGAACACCTTGAAGTGGTCGAATCCGTTGTCGATGCGGTACGAGATGGCGCGATCGGTGAACAGCGAAGCCTGGCAGCGTTTGACCGCGTCGATCAGCATTTCCTCGCCCTGCACGTTCAGGTAGGTGTCGTGTTGCCCAGCGAAGCTGGCGTTGGGCAGATCTTCGGCGGTGGCCGAACTGCGCACCGCGACGCTCAGGTCATCGCCGATGGCCGCCTTGAGCTCGCGCCAGGACTGGCGCAATTGTTGTTCGACCGCCTCCGGCATGCCCGCGCCGTAGACGATCTCGCGTGCGCGCGCACCGGCGCGTGACAGCGCGTCGGTGTCGGTCTTGTCCAGACCGTCGAGCAGGCCGTGCAGTTCGGGCCAGGCATCGGCCGCATCCAGTGCGTCCCGGTAAGCCTGTGCCGTGACCGCGAATCCGTTCGGTATCCGGACTCCGAGCGGCACGAGTTGCTGGAACAGCTCACCCAGCGACGCGTTCTTGCCTCCGACCAAGGCGAGATCGTCGAGCGACAGCTCCCTGAACCAGCGGATGTACGGATTGGCAGGCATGATGGACTCCAGGGATGAATGATTGACACCCATCATGGCCCGCCGGCGCAGCCTCAGCCTTGACTTCAGTCAGTCCAGGGCCAGCCTGTTACAGGTTCATTGCTGCTTGTCCCGGAACCCGTCCTGGCAATCGACCGGCTTGCCGTACTCAAAGGCCTCACCCACGCGCGGCGAATGCTGCAAGTGGGCCACGCTCGACACGCGAATGCCTCATCAGCAGCCGACCGTGGTGGGACGGGGCGCGGGCTGCACAGGACCTGTCATTGCGCCGGAATGACCCACGCGTCGTGCACCTGCAGGCGCAACAGCGTGTCTTTTTTGGGCTGCACATTCAGTGGCAACACACACGAAAAGAAACTGCGCCCGTGGCGCGGCAGATCGGTTTCCACCAGATGGCTACCCCCTTGAAAGAACACGAAGGCGACACGCAATTCGAGCGCATCGTCCTGCGTCGTCAACGAGACGGCCGCGGGTGCAATACACACCTGCACTTGCGCCGAGGTGGGCAGACTGGCGCAACGCGCGATAAAGGAATGGCCTCGCACCGACACCCGTACCGTGCATGCGTCCACCGCCGCAAGCACCGTGGCGTCGACCACGTTGCCGCCACCCACGAACGCCGCGATCATCGCGTTGACCGGTTCACGGCACAGCTTGGACGGCGTGGCAAGCTGCGCGATCTCACCGCGCGTGCCAGCGCCACCCGCTGACGCTGACCGCCGGAGAGCTGATTGGGAAAA
>JBDTMH010000413.1:0-2939 GCA_039934375.1 Burkholderiaceae bacterium | reverse complement strand
TGTTTGCCGGTTGTAATACGAAAACCAGGTCTGGATGCTGCGCACCGCACCTAGCTCGCCCGAGCGCACGCGTTCGCGCACGTGGTGCCATTGCGGGTGGAAACGCACCATGAAAGCCTCCATGATGTGCACCCGCGTGGCCACCTCGCGCAGTTGCGCGGCCTGGTTGGCGTCGAGTGCCAGCGGCTTCTCGCACAACACGTGTTTGCCCGCGCGCGCTGCCTGCAGCGTCAGCGGCACATGTTGGTCATTGGGCAGCGGGTTATAAATGGCTTCGATCGCCGGGTCGGCCAGCAGCTCTTCGTAACTGCCGTAAGCGACCGCAATCCCGAGCGCGTCGGCGGTCTGCTGAGCGCGCGCCAGCGAGCGCGAGGCGATCGCATGCACATCGCACAGGCTGGCGGCCTGCATCGCGGGAATGACTTTTTCGCGGCCGATCTTGGCGCAGCTCAGTACCCCCCAGACAACTTTTTTCATGTCGACTCCATGCGGGTGTGATGCGGTCCCGGCGGCTGGCTGGCGCCGGATCGCAGCGGTCTCAGGTAATGATGCCAGGCCACGGCAGCGGCGCCGACGGCCGCAGCCAGCAGTCCGTAGCGGGCGCCGCGCACCCGGGGCGGCGGCAGGCCCGAACTCTCGGCATATTGTGCGACCACCCCGATCGCCTCTTCCAGCAGTTCGGGACGGTCGCTGCACGACTGGCCGCCCACCACCACCACGCGCGGGTTGAACATCACGTCCAGATTCTGGATCAGCACGCCCAGGTAACGCGCAGCGCGCGCGATGCCGGGCCGGCTATCCAGCGCACGTGCGCCGATAAACGTTTCGGCGCAGCCACGCCGGCCGCAGGAACACAGCTCCCCGTCGACCTGCATGATGCTGTGCCCGATTTCTCCGGCCATGCCGCGCGCACCACTGAACAGGTGGTCGTTGAGCACGATACCGGCGCCGACGCCGACGTCGCAGCTGACGAAGATCAGCGGGTCGGCGTCGTCGGTGGTGGCGAACTCGTATTCGCCCAGTGCTGCCGCATCGGCGTCGTTGTGCAGATGCAGCTCGATGTCCGGCACACCGGCCTGGGCCATCGCCCGGCGCAACATGCCGAGGAAAGGCAGGTCGCGCCAGCCCAGATTGGGTGCGAAGCGCACCAGGTCGCTGGTCTCGTCGATCGCCCCCGGCAGGCAGACACCGATACCCGAGAGCAGCAACTGCTGTTGGTCCAGCACCTGCCAGGCCTGGCGCACCGTATGCGCGAGTTGCCGGCAGACGGCGTCGGCGTCCGAGCTGTCCAGCGCCTGCTCGCTGGCACTGAGCACCTCGCCGGTCAACGAGACGGTGACCAGGCGCATCTGCCGCACTCCGATCTCCACGCCCAGCAGCACGCGAAGCTGGGGTTCGATCTGCAGCGGGGTGGAGGGCCGGCCCATGCCGTCGCTGGCCACCGGTGCATCGGCCTCCCTGATCCAGTGTTCGTCCAGCAATTCACGCACCAGCGCGCTGACGGTCGATTTGGTCAGCCCGCTGGCCTGTGCCAGGCGGGCGCGCGACAGACCAGGCTGGGCGCGCAGCAGACGCAACAAGACGCTGCGGTTGATGCGCTTGACGAGTTGCTGGTCGCCCTTGGTCTTCATGTGCTGCGTGCCATGCCTGCCGTTCAGCGTGGCGCCCGCGCGGCCTCGGTTTTGCCGTTCGGCTGCTTGCCGGCGATGATCATGCCCAGCACCTCGTCCTCGTTGACGTCGCGCGTCTGGTAGGTGCCCACCATGCGACCGTTCTTCATGACCGCGAGCCGGTCGCTGAGTGCAAACACGTCCGGCATATCGTGGCTGATCAGGAAGATGCCGACGCCATCGTTCTTGAGCTGGCGTACCAGGTTGCCGACCATCGCGGTCTCTTCCGGGCCCAGCGCAGCAGTGGGTTCGTCCATGATCAGGATGCGCGCATTGAAATAGATGGCGCGCGAAATCGCCACCACCTGGCGCTGGCCCCCGGAGAGCCGGCGCACCGGCGTGCGCACGTTGGTGAAGTTCTTGTTCAGCCGCAGGAACACCTTGCGCGCCTCGGCGTCCATGCGGTGGTCGTCCAGCGTGTTCCAGCGCGTCAGCAGTTCGCGCCCGAGGAACAGGTTGGCCACCGCATCCAGGTTGTCGGCCAGCGCCAGCGTCTGGTAGATCGACTCGATGCCCAGGCGCTGGGCATCGACCGGCGTGCGCACCTGCGCCTGCTTGCCATCGATGATGACCTCGCCGCTGTCGATCGGGTAGGCGCCGGCGAGCATCTTCATCAGCGTGGATTTGCCAGCGCCGTTGTGGCCGAGCAGCGCCACCACCTCGCCCGGGTACAGGTTGACGCTGATATCGTCCACGGCCTGAATGCCGCCGAAAGCCTTGCGGATGTTGCGCATCTCGACCAGGCAGCGGGTCGAGTCGACCTTGGCGCGGCTTGCTGCCGCAGGCGTTGGTTCCATGGTGGCGTTCATTGCAGCTCTCCGGTCCATTTGCGGTAGACGACATCAAACACCACGGCGGCGATCAGCACCTGGCCGATGATGACGTAGCGCCAGCCAATCGGCACGTCAAGCAGCAGCATGCCGCTGTCGATGGACTGCATGATCAATGCGCCCAGCACCGAGCCAAGGATGGAGCCGCTGCCGCCGGCCAGCGCGGTGCCGCCGATCACAGTGGCGGCGATCACCAGCAGTTCCATGTTGGTGCCCAGCGAGTTGGTGCCGGCGTTCAGCCGGGCGATCGACACGATGGCGGCGATCGTCGTCAGCACCGCCAGCAGGCAAAAGAGCAGCAGCATCACGCGGCGCACCGGGATGCCGACCAGCGCGGCCGCGTCCGGGTTGCCGCCCATCGCGAACACATACCGACCGAAGCGTGTACGGTGAACCAGGAAGGACACGAACAGTGCCACGGCAATCCAGATCAGCACCG
>JBDTMH010000412.1:0-2945 GCA_039934375.1 Burkholderiaceae bacterium | reverse complement strand
CTTGCATCAATAGGTCCTGCGCGCCGAGGACTGCAAATTCAACCCGCCGAGGCATTGAAACAGGAGTAGCCAGTTCTTGGTTTCGCGTCAACACCACGCGCCCCTGGCGCCACGTAGACGGCGAAGTTTCCGCGCGGCAGGTGCAGCGGGTCGCGCAACGCCTGCAGCGCGCGACTCCGCTGCAGCTGCGCATCGTCGTGACGCACCAGCCAGTGCAGGTGATCCGTGAGCAGGACGCGGAGAACCTCTTGCATGGTCATGAAGCTGCAGTACGTGAGTGGTCCGAGTCGGGTGCCGATGTCGTGATGGGCGGCCACATCCACTTGCCGTACGTAAGCCTGCTGCGAGGCGGTCCTGCCGGTTTGCGGCGCCGGATCTGGGCAGTGCAGGCGGGCACGGCGCTATCCACACGCGTGCGACGTAACGCCCCCAATTCGGTGAACATCCTGCGCTACGCTGGCGTACTTCCCCAGACCTGCGTTGTTGAGCGCTGGGATTTCGACGCTGCGAGCGGCGCATTTCAGCGGGTCGACGCCACCGCGCTCGATCTGGAACGCCGCACTGCTTCGAGTCCCGCGACACTCAACGAAAGCCACGCAGCCGCAACAGCCCAGCCCGCAAGAACGTCGCTGAAGTAGTGCACCTGCAGCAGCACCCGGCTGCTGCCGACGAGAACGAGCAACAACATGCAGCTCGTGGCGGCCGGGATATGCCAGACCCTGGGCGTATGGCGCACCACAAGGTAGCCGATGAGCCCGTATACCAGCAGCGAACCTGACGAGTGGCCACTGGGGAAACTCCAGCCGTCAGCGATCGCATAGCCGTGATCGTGGACGGGTCGCGTGCGTGCGAAGAGCGCCTTCAGCAGGCGGTTCAGGCAGGCGCCACCGGCTGTAATGACGACGAATGCCGCTGCCAGCAGTCGTTCGCTGCGAGCCAGCAACAACAGGACCACCGCTGCACCGATGCCGATCAGCACGAACGCGTCTCCCAGGTGTGTCAGCCACCCGAAAGCCGCGAGCGTGCCTGGGCCAAGGTGGCGCGACAGCGCGTCGCTCAGCGCCTGGTCGAACAGCGCCAGATCCTCGTCAATGCCGATCTCGTCGGCGATTTCGAAGAAACAACCAATCGACGCCAGCGCCACCGTGAAACTCACGAGCGCGTGGATGCCGAGGTAACGGGGCAGGCGGGTAATGAGTGCAGGGGCCCTGGATTCGATCAGGCGCCACAGTACGGCCGTCAGGCCAACTAGCAGCACCGTGATCCCGACCAGTATGGCCAGGGCGTGCTTTGCGATAAGTTCTGCTGCCGCTTGCAAGTCCATGGTGGAGCCTGTAACAAATCACCGTCTGTCGTCGTATACCTACCATAGACCCGAGGGATCGTTTGCGTCACGAGGCGGAATGCACTGCCTGGATGAGGCTTGGCCTCGACGGCGATGAGGTCGCCTATCGCCAGCTGCTCGAGTCGCTGGGTGGGGGACTGCGCGCCACCATCAGCTATCGCTTTGCCCAGGCGGGGCTGGGTAACAGTGACGTCGAGGACGTGGTCCAGGAAACCTTGCTGGCGCTGCATCTGAAGCGGCACACCTGGAACCGCAGCGAACGCCTCGGACCGTGGGTTGCTGCGATTGCGCGCAACAAGCTGATCGACGCGTTCCGGCGCCGCGGCCGGCACAACATCGTACCGATCGATGCCATCGAGGAGACGCTATTCGCCACCTCCGGCGAGGCAGAGGAGACGCGAGGCGACGTGGACACCATCCTCGAACAACTGAATGAACGCCAGCGAACGATCGTAAGGCTGGTGTCCCTCGAAGGTCAGTCGTTCCGGCAGGTTGGCCAGAGCCTGCAGATGACGGAGGTTGCCGTCCGCGTCAGTCTGCATCGCACGCTCAAGGCGCTGGCCGCCCTGTACCGCAGTGATCCCACGTGAAGACAGACGATCTCATCACCGCGCTGATTGCCGATCGCAGGACTGCGCCGCCGCCTGTGACAACTTTCTGGCGCTGGATGGTGGCATCAGTCGCGATCGCTGCGATCGCGCTCCTGGCTACCGCCGGGGTTCGGGCGGATTTCGCCGTGGCCGCAGTCTCGCCGCGTGTGCTCTTCAAACTGTTGCTCGCCGCGGGGTTGATCGTTGCGGCTGCGGGCGCAGTGCTGCGCCTTGGCCGACCAGGCGCGCGGCTGGGCGGGTGGTTGACTGGCCTGCTCGCAATGCCGTGTCTGCTCGCTTTGGGGGTCGGTATCGAGTTGCTGGTGCTGCCCAGCGATCTGTGGATTGCCCAGGCACGGGGCGTCAATGCGACATGGTGCCTGCGCATGATTCCGCTGTTTGCCGCCGCGCCCCTCGTTGCGTGCCTTGCCGTGCTGCATCAGGCTGCGCCTACGCGACCGGTGCTGGGTGGCGCCGCCGCCGGGCTGCTCGCCGGCGCCATAGGCGCGGGCGTTTATGCGCTCCACTGCACCGACGACAGCCCGCTATTCGTCGCAACCTGGTACAGCCTAGCCGTCCTCTCTGTCACCGCGCTGGGCGCAATCGCGGGGTCGCGAATCCTGCGTTGGTAGAAAAACAGGTAGGGGCCGTAACGCATCGCTGGTCTATAGCGAAGTCAAGTCAATGAGCCCCGCCAATCCCACTCGGCCTGTCGTACATCCGGTCTGGTTGCGCGTGACGCACTGGCTGAATGTGCTGGCCGTGCTGGTCATGGTCACCAGCGGCTGGCAAATCTACAACGCGTCGCCCATCTTCGGCTTCGAATTTCCCGGGCATTGACGCTGGGCGGATGGCTCGGCGGCGCGCTGTTGTGGCATTTCGCCGCGATGTGGCTGCTGGTCGTGAACGGCCTGGTTTATGTCGTCTGGTGCATCATCAGCGGACGGTTTCGTCGCCAGCTCTTGCCGTTGAGCCCTGCGTCGGTACTGCGGGATCTGGTGGCCGCGCTG
>JBDTMH010000411.1:0-2962 GCA_039934375.1 Burkholderiaceae bacterium | reverse complement strand
GCGCCACGTCATGGGTGATTACCGGCCTGAAGGTGTCGGTGCCTTATGCGCTGGTGGGCACGGTGATCGGTGAGTTCATGTCTTCCAACCGCGGCATCGGCTTCCTGATCAGCCAGGCGACGGGTCTGTTCGACACCACCTCCGTCTTCTCCGGACTGATTGTTCTATCCATCGTGGGCGCGGTCTTTAACGAAGGCCTGGGGCGGCTGGAATCCTGGTTGTTGCGCTGGCGATAGAGCCGGCCCAATTGAAGGTAGCCTGTCCGGATTTTCGGGACCAGCGATTTCCAGGAAGATGGCTCCCAGTCCGTGAGGAGCCCATGCAAGGCACCCACCGACAACCAAGTGCTGGCCGGAAGTCAGCAGATTCGCCTGTTGCGCGTCAAATTGCACAATCTATACTCCTACCGGTGAGAGCGGAGTCGGTGGCAACAAGGGAAATCCAACCTACGCCAAAACCTACGTCGCGCTGGCAGGTGCAGACAAGTTTTGGCAAGTTGGGTTACGCGGCAACCAACGCTAAAACTGGTAAAAAGATACGCTAAATCAAGGACTTAAGCGAAAAGACCCATAAGACTCAACAGGTTACGAAACGCGGGTGTAGTTCAATGGCAGAACGGCAGCTTCCCAAGCTTTAGACGAGGGTTCGATTCCCTTCACCCGCTCCATAGCTGTGTAAAGCTCTTGGTTGGCTCACACTTCTTATGCTGCAAACGGGCCATCGCCAACCTCTCCGCCACCCGGACGCAGGGCGACTGGGTGTCCTGGGTCGCGCTTTTCCTGGAAGGTGTGGCCCATGCCGCGCTCGACGGATTTGCCGGCAACAGTAGAACCCATTGCATTTTCCGGACATCGATTGTGCCGTCACACCATCGACCGAACGCGTACGCGGCGGCAAGACATTGAAGGACCAGCCTTGAAAAACGCATTTACACGACGACCAGGCATGTTGCTCTGGAGCGTTGCCGCGGCACTGGGCTGGACTTGCGCATTGGGTGCAGGAACCGAGCAGATTGAACGACGTGGAATGCCGACCGGCGTCGCAACAATCGACTATGCGCACGCAGACGCGCCAGGCATGCCGGCGCAGCTGTTGCAACCGCGGCATGCCGAGCTCGGCGAACCATCGCTGCGCCTGCCGATGACGATGCTCGCGCAAGTGACTGACACCGCGGCCAGGGTTGACGCTGAAGGGAAGGATGACGCTGCATCCACGGTTGGCATCAAACTCAAGGGTGACGCCGCAACCGAAAGTCGCGGCAAGAGTGCTGCCACGGCCATGGCGGCGGCGGTGGAGATTGGCGCAAACAAGAGTTATGCCATTCCTGCAATGGAAATCCTGGGGTTCGACTTTCTGGTGAACCGTCTCAACCACCAGTTCGGCAGCAGCACCGACTACGACGTCACGAGCGCGAGCGTCCGCCGCAATCTGCGCGGTAAATGGGTCACCGACAATGATCCGTACAAGATCAATCAGTTTGCGCATCCATATCAGGGGTCCATGTACCACGGGTTCGCGCGTTCTGCCGGGCTCGGTTACTGGGAATCAGCTGGTTACACGTTTCTCGGCAGCGTGGCATGGGAAGTCGCGGGCGAAAGGACGCGACCGGCCGTCAATGACCAGCTAGCCAGTGGCGTCGCCGGAAGTTTTCTGGGCGAAGCGTTGTTCCGGATGTCGAGTCTGGTGCTTGAGCGCGGCGACGGAATGCCCCGATTCTGGCGTGAAGTCGCGGCCGCGGCCATCTCGCCATCGACTGGGTTCAACCGTCTTGCTTATGGCGATCGTTTCGATCCGGTGTTCTCTAGTCGCGGCGCGTATTATTACAGCCGTCTGCAGCTTGGCCTGAGTGCGGCCACACGCAACGTCCAGGGAACTTCAACCGCCAACAAGCGCAATGAACTGTTGACGGATTTCTATATGGAATACGGTTTGCCCGGCAATCCCAGTTATCAGTACACGCGGCCGTTTGATTATTTTGCGTTTCAGTTCACCGCATCGAGTGCGAACATATTCGAGAACATCCTGACGCGAGGCCTGCTGGTGGGGCAAGCATATGAACGCGGCCGGGACTTCCGTGGTGTCTGGGGGCTGTACGGTAGCTACGACTACATCTCGCCGCAGACCTACCGCATTTCAAGCACGGCACTGTCGCTGGGCACCACCGGTCAATGGTGGCTGTCGCAGGACATCGCGCTTCAGGGTACCGCGATGGTGGGTGCCGGCTACGCCGCAGTGGGAACGCTGCGTGGCGGCGCCACGGGTGAGTACCACTATGGCGCGGCACCGCAGGCCTTGCTGGCCATGCGCATGATCTTCGGCAACCGCGTGGCACTCGATGTGGCGGCACGCGAATATTTTGTCAGCAACGTCGGGGCCCGCAGTATCGGTGGCCGAGACAATATCGCGCGCGCCGACGTCTCGTTGACGATGCGCGTCAAGAAGCAACACTCGATCGCCATCAAGTACCTGTGGAATCGTCGCGACGCGACCTACGCATTCCTGGGCAATGGGACCCAGGAGCGGTCAACCATCGGCATCTTTTACAGCTACGATGGCGACGGCAATTTCGGTGCTATCGACTGGCGCTAGGAGGCGGTCGGGCGCCAGGCATTGGTGCAGGGCCGCATGCTGGTACGGACAAGCGGCGACGACGTCACGGCTTCATTCTCAGTTGCAGCAATTCGTCGTCGAGCCACTTCTTGCTGGTGATGGCCTGTTCGCCGTTGCACCGGACCATATAGGCGCGGCCGGACAGGCTGCTTTGCGTGGCAGCCCTGTCGATGAATTGCTCAGTCGTGTCGAGGCGTTTCCACGCGACCAGGTAATCGAATTTCTCACGCAAATGCAGCTGTGCCTCGTGCGCCGAGTGCCAGCTGCCGTTGCGCTGGAACTCGCAGCCGGACCCATCGACGTAGCCGAGCAACAAATTCACTTCCGTCGGCATGTCCATGCCGGCCGCTGC
>JBDTMH010000410.1:0-2968 GCA_039934375.1 Burkholderiaceae bacterium | reverse complement strand
CGATGGCCTGCTGCATGAACTTGAAGCTGTTCAGGTTCTTGATCTCGCGCCGCGTACCCAGCGCTGCGCCAGGCTTGCGCACTGACACGTTGGCGTCGCAGCGAAAACTGCCTTCCTGCATGTTGCCGTCGCAGATGCCGATCCAGGTCACCAGCCGGTGCAGTTCGCGAGCATAGGCTACCGCTTCAAGCGACGAGCGCATGTCGGGTTCGGTGACGATCTCCAGCAGTGGTGTGCCGGCGCGATTGAGGTCGATGCCGCTTTGACCGACGAAGTCTTCATGCAGCGATTTGCCGGCGTCTTCTTCCAGATGGGCGCGCACCAGGCGTACCGAGCGGGGCTCGCCGTCAAGCATGAAGCCGACCTCGCCCCCTTGCACCACGGGAATTTCGAACTGGCTGATCTGGTAACCCTTGGGCAGATCAGGATAGAAGTAGTTCTTGCGCGCGAACACGCTCTTGGCAGCGATATGCGCGTTGACCGCCAGGCCCAGGCGAATCGCACGTTCGACCGCACCCCTGTTCATCACGGGCAAGGTGCCGGGCAAGGCCAGGTCGACGGCGCAGGC
The DNA here is from genome assembly GCA_039934375.1 of Burkholderiaceae bacterium. Lineage (GTDB taxonomy): Bacteria > Pseudomonadota > Gammaproteobacteria > Burkholderiales > Burkholderiaceae_C > CAISIP01. Next base: position 2,400 of record JBDTMH010000410.1, on the reverse strand, counting down.
TTGCGTGTTGGGTTCGGCGCCGAAGGCGGTGGATGCGCGGCTGAAGATCTTGGATCGGGTCGAGAGCTGGGCATGGGTTTCGAAGCCGATCACGACCTCATAGCCGCGCACCAGCAGTGACTTGGCGGCTGCCGCCGCCTTCGTGGCCGCGGCTTTTTCTGTCTGGGCACTCATGTGCGAATCCCCTGGGGCTTGCGGGTGTGGAAATCGGTGGCCAGCTGGAACTGGTGTGCCATGTTCAACAACCGGCTCTCCTGCAGGTAGTTGCCGATCAGCTGCAGGCCGATCGGCAAACCTGCGGCGTCAAATCCGGCCGGCACACTCATGCCGGGCAGACCGGCCAGTGACGCCGGCAAGGTGAAAATGTCCGCCAGGTAGTTGGCCAGCGGATCCTCGCTTTTTTCGCCGATGCGCCAAGCCACGCTGGGCGCCACCGGGCCCGCGATCACGTCGCAGTGCTTGAAGGCCTGCTGAAAATCGTCGGACAACATGCGCCGGATCTTCTGCGCCTGCAGGTAATATGCATCGTAATACCCGTGCGACAAAACATAGGTGCCGATCATGATGCGGCGCTTGACCTCGTCGCCAAAACCTTCAGTGCGGGTTTTGCGGTACATGTCGGCCAGATCGGAATATTGCGCTGCGCGATGGCCAAACTTCACGCCGTCGAATCGGCTCAGATTGCTCGAGGCCTCGGCCGGCGCAATGATGTAGTACACCGGGATCGACAACTCGGTGCGTGGCAGCGAAATCGGCACCCGCACCGCGCCGAGTGTCTCGTATTGCACCAGCGCGGCGTCGACCACGCTGCGCACGGCGTCGGACACGCCGTCGCCGAAAAACTCTTTGGGCACACCGATACGCAGGCCCTTGAGCGGGTCTCCGAGCAAACGCGTGAAGTCTTCGGGCGGCAGGTCGAGTGAGGTCGAGTCGCGGTCCAGATCCGGCCCACACATGTGGCTGAGCAGCACCGCACAATCCTCAGCACTACGCGCCATCGGGCCGGCCTGATCCAGGCTGGAGGCGAAGGCGATCATGCCGTAGCGCGAAGCCCGGCCGTAGCTGGGTTTGATGCCGGTGATGCCACAGAAAGACGCGGGCTGGCGGATTGAGCCGCCGGTGTCGGTGCCGGTGCTGGCCGGCATCAAGCGGGCCGCGACGGCAACGGCGCTGGCGCCGGACGAGCCGCCAGGAATGTGGTCCAGGTTCCACGGGTTGCGCACCGGCATGGGCTTGTCGTGGCCCACCGCTGCGACGGCCGAATTTTCGTTCGCCGATCCCATCGCGAATTCGTCGCAGTTGAGCTTGCCCAAGGTTACCGCGCCCTGTTTGGCCAGGCGCGCCACGACGGTGGCGTCGAACGGCGAACGGTAGCCCTGCAGCATGCGCGAACCCGCTGTGCTGACGAAGTCGCGGGTCACGAAGATGTCCTTGTGCGCCAGCGGCACACCTTCGAGCGCGCCACCAGTGCCATCGGCCAGCCGTGCGTCAGCGGCACGTGCCTGGGCCTGCGTGGCGTCTTCGTCGCGCGCCAGATACACGCCCATGGCGTCGTGGGCCCTGGCCCGGGACAGGAAGTGTTGCGCCGTCTCCAGCGCGGAAACCTTGCGTTGGCGCAGTTGTTCGGCAAGCGCGACCAGGCTCAGGTCATGCAGATCGGTGTCGGCTCGGATCATTCGATAACCTTGGGCACGAGAAACAGGCCCGATTCGACGGCAGGAGCGCTGCGCTGGTTGGCTTCCCGGTTGTCGGGCTCGCTCACCATGTCATCGCGCAGGCGCAAAGACATGTCACCGATGGTTGCAAATGGGTGTTCCAGCGGTTCGACCCCGCTGGTGTCGACCGCGCGCATTTGCTGGACCACGTCAAAAAACGCATTCAATTGACTGAGCATGCGCTCACTTGCTTGGGGCTCAAGTTCCAGTCGTGCGAGGTTGGCAATACGTGAGATGTCGGAAGATGTAAGGGACATGGCAGGATTTAGCAGAAAACCAGCCGGGAAACCGGCCGGAAGGCGCCCGTTAGCTCCGTTTCGGAGCGGGCGATAGGGTATTATCCCGCCTTTGCGCACGGTTACCCGATTGTGGAAATTGGCGAGCGCAAACAACTCACGCAGGTCAAATGGCGACGGCAAACCGGAGTGTCTGCCGTGCCCGAGAGGATTTCGATGTTTGGAGCATTCCGTCAGTACTTCTCCACTGACTTGGCGATCGACCTGGGTACAGCCAATACGCTGATTTACGTACGCGACAAGGGCATCGTGCTGGACGAACCCTCGGTGGTGGCGATCCGCCACGAAGGCGGTCCCCAGGGCAAGAAGACGATTCAGGCCGTCGGCAGGGAAGCCAAGGCCATGCTGGGCAAGGTGCCGGGCAATATCGAGGCGATCCGCCCGATGAA
>JBDTMH010000409.1:0-2980 GCA_039934375.1 Burkholderiaceae bacterium | reverse complement strand
GGTCCACCAGATCGGTCCCGGCCCAGGCTTCGAGCGCCTGGATGCGCCGCGAAAAGGCCGGCTGCGTGACGTGGCGCAACTGCGCGGACCGGCTGAAGCTGCGGGTTTCAGCGAGCGAGACGAAATCTTCCAGCCATTTGGTTTCCATGTGGGGATTATGGGAGCGTTTGACCAAAGAAACATGGCATCCCGAGCGGTGTGCTGCCTGCCATAAAACAACCGAGGTGGCGTGCCTGCACCAAGGCAGCCACGCCGTCGCAATGCGCGGTGAGGGCGCCAACGACGCGTCCGGACTGCCAGCACCGATGTCGCAACGGGGGCCGCCTGCACCGCGCAGAAGCGCAACGTTCTGGCCTTGGTCGACGCGGCGCAGGCTATTGAAAATGCGTTCAAATTAGCGAAATTGGTGCATGCCCTGAATGCGACAGGGCAGATTCCAGGCAATTCCACACAACATGGGTAGAGCAAAAACAATGCACGATGCAACGGTACTGACCCGTAATTACTGCCCTTCTCCCACGCAGCGACTTTGGATTCAGGAAGGCGGCATGGCCTTGAGGACGCCGGCACGGCGGATCAGGTGTTTCATCTGGCGCGAAGCGTGGATCGTCAGGTGATGTGGCGTGAAACCGAGCTTGGGCGCGATATGGGCTGCAAGGGCGCCGGCCAAGTCGAGTTGCCGGTCGGAGGCTTCGGCCAACAACGCGGTCACCAGGTTCTCCAGCGCGATCACGCGGAGTTGCAGTTGCTTCAATTCGGCGTTGGTGAGATGCACTTCGGTTTGCACCTCGCCCGCGATGAAGGTGTCCTGCGGGCAGGCCGGCCCTTCGCCCGCGTTGTGATCGCATCGTGAAAGCGCTTCGCCAAGCTGCAGTGCGCGCGCTGCCATGACGGCATCGTCCTCTTTTGTCTCGGTATTTATGCCGGTTTGGACAGCAAACGTCGGGGGGACCGGGAGGCACAGGTCAAGCGCTGACTCCGGATCTTCCTCGCCCAGCATCGACTGCGGCGGGTCGTCGGGCGATCCGGACCGGTGCGCTGGCGGGTTGCCCTCATGGTTTGTCATCGAGTGTTCCTTGGCATGAATTTTTTGCATTTTGCGACGCGTTGAATCGCCCTGCGAGCCGGCCTCTGGCCGACCTCACTGCGGGCGGGGTCGATCGACGCCCGACTTCGTGCTACTGTCTGCCTGAAGTTTGCCAATATCCCTGAAACCGTGGCATCAGGAAGTAACAATGAACTCCAAACTTGTCAGCAGCATCGAAGCCGTCGCCCGTTCGCGGCTGATCACGGTTCCCGTTGACGCACTCTTGAGGGACGTGGCAACGCTGCTGTCCGACACCCACATCAGTCTCGTAGTCGTCTGCGAGACTGATGGCCGCATGGCGGGTGTCATCACCAAGACAAACGTCGTGCGCTGCATTGGTCACTGCGCGGGCAGCGCCTGCACCACGTCGGCTGCCAGCCTGATGACGCGCGATGTCGCTTTTTGCCATCCTGCCGATGGCTTGGCCGATGTCCTGGCGATGATGCAGGCGCGGGGCTTTGTCCATGTGCCCGTGGTCGATCAGCACGCCATTCCGTCGGGCGTCATCAACGCACGGGATGCGTTGCGCGAACTGTTGACGCAAGAGCAGTACGAAGAGTCGCTGCTGCGCGACTACGTGATGGGAATAGGCTACCAGTAACAGTAAAGGCCGGCGGTCAGCGTCCCAGCAGCATCTCGCGCAAAACCACCGCGTCGTTGTGCGCCTCGTCATGGGCGGAATAAACGAGCGTGACCGGGCCGGCCCGCGCCAGTGAACGCAATTGGCTAAGCAGTCCGGCGTTGCGGTGCAGCTCGTCCCGGTAGCGCAGGCGGAACTCGCCCCAGCGCGTCGGGTCGTGGCCGAACCACTGGCGCAGCGCGGTGCTGGGCGCGATCTCTTTCATCCATTGCGTCACTGCCACGTCGGCCTTCGAGACGCCACGCGGCCACAGCCGGTCGACCAGGATGCGGTTGCCGTCTTCGGTGGCGGCGGGCTCGTACGCCCGCTTGAGAGCGACGTGGCGGGCTGGAATGCGTGCAGTGGCCATCGAGATTCCGTTTCGTCTGCGATCAGGCGGACGTCGGGATGCTGGCGACCACCGTGGCGGCGAAGTTCAGCTTGCGGTGCGTCATCAGCATGTCGCGCGCGTCGCCCTCGACGTTGACGTCCTCTGCGGCGATCAGCCCGGTGACCGCCGAGGCGACGGCTCCGAAGGCCGCGATTGCAATGGTTTTCTGACCGAACGAATGGAGCGACCGGTTGCCAGTCAGGCAACCGAGCAAGTCGGCGCCGACCGCCAGGGGCAGCAACGTGATTGGCAGGTGTACAAGGGCGGGGTGCATCTGTTGCAAGCGTATGGCCATGGCATCGACTCCTGAAAGCTGGGTGACATCTGGCGGCGTTTGCTGCCGGGGCGCCCTACCGCCAGCTTGGTTTGTGCGCATTTCGCGCACGACCACTGCCCTGCGTAAAAAGGTCACCGACTGAAATAACCTTGATCTTCTTCTTCGCCGTTGTCCGCTGCTGTAAGCGGTGTTCGGGGCATGGATACAGGCGATGTCCTACGGCTTCGCATCATGCACGGGGAGAAACTGTATCTTTGTCCGCGTGTCCGTTCGACTGAAATGCAAACGCTGAAATGCAAAACGCTCATGAACGACAGGCAAACGACGACGGTGAGAACTCCATCATGCTGGCCTGCAGATCCAACACTGGAAACCAACTGGCCACTGGCACTGGAAGCGGCGATGTTCGCTGGCATCAAGCCATGAGATTGCTTTTATGCACCGGCGGTGCTCTGGCAGTTTGGTACGTACTGCACCGCCTTGACCGGCGTCTGGCGGTCCGCGCATGTGTTTCGGCCGAGCAGCTCGCCCTGCGGGACAGTACATCGGAACGGCGATCAGCCGCACGCTGGGAAAACGAAGGCGGCGCGATGCCGACGGGCCATC
>JBDTMH010000408.1:0-2998 GCA_039934375.1 Burkholderiaceae bacterium | reverse complement strand
CGAAGCAGCGGAAGTCCGGTATCCGGCGAGAATGCGAACTGGCATTCCCGGCCACTTGCTGCCGGTCGTGGTCGACCTGTGACAGGCGGCTCCTGTTAAGGGTTGTGGGATACCTGTCCGACGCGCACGACGCAGCTACGAGCGGCAACGATCTGAGGGCAGGTGTCGCACAAGCCTCGATGGAGGAAACCGCGGCGAGTACCACCGCTGGTGTTTAGTGCACAGGCGCTATGGGGATTCGAGCGTCGGCGTGCCGGTCATCGCGTGTAGGCTGGCACTGCCAGACTGCGGTGGCGTGTGGCCCGCCCCTGGTCCATCGCCATTGAGGTGCATGTTGTCGAGCGTGGAGAGGGAAATTTGCAGCCACATGAGGTGGCATGCGCGAGCCGACTCGGTCGACGTGCTCAATGCGCATCGACATCGGAATCAAGTGGTGGCGTAGAGGGCCATTCATGATGGTGGTGGTGCGCGGATAGCCTGGCCGCGCACAAAGAGTTGCAGGATGACCATCGCCTGCCCGCAGTGCCGGCAGATGAATGCCGGTGGTGCCGCGTTGAGTAGAGCGCTGGTTTGTTCATTGCTGCTGAGCGCCACGGCCTGCACCGGGACGACATACAGCAACTCGCGCGCCAGTGCCAAGTTGGCCTTGCGGCTGCCGTTGGCCAGCAGCCCATAGTGCCGGATGCGGTGGAACCTGCCCGGCAGTACATGGAGCAGGAAGCGGCGCATGAACTCCTCGGGCGCCAGCGTCATGGTCTTGTGGCGCGTCTTGCCTCTGGCGCCAACCGCGGCGCTCTTCTTGACCCGGTAGTCCTTCCACTTGAAGGTGACGCCGCGCTCGTCCATGGCGATGAGCCGGCTGTTGGAGATGGCCACCCGGTGCGTGTAGCGCGACAGGTAGGCCAGCACGGCCTGCGGCCCGGCGAAGGGGCGTTTGGCATAGACCACCCATTCGCAGCGGCGCATCGGCGCGAGCCAGTCCTTGAACGCCTTGACGTCGGCCAGGCCGGTGTGTTCGCCCAGGAACTTCAGTTTGCCGTTGCCGTGCAGCCGCTGCAGTTCCTCCAGGAAGCGCCGCCGAAACAGCCTTGAGAGCACCCGCACTGGCAGGAAGAAACCCGCCCGGCAAGCCACCCAGGTCTTGCCGTCAGGCGCCAGCCCGCCTCCTGGCACGATGCCATGCACGTGCGGGTGGTGCGTCAGCGCCGAACCCCAGGTGTGCAGCACCAGCGTGGCGCCGATACGCGCGCCCAGGTGCTTCGGGTCTGCGGCGATGGTCTGCAGCACCTCAGCGGCCAGGTCGAACAGCAGGCCGTAGATCGCGGCCTTGTTCTGATACGCCAGGTCGGCGATGGGTGCGGGCAGTGTGAAGACCACGTGGTAATACTCCACCGGCAGCAGATCGGCCTGGCGGGCATCGAGCCAGCGCTTGGCCGCCGTGCTCTGGCACTTGGGGCAGTGCCGATTGCGGCACGAGTTGTAGGCCACCTGGTCAGTGCCACAACCCTCGCAGCGCAAGACATGACCGCCCAGCGCCGCCGTGCGGCACTGGGTGATGGCCGACATCACCTTGAGCTGAGCCAGGCTCAGATGACCGCGCCGAGCCTCGCGCCAAGCGGGACCATGTTCGCGGAAGATGTCGGCGACCTCCAGGGCGGGCCGCCCATTCACCTGCGACTACCGGTGAACTACTCGGTGCCCGGCGCCTGCGCTGTCTGGTCCAGCGGGCTGATCACGCTGCGCAGCAAATCGGTGGCCACCTGCGCGTAAAGGGACGTCGTCTCAAGCTTCTTGTGGCCAAGCAGCACCTGAATGACGCGAATGTCGACCTTCTGCTCAAGCAGGTGTGTGGCAAAGCTGTGCCGCAGGATGTGGGGTGTCACGCGCTTGTCGATCTTGGCTGCGTCTGCGGCCATGTGCACTGCGCGGTTGACCTGACGGGCGGTCAGCGGATCTGTGGGGTCCAGACCGGGGAAGAGCCAGCCGTCACCGCGGACCTTGCCTTGCGCATGACCCAGGCGCCACCAAGCGCGCAGTCGTTCCAGCAGCACCGGGCTGAGCATGGCGTATCGATCTTTGCGGCCCTTGCCCTGTTGCACGCGCAGCGTCATGCGCTGGCTGTCGATGTCGCTGACCTTGAGCGAGACGATCTCGCTCACGCGCAAGCCGGCGCCATAGGCGACCGACATCGCCGCTTGGTGCTTGAGGTTGGGAGCTGCGGCGATCAGGCGTGCCGCTTCCTCGCGACTGAGCACCACTGGCAGCGTGCGCGGCACTCGAATGGGTTGCATCTTGGCCAACAGCTCAGGGCGTCCCAGGGTGATGTCGAAGAAGAACTTCAGGCCAGTGATCGTCGCGTTGATCGTCACCGGACCTGTACCAGCATCTACCAGGTGCAGCTGGAAGCGCCGCAGCTCTTCGATGGTGGCCGTGTCCGGCGAGCGGCCAAGATAAGCGGCCAGCTTGCGAACGGCGCGGATATAGCCGTCCTGGGTGTGCTCGGCCATCTTGCGCATGCGCATGTCGTCGAGCATGCGTTGGCGAAGCGGCGAGACGGTGGAAGTCGAGTTGTCCATGGTTCTGCTCCTGTCGATGAACGAGGCGGATTGCCTCGCTCGTCAACATCGCAGAACTCACACAACTTCGATACCCCACAGTCCGCGTCGGAGGGCTACCGCGCGAGCGGTTTAGTCCATAGACTGCCTGCTGCTGTTCAGGTTCGGCTACTAAATGACGGCGACCGCCGACCCCTGACGTTGACCAACTTCCGGGATCGCTGTCCGCTGCGCCTCTGAACCGGTCCTTCACTGCTGTCAGCTGGACGAACGTTCAGCGCCGGCGGCGAGGCCCGGCCAGCGGCTGCTCACGCCGGCAGCGAACTGGGGCTCCCGACCCTCTTCGGACGGTGGACCGGTCGCCCCATCAATGGCAGCTTCCAAAATACAGCGGTCATCCCTGCGCATGCACTGGGCGATGATTGCCCCCCGTACGCAGCCGC
>JBDTMH010000407.1:0-3029 GCA_039934375.1 Burkholderiaceae bacterium | reverse complement strand
AAGCAGCTGTCGTGCTGCGCCGGCTGAAGCCGGACCGACTGTTTCCATGCCTTTTCTGACTTCTCTGCCGGTCGAAGGCGGCTATGCGCCGCTACCGGGCATGCTGCCTGACCCAGCGGCGTAGCGGCTGGTCCGTTGTTGGTTCAAGTCGAATCACCACCTGGCTTGTCGGATGGCGCGTTTCGGCGCCAATATCTCTTGAGCACCAGCGAAAGGAAAACGACGAGACCTGCGACAACAAGCCATATCCACAGTGGGAGCTCCAATATGCGGTCTCCGATCACGGCCAACAAGATTGTCAGAGGGAGTATTCCCAATCCGGTCGACCAGATGAATGTCCACCACGTTATTTCTGCCAGAGCAGCAACGTAGTTGACCAAATTAAATGCTATGACCGGTATGAGGCGTGCGACAAGCAGCGTCAGCCCCCCACTTTCACGCGACCAGTCGCCGAGTTGCTGCAACTGATGGGCTGGTAACAAATGGACCAGTAGCGGCCGCCCAAACATGCGAACAAGGGCAAAAGCGCTGATGGCGCCCGCCATGGCCCCGACCCAGGTTATGACCGAACCCCACACCGGGCCGTAGACCATGCCGTTCGCCACCGCGATGAACTCGGCTGGAAACGGCAAGAACGAATGGGCAACCATCAGTGCAATGGAACCGGCCACACCCCAACTGCCCAATGAGCGTACCCAATTCGTAACTCCTGCAACCGTGCCGTCAAATCCGATGAGCAAGTCGGGCGGGAACAACCACCACAAAACGCCCAGCAAGGCGATAAAAATCGCGCCAACGATACCGAGGCCGGCAATGACCGTTTTGCGCGGCACGTGTTTGGATTCTTCACCGACACGATTGCGCATACCGACCCATCAACGGGCACAGCCCGTACAGGAGGAAGCCTTCTGTCGAGCCACCTGAAGGCGGCAGCCCCTGCACTTGCGCCAGCAGTCCGGTGTTTCGAAGGGATGACTCATCCGGCAATAATTCCGCAGCGGAAGTCCTGAGTTGACACTTGGTTGCCATGGGGTGCTATGTCAATTCGGACCATGGGCTCGATCGCTCGTATCCTGGCCTCTGCGGGAAGTCAATCGACGCGACGGCGGCGCGTGCGCCACCATCGCGGCAACAACCAAAAGTAGGCCACCGTCAAAGCGATGTAGTTCACCGTCATGAACAGCGGCGTATTCCAGGCAACACCATTAAAGCCTTCTCGCGTGATCGGCCACAAAACAGGTGACGGGTAATAGTCCGCCGAGTGCGTAAATACGTCGATGACGACATGCGACCACCAGCCCAACAGCGGAATCCAAAATGATCTTCTCCACCACCAAACGAGCAACGTAACCACACCAGCCACGATTGCGCTGTGCGGGATGCAGTGCAGGTTGTGAGACAACCACTCCACCGCGGCTGGCAATATCGGCTCTTGACCAGGTACGGCGATGGCGTAGCCCTTTATCGCTGCTGCAGTTCCAGAACCGAATGCAGACCAGCCCGCTATTGGCAGCAAGTGCGGAATATCCGGCAGCACCGCGAGCCCGACAATTGCTGCCGCGGTGCGTGTCGAAATGGGCCAGCGGCGCTGTGCCAGCATGACACCGGCACCGGCCCACAATGCGTGCGCAAAAATGTCCATTGATCGGGTTCTTCTATGGCACTGGTCCCAGGATGTCAACGCGTGCGAATGACACAGGTAATTCTGTTCTGAATTGCGTCAGCGTGTCAGTTGCCTGCGGGAACCCGGCACTCGTTCGAAGTGGGGGTCACTCTTGACCTGCTCCGTTCTCGGCAATCGGTTTCCAGGTACGCCCCTCGTCCTTGCTGAGGTACACACTGCGCTTGAAGCTGGCAATGGCAATCTCGGCGGACCGCGACGGGTTGTGGGCTATGTAGGCTATTGCGTCTTCGCTCATAGCGGGAATCGGAATGTCTTGTACGGATGCGCCGGGTGCCATGCCAATTCGACCCAGCGCGGCCTTCCCGGCGTAGGAACTGAACAGGATGTGGCGGCCATCGGACTCGAATCCGATGCCCAGCACCTGGCGACCGGAAACGCGCTGGCTGAACGTCTCGCCCGCATCACGCGACAGGTACAAGCCGTTGTCGGTTCCGGCGGCAACGATGCGCGCGTCGTTGGGATGTACCGCCAGGCTCTTGATTTCGCCGGCCAGGCCACTGGTGGCCGCGCGGGTCCACTTCAAACCGTCATTTTCGGTGTAGTACAGGCCCGGCTGGTTCATGCGCGAGTTCCTGCCGTGATTGGTCACATACACTGCGTTGGTGCCATAACTGGTGGCCAGCAGGTGGAAGTCGGACTCACCTTCAAGCCCGAGCTTGTGCCAGGTCTTTCCGCCGTCCTGACTTTTGATCAAACCAAACGGATTGACCAGGCCTGATCCGGGCGCCGGATGCCCGCTGCTGTACAGCGCATCGCGCGTGGCCGAAAACCCCATGTAGTCATGCGCAGGGCCATCCGCCTTGGACCAGCGGCCCTTGTCACCAGTCTCATAGACGGCCAGGCCGTGGTGGCTGGGAATCATCAGCCGTTTGCCATCGGCGCTGTACGACAGGCCGTGAATATGGGTCAGCGCCACGGGCTCAACGGCAATCGCGGGCGCGCTCGTGATCCCGCTGCCGAGCGTGAGGGCCAGCATGAGAGCGAAGAGATCTCGTTTTCTTGTTTGCATGAGTATTCCTTGCATGTGATTCAGTCAACTCCGATCGGGCAATGATCTCCATCGCCATCCCGGTGGCGATGGCTTTGACCATGGACGATCCCATCAGGCCACACGCCGGCCTCCTGGTGCCAGGCCCGGCGGAATGGGGCAATCCAGAACACTGGCGAATGCGCGCAACAACTCCACCTCGGTCGGTGTGGCCCTCTGATCGTGCCAAATGCTGATGACGCAAGCTGTCAACAAGCGCGATTTTGCCGCGGGCGCCAATAGATCGAGCTTGCCAAGGACCAGATCCAGATCCGCAATCCGGATCTGGTCTTTCGCCAACAACGTCAGTCCAGTCGA
>JBDTMH010000406.1:0-3041 GCA_039934375.1 Burkholderiaceae bacterium | reverse complement strand
GTGGTGCATTCGGCTTTCGCGACCAGTTGCAGGACGTGATGGCGCTGGTGCATTCTGCCCCCGACCTTGTTCGGGAGCATCTGCTGCGCGCTGCGTCGCGCCAGTTTGTGGAAGGCGACGTGCAGCACTGGTGGCATCCGCCTTCGGGCAAGGGCGTTCGCACGCGCTGTGCCGACGATTTCTTGTGGTTGCCACTGGCCACCTGCCGTTATGTCGAGGTCACTGGCGACAGTGGCGTTCTCGACGCCCCTTGTCCTTTCCTCCAGAGCCGGCCGCTGAAGGAGGGCGAAGCGTCAAATTACGAGCAGCCCCAGGTCGCAAGTGAGACCGCCAGTCTGTATGACCACGGCGTACGCGCCATCCGTCGTGCGCTGGTTTGGGGCGCACATGGCCTGCCCTTGATGGGATCGGGCGACTGGAATGACGGCATGAACCTGGTGGGCGCCGAAGGCCGTGGTGAAAGCGTCTGGATGGCATTTTTCCTCTACGACGTGCTGAGCCGGTTTGCACCTCTCGCGCGTGCGCGTGGGGACACGGCCTTTGCCGAATGCTGCGAACACGAGGCCGAGGGGCTGCGTCAGCGCACTGAGGCATCGGCCTGGGATGGCGACTGGTACCGGCGTGCCTGGTTTGATGACGGCTCGGTGCTGGGTTCCGCAGCCAACACCGAATGCCGGATCGACTCGATTGCACAAAGCTGGTCGGTCTTGTCGGGGGCTGCGCCATCCGACCGCGCCCGCGCCGCGATGGCTTCCCTTGACAAGCATCTCGTGCATCGCGACACACGGCTTGTGCAGCTGCTCGACCCGCCGTTCGACACCAGCAAGCCATCGCCCGGTTATATCCAGGGCTATTTGCCGGGGGTGCGCGAAAACGGGGGTCAGTACACGCACGCCGCCACGTGGGCGGCAATGGCTTTCGCGGCCCTCGGTGACACCAAGCGCGCATGGACGTTGTTTGATCTGTTGAACCCGGTGAGCCATGCAGTTAATGCTGAAGATGTCGCCATCTACCAAGTCGAGCCTTATGTGGTGGCCGGAGATGTCTATGCCAATGCGGCACACGCCGGGCGGGGCGGCTGGACCTGGTACACCGGCTCAGCCGGCTGGATGCTCCGGTTGATTGTCGAGTCGTTGCTTGGTCTGCAACGCCACGGCAGCCGCCTGTGCATTCGTCCGCTCCTGCCGCCGCACTGGAAGGATTTCGATGTGCAATACCGCTTTGGCACGGCGCAGTACAACATCACCTGCTGCCGCGCCAATGCGGGGGGTGCACCAGGCGTTGTCCACGACGGCGTCAAAACGGAGGGTGACATGATTAATCTTGTCGATGATGGTCGGGTACACGCGGTGGTCGTGAACTTGCCGCAGGATCATTGATCAACACCCTATCCAAAGGAGAAATATATGCAGCTGGGAATGATCGGTTTGGGACGAATGGGTGCCAACATGACGCGGCGCCTGATGAAGGCAGGCCACGTCTGTGTCGTGCATGACAGGCAAGCCGAGGCTATTGCCGCGCTGCATGCCGAAGGCGCTGTCGGCGCTGCATCGGTCGAAGAACTTGTCGCCAGGATGACGCAGCCACGGGCCATCTGGCTCATGGTGCCGGCCGCAAGTGTCGACCAGGCACTCGACGAACTGCTGCCGCATCTGGACTCGGGCGACATCGTCATCGACGGCGGCAATTCCTTTTACCGAGATGACGTGCGCCGTGCCAAGCGTCTGCAGGAAACCGGCTTGCACTATGTCGATGTCGGCACCAGTGGCGGCCTGGCCGGTGAAGATCGTGGCTACTGCCTGATGATTGGCGGTGAGCCGACCATCGTCGAGCATCTGACGCCGATTTTCCTGGCGCTGGCACCGGGTGTCGCTTCTGCAGGCCGCACGCCTGGCCGCAGCGGCCCGATCGCCCCAAGCGAAGACGGTTTTTTGCACTGTGGTCCGTCAGGCGCAGGCCACTTTGTCAAGATGGTGCACAACGGCATCGAGTACGGCGTGATGGCGGCCTATGCCGAAGGCTTCAATGTGCTGCGCCATGCCGACGTCGGTCAGCGAGAGCAAGCCATTGATGCGGAAACCACTCCGTTGCGCGACCCCGAGTTCTACTGCTATGACATGAACCTGCCCGAGATTGCAGAGGTCTGGCGCCGCGGCAGCGTCATCGGTTCCTGGCTGCTTGACCTGACGGCCGGCGCGCTGTTGAAGAATCCACAGCTTGAAGGCTTTGCCGGACGCGTTTCGGATTCCGGAGAAGGCCGCTGGACCCTGCAAGCGGCAATCGACGAAGCCGTTCCGACGCCGGTGCTGAGCGCTGCCTTGCACGAGCGATTCGCGTCGCGGGGTCAGGCAGATTTCTCCAACCAGATGCTGTCTGCCATGCGGCACGCATTCGGTGGTCATCATGAAAAGCCCGAGGGAGACGGGAAATGAGCGTCGCTGCGCGTACCGGCGTCACCGCAGAGCAGCCGCATGCTGACGCCCTGGTCGTTTTCGGCTTCACTGGCGACCTTGCCGCCAAGAAAATCTTTCCGGCGCTGTACGCGATGGTGAAGAAAGGACACCTGACGGTGCCGGTGATTGGCGTTGCGTCGTCAAAGTTGGGAATTCAGGAGTGGAAGGACCGTGTGCGCGACAGCTTGTTGCACGAGGAACATGAAGGCGGTATTGATGACCCCGCTGCGTTCGACTGCCTGATTGCGCTGCTCGATTACGTCAGCGGCGACTACAACGACGCTGCCACTTTCAGCGCGCTGAAGGCGGCGTTGAAAGGGGCAAAACGTCCGGCGTTCTACCTGGCCATTCCGCCATCCCTGTTCGCCACCGTGATCGAGAGCCTGGGCAGCTCGGGCCTCGCGCAGGATGGGCGCGTGATTGTCGAGAAGCCCTTTGGCCGTGATCTGGCGTCGGCGTGTGCGCTGAATGCGGCGGCGCAGGCGGTGTTCCCCGAGTCGTCGATCTTTCGCATCGACCACTACCTGGGGAAAGAGGCGATCATGAACATCCTCTACTTCCGCTTTGCCAACTCGTTTCTGGAGCCGG
>JBDTMH010000405.1:0-3054 GCA_039934375.1 Burkholderiaceae bacterium | reverse complement strand
CGGCTCAACGTTTTAGCAGTTGGTAACGCCCCTGCAATAGTCATAACTCGGGCGGCTGGATTTTGTCCAACGCGCCAATTGTAGCGCTGGTCGGTGGGAATAGATCGTTGCGGTTCTCAAGACAGCCAGGAATATCGATGAGGCTGTGGCGATTGGTGCACACTTGCACACAGTCCTGACACTTCGGAGCCCCCAAACCATGGCAAGCAATCTTCCCACCCTGCTGGTACTTTCCGGCCCGTCCGAGCCGCAGCTGCGCTTGCTCGAACCCTTTCGCGATCGCGTCCATATCGTCGTCGGCCCGACTTTGGCGGCAGTGGCGGATGCCGCTCCCTCGGCCGACGCCATCCTGCTCTGGACCGCCGGCCGCGAGTTGCTGCAGCAGGTGTTTGCGCTGGCGCCCCGGACGCGCTGGGTGCACTCCCGCTCGGCCGGGCTGGACACGCTGCTGTTTCCCGCGCTGGTCGACAGCCCCGTGCCGCTGACCAACAGCAGCGGCGTCTACAGCCGTTCCCTGGGTGAATTCGTGGCGGCGGGTGTGTTGTTCTTTGCCAAGGACCTGCACCGCATGCAACGCAACCAGGCCGCCGGCCGGTGGGAGCAGTTCGATGTGGAACTGGCCCACGAGAAGACCATGGGCATCGTCGGTTACGGCGATATCGGCCGCTCCGCGGCGCACCTGGCCAAGGCCCTGGGCATGCGCGTCATCGCGCTGCGCCGGCGACCCGAGCAGTCGCAGGGGGACCCTTTGGTCGACGAGGCGCTGGGCACCGACCGCCTGCTGGAGCTGATGGCCCGCTCGGACTACGTTGTCGTGGCTGCGCCGCTGACGCCCGACACCCGCGGGCTGGTCAGCGCAGAAGCGATCGCCGCGATGAAGCCTTCGGGCGTGATGATCAACGTCGGACGCGGCGCGGTCATCGACGAGCCGGCCCTTATCGACGCCCTGCGCCAGAAGCGCATCCGCGGCGCGGCGCTGGATGTGTATGCCCAGGAGCCCTTGCCCGCCGGCCACCCGATGTACGGACTGGACAACCTGCTGCTGTCGCCCCACTGTGCCGACCACACGCAGACCTGGATCGACGATGCCATGTTTTTCTTCACCGCGAACCTGGAGCGATTCCTGAATGACGAGCCACTGCGCAACGTGGTGGAGAAGCGCCTCGGCTACTGACGCCCCTGTCCCTTGGGGCCACCATGCCAAGCGCGACGGTAATATAGCCAGTCCACCCTGCGCGACCTGCTGATGGTCATGGTGCATGCCAATGTCGGCATCGTGTTCATTCGGCAACGCAGTGTCGTTCGCTGCAACCAGCGCTTTGCCGAGATCGACGGTCAGCCGGATCCCGGCATGGCGGTCGGTCTGTCGAGCGCGTCGCTGTATCCGGACGAAGCAGCCTTCCATGCACTGGGCGCGGAGGCCTATCCGGTAATGACCTCGGGCGTGCCCTACAAGGCCGAGGTGCGCATGTTGCGCCAAAACGGCGAGACATTCTGGACCCGAGAGCGAGATGACGCTGGCCACGAAGGACGGCAAGGCGATCTGCTGCGAGGTGCGGGCCAAGGCCATCGATTCCAGCCGGCCCGAACTGCGCGAAACCGTGCTGGCGCTGGAACCACCCTGAGCTGGGCGCGATACCGCCGCATGAATTCATCCCCATTGCCGAGAGCACCGGGCTGATTCTGCCGATCGGCGAATGGGTGCTGCGTACGGCACTGCAGCAGCTTGCCGAGTGGATCCGCTTTGGCCTGGCGTCCGTCAGCATGGCGGTAAACCTTTCGTCGGTGCAGTTCCGCGATGCCGAGTTCCCCCAGTTGGTGGACGCCGTTCTGCAGCAGAGCGGTGTGCCGGCACAAAGGCTGGAACTGGAGCTGACCGAGGGCGTGGCGATGACCGACCCGGCGGGTGCCATTGCCATCATGGCGGCGTTGCACCGGCGCGGCGTGCGCATGGCGATGGATGACTTTGGCACCGGTTATACGTGGCTGGCCTACCTCAGGCGTTTCCAGGGCCGCAAGCTCAAGATCGACCCGACCTTTGTACGCGACGTCACCGACGACGCGGACGACAAGGCCATCGTCGGCGCCATCATCAGTATGGCGCAGATCTGCTGCACAAGGGCTCCTATCGCAGACTTGACGCCAGGTGCGCAGCTGCGGTTCGTCGGTAGCCGGGCGGCTGCCCCCACGGCAAGCCATCACCCTTCGAGTATCCCCAACCATGCTTTGATCGCGACGGCGTGGGCGTCCCGCTCGATCAAGTCGCCATGCGACAGCACGATGCGCTGGAAGTCCCACGCCAGAATGCGGTTAAGGGATTTGGCAGCTGCTGTTCTGTCGCTCCAGCCGATCCGATATTCCGGCGCGGGACGCGGATTGTTCCACATGCGAAATACGTACTTGAACCAGAATTTCAATGCACCCCCGGTATGTGGCGTGGTATCGGTGAAATTCTCGATCAGGTCGACGAGGATCAATGTGCGGCTGGCGCGGTGAAACATCGCGACCTCGCGCATGATGCGAGTACCTTGTACGAGTGCCTGGTCTATCTCTGCGGCCCAGTCCACTGGAGCCATGTCGCCGAGGAGGCCGTCGTATTTCAGGCCGGTGCGTTTGCGCTCGATGCCCGGGCAGATCCATGTCTTCGCCGCTGGAAACGCGGCTTGAGCAGTAGCTATGTACAGGTGGTGGAAATTTCCGGGCGCGACGATATGGGCGACCCGACCGAGCGCCGATATCTCTTTGGCCATCGCAACCGTGATGTTGCAGGGCGAGTGCAGCATCAGTTCGCCAGAGGCGAGCCGGATCACCGTCATTCGGGCGTCGAAGCTCGTACCTGCCATTCGGATCGGATATGTGCAAAGCCAAATCTGACCTTCGAAGAATGGCGTGAGGAGCTTCGCGGACATCCGGTTGACCTTATTGCACTGGCGCTTAAGGAAATGAGACTGACGCACGGTTCCACGACATCGAGGTTTGGCGTTCGTCCGCAACCTCCGTGGGTCAATTTCGAATCGGCGCCAACGCGTCATGCGAATGCAGCGGTTGGTTCTA
>JBDTMH010000404.1:0-3058 GCA_039934375.1 Burkholderiaceae bacterium | reverse complement strand
GGGGGCAAAGGAGATTCCGTTACATGTTCTTGAAGCGCGCCGCGATACGTCTATTCAGCCTCGTCAGTCTTTGCCTGTTACTCAGTCCCCTACCCTCGCAGGCGCGCGAGATGGTCAGCATCAGGGGCCATATCGTCAACATGCGATCGGGACCCAGCACCGGCGCGCAGATTCTGTGGGAACTCGAGCGCGGTTATCCGCTGGAAGTGCTGCAGCGCAAGGGCAACTGGTTGCAGGTGCGCGACTTCGAGAACGACAAAGGCTGGGTCGCGCGGTCACTGACCGGGCACACGCGCTACCACATCGTCAAGGCGCGGGTGGCCAACATCCGCAGTGGACCGGGCACCCGCTACCGGGTGGTCGGCAAGTCGGAACGTTATGACCTGATGCGCACGCGCGGCGCCAAGACCGGCTGGGTCAAGGTGCAAAGCAGCGACGGCGTCACCGGGTGGATCTCGCGCACGTTGCTGTGGGGCTGGTGACGCAATCGAGCCGTTGACCCAACGGCGACCGCCTGCGAAAGCATGATGTTGCGCCGGCTCACGGCGCGCGGACTGGCTGCGCGACCTGGCAGAGCACCCTTGCCTTCAGATGCCCTGCCAATCGCTGCTATATTGGAAGAATTCGCTCTGCCACTGCAGTGCGGTCGAACCACCATGGCATTGCAAGTGACTGTCGCCGAAGCATGTTCCCTTCTACTGCGCGAAGGCACGGAACCTGCTGACAAATCCGCATGACCCACGACGACCACCGCTTGCTGCGTCATCTGGTGATCGCCGTGGTCGTCAAATTGCTGATCCTCGGTGCGTTGTGGTGGTTTTTTTTCCGCGACAGCCGCGTCACGGTCGATGCCGAAAGCTCGGCCCAGCAACTGGGACTGACACCTTCCATTCCTGGAGCTAAGCCGTGATCTCGGAACACCTTGTCGATCTCTCGCGCCTGCAGTTCGCTGCCACGGCGATGTACCACTTCCTGTTCGTTCCCTTGACCCTCGGCATGGTGTGGCTGCTGGTCATCATGGAGTCGGTCTACGTGATGACCGGCAACGTGATCTGGAAAGACATGACCCGCTTCTGGGGCAAGCTGTTCGGCATCAACTTTGCGCTCGGCGTGACCACTGGCCTCACGCTGGAATTCCAGTTTGGCACCAACTGGGCCTACTACTCGCATTACGTCGGCGACATTTTCGGCGCACCACTGGCCCTCGAGGGGATGATGGCGTTCTTCCTGGAGTCGACCTTCATCGGCCTGTTCTTCTTCGGCTGGGATCGGTTGGGCAAAACGCAGCACCTGCTGGTAACCACACTGATGGCGATCGGCACCAACCTTTCGGCGCTGTGGATCCTGATCGCCAACGGCTGGATGCAGAATCCGGTCGGCGCCGAGTTCAGCTACCTGACCATGCGCATGGAGATGACCGACTTCTGGGCCGTCGTCTTCAACCCCATCGCACAGGCCAAGTTCGTGCACACCGTGTCGGCCGGTTATGTGACCGGCGCGATGTTCGTGCTGGCCATCTCCAGCTGGTACCTGCTCAAGGGGCGCAACGTCGCATTCGCCAAACGCAGCTTCCGGGTGGCCGCCGCATTCGGCCTGGCCTCGGCGCTGAGTGTCATCGTGCTGGGCGACGAATCCGGCTACACCGTGGGCGAGGCGCAGCAGACCAAGATGGCGGCGCTCGAAGCGATGTGGGAAACCGAACCGGCACCGGCCGGCCTCAAACTGATCGCCGGCATCAACGAGGCCGAGCAGAAAAACGATTGGGAAATCGAGATTCCCTGGGTCATGGGGCTGATCGGTACACGCTCGATCAGCAAGGAGATTCCCGGCATCCGCGAGATCAAGGTAAAAAATCGCGAACGCATCATGAGCGGCATCATCGCAGTCACCGCGTTGGAGGCGCTGCGCCAGCAGCACGACGACCCGGCCGCGAAACAGGTTTTTGAAAGCCACAAAACGGATCTGGGCTTCGGTTTGCTGCTGCGCAAATACACCACCAACGTGCGCCAGGCCACGCCCGAGATGATCCAGCAGGCGGTCGACAGCACCGTGCCGCGGGTCACGCCGATGTTCTGGGCCTTTCGCATCATGGTCGGCCTGGGTTTTGCGATGCTGGCGCTGTTCGCGCTGGCGTTCTGGAGCACGCTCAAAACCAATCATGCGCACAAGCCCTGGCTGCTCAAGGCGGCGCTGTGGATGTTGCCGGCGCCGTGGATTGCGTGCGAGCTTGGCTGGTTCGTGGCCGAATACGGCCGCCAACCCTGGACCATCTATGGGGTGTTGCCAACCCACCTGAGCGTGTCGACGCTGAGCGTCGAAACGCTGTACGGGTCGCTGGCCGGATTCATCGGCTTTTACACCGTGTTGCTGGGGGTCGAGGTCTACCTGATGGTCAAGTTCGCGCGCCAAGGGCCCGGCAGCCTGGGCACCGGGCGGTATGCGCTTGACGTCGCGCACAACGCTGACCCGGCCCATGGCTGACAAGGAGTCAACGTCATGTTCGACTATGAAACACTCAAAGTGATCTGGTGGCTGCTGGTGGGCGTGCTGCTGGTCGGCTTCGCCATCATGGATGGCCACGACATGGGCGTGGGCACGCTGCTGCCGTTCGTGGGCTGCAGCGACGACGAACGCCGAGTGGTCATCAACACGGTGGGCGCGCACTGGGAGGGCAACCAGGTCTGGTTCGTCACCGCTGGTGGCGCCATCTTCGCGGCCTGGCCGCTGGTCTATGCCACCGCCTTCAGCGGCTTTTACTGGGCCATGATGGCCGTATTGTGGGCGCTGTTCTTTCGCCCGGTAGGCTTTACCTACCGCAGCAAGATCCACGATCCGCGCTGGCGCAGCACCTGGGACTGGGGTCTGTTCATCGGCGGCGCCGTGCCGCCGCTGATCTTCGGCATCGCCTTTGGCAACCTGCTGCAAGGTGTTCCGTTCGGCTTCGACGACTACCTGGTGTCGACCTATACCGGCAGCTTCGGGCAGCTGCTCAATCCGTTCGCATTGCTGGCCGGCGTGGTCAGCAGCGCGATGATCACGATGCACGGCGGCATGTACC
>JBDTMH010000403.1:0-3085 GCA_039934375.1 Burkholderiaceae bacterium | reverse complement strand
TTGTTCATGGCGCTGCTGCACGAGCTGATCCGCACCGACAACATCGACCATGCGTTCCTCAAGCGCTTCACCAATGCGCCGCAACTGGTGGTGCTGGACGAGGGCGAACGCGAAGGCCTGTTCGCGTTCGATCCGGATCCATCGAGAGGCCCACCGGGAGACGGCCGCCATCCGCACAACAAGCTGGTATGGGACAAGCCTTCAGGCCGGGTCCTGCACGCCTACCCGGAAGGCATCGCCGAGGGCTGCGACCCGGCGCTGGAAGGCCACACCACCTTGGCCGACGGCACCCGTGTCGCGCCGTCGTTCCAGTTGCTGCGCGAGCGCGTCGCAGGCAACACGCCGCAGTGGGCCGAGAAGATCACCGGCATCCCGGCCGAGCGAATCCGCCAATTGGCCGGCGAGATGGGCCACGCCGCCTTCGAACAGGCGTTCACGCTGCCGATACCCTGGACCGACGCCTGGGGCAAGCAGCATCCGACTACGCAGGCGCGGCCGGTGGCGTTTCACGCGATGCGCGGCCTGGCCGCACACTCCAACGGCTTTCAGACCGTGCGCGCACTGGCCATCCTGATGAGCGTGCTGGGCACCATCGATGCGCCCGGCGGTTTCCGCCACAAGGCGCCTTACCCGCGCCACATCGTGCCGAACTACCGGGCCTTCAACGACCCCGGCATGATCCAGCCCAACACGCCGCTGAATGCGGCGCCGCTGGGATTCCCGGCCCATCCGGACGAACTGGCGATCCACCCGGACGGCTCGCCAATCCGCATCGACCACGCGTTTTCCTGGGAGCACCCGCTGTCGGCGCACGGCATGATGCACAACGTCATCACCAATGCCGTGAAGGGTGACCCCTACCGCATCGACACGCTGATGATGTTCATGGCCAACATGGCCTGGAACAGCACGATGAACACCTCTGCGGTGCGCGAGATGCTCAACCGCAAGGACAATGCCGGCGAATACATGATCCCGTTCATCGTGGTCTGCGACGCGTTCCAGAGCGAGACCGTGGCTTTTGCCGACCTGGTGCTGCCCGACACCACCTACCTCGAGCGCCACGACGTGATGGGCATGCTGGACCGGCCGATCTCCGAGTTCGACGGACCAGTCGACTCGGTGCGCATTCCGGTTGTCAAGCCGCTCGGTGAATGCAAGCCCTTTCAGGAGGTGCTGATCGAACTGGCGGGTCGATTGAAGTTTCCGGCATTCACGACGCCCGAAGGTGCGCGCAAGTACAGCGGCTACACCGACTTCATCGTCAACTTCCAGCCTGCGCCGGGCATTGGCTTCCTGATGGGCTGGCGCGGCAAGGACGGGAAGTCGCACCTCAAGGGCGAACCCAATCCGAAGCAATGGGAGATGTACGAGAAGAACAATTGCGTGTTCCAGCTGCACATGCCCGAGACCACGCACTACATGCGCAATTGGAATCGGGAATACCTGGATTTCGCCAAGGACAAGAGCTGGCGCCAACGCAACGACCCGATCCAGCTGGCGCTGTATTCCGACACGCTGCAGTTCTTCCGGCTGGCCGCGCAGGGCAAGACGCGCGGCCGCCAGCCGCCGGACGAACTGCGCGAGCGTATCGCCACCTATTTCGACCCACTGCCGTTCTGGTACGCGCCGCTCGAGGAGGCGGCTACCGATCTCGATGCCTACCCGCTGAACGCCATCACGCAGCGCCCGATGGCGATGTACCACTCGTGGGACTCGCAGAACGCGTGGCTGCGCCAGATCCACAGCCACAACTACCTGCACGTGAACCCGGTCACGGCCCACGCCGCCGGCATCCTTGATGGCGGCTGGTGCTGGGTCGAGAGCCAATGGGGCAAGGTGCGCTGCATGATCCGCTACAGCGAAGCTGTCGAACCCGGCACGGTCTGGACCTGGAACGCCATCGGCAAGGCGGATGGCGCCTGGCAACTCGCGCCGGGTGCCGACGAAGCTCGCAAGGGCTTCCTGCTCAACCACTTGATCTCGGAAGAGCTGCCGTTCCAGGGTGCCAACGGGGCTACGACGATCAGCAATTCCGACCCGGTGACCGGTCAGGCCGGCTGGTACGACGTGCGGGTGCGCATCCGCCCCGCGGCACCGGAAGAACAGAAGGAGTCTTTCCCCCAGTTCGCCTCCATGGCCGCCGCTCCCGGCGTACTGGGCAAGGCGGTAAAGGTAATGACCTATTTCGCAGGACGCAAAAAATCATGATCGGCTGGCTCAAGGACATCCTCAAGACCAACGCCGTGGCGCAGGCCCCGGCCAGCACTGCCACGGTTGCGCCACCCATGGCCGACGCGACCCGCGTGCGTGCCTTGCCCGGCGAGACGCTGGCCAAGCAACTGGCGCTGGTGATCGATCTCAATGTGTGTGTCGGCTGCCATGCCTGCGTGACCTCGTGCAAGCAGTGGAACACCTCCGGCGCGGCCGGCCCGCTCGCCGACGAGGCGCCGTACGGTGCCAACCCGACTGGCACCTTTTTTAACCGGGTGCAGACCTACGAGGCCGGAAGCTACCCGGGCACCGAGACCATCCACTTCCCCAAGAGCTGCCTGCATTGCGAAGACCCGCCCTGCGTGCCGGTCTGCCCCACGGGCGCCAGCTACAAACGCAAGGAAGACGGCATCGTGCTGGTCGACTACGACAAGTGCATAGGCTGCAAATACTGCGCCTGGGCCTGCCCGTATGGCGCGCGCGAACTCGACGAAGAACGCCAGGTGATGACCAAGTGCACCTTGTGCGTGGACCGCATCTATGACGAGAAGCTGCCCAAGGAAGATCGCAAGCCAGCCTGCGTGGCGGCATGCCCTACCGGTGCACGGCTGTTCGGCGACGTGAAGGATCCCGAGTCGGAAGTGTCCAAAGCGATCCGCGAACGCGGCGGCTACGCGCTGATGCCGGAATGGGAAACCCGGCCCGCCAACCAGTACCTGCCGCGGCACAAGACGCCGGCAGCCAAACACTGAAACGTCAAGGCCGGCCACACCATGCATCCCGCTTTCTCGATCCTGTTCTTCACCACACTGTCCGGCTCGGCCCAAGGCCTGGTTGTCGCGCTGGCGCTGGCCAGTCTGTTTGGCGTGCC
>JBDTMH010000402.1:0-3086 GCA_039934375.1 Burkholderiaceae bacterium | reverse complement strand
TCGAGCTTTGCCAACCAGACCATCGCCCAGATCGAACTGTTCACCAAGCCCAAGGCCTACAAGGCGGGCAAGGTCTATGTGTTGCCCAAGCATCTGGACGAGAAAGTCGCCCGTCTGCACCTCAAGAAGGTCGGCGCGATGTTGAGCGAATTGACCGACGAGCAGGCCAGCTACATCGGCGTGAGCAAACAAGGCCCGTACAAGGCCGAAACCTACCGCTATTGATCCTGCTGCGGCATCTGCGTGCCGGGTCTGGGCGTATTTGCGCCCGGGGCCGCCAGCCGTTTCGCCTGATCTGTCCGTGCAGCTGTGGCCATCGCCACGGCGATGGGGTGGTTCTCTTTACCTGAACAGGACACTATGCGCATCGATCAATTGCTGGTTCAGCGTGGGCTGGCGGGAACCCGCTCCCAGGCGCAGCGCCTGATAGCCGCCGGCGTGCGCTGGAAGGCCGATGGCGACTGGCGCCGCGTGGTCAAGAACGGCGACGACGTTACGCCGGATGCACAGATCGAACTGCTGGACACGGCAGAGGCCCGGTTCGTGTCGCGCGGCGGACTCAAGCTGGCAGGCGCGCTACAAAAGCAGGCGATCGCGGTTTCCGGATTTCTGTGTCTGGATCTCGGTCAATCGACCGGTGGCTTCACCGATTGCCTGCTGCAGACCGGAGCGCACCATGTCGTGGGCGTGGATGTGGGTTCGGGGCAATTGAACGACGTATTGCGAGACGACCCGCGGGTCACCTGCATCGAAAGGCTCAATGCGCGAAGCCTGACGCGCGATGACATCGCGGGGGCTCTGGCCGCATCCATGCCGGATTTGGCGTTCGAAGGTTTTGACCTGATCGTTGGTGATCTGGCCTTCATCTCGCAGACGCTGGTTCTTCCGGCTGTTGTCCCTCTGCTCAAGCCCGAAGGGGTGGTTTTGATGCTGGTCAAGCCGCAATTCGAATTGCAACCGGGCCAGGTGGGAAAGGGCGGAATCGTGACCGATCCGTCGATGTTTGCACTGGTGGAACAGCGCATTCGCGCGGCGCACCGGGCGCTGGGATTGCAGGTCCAATCCTACTTTCCGTCGTCGATTCAGGGAGGCGACGGCAATCAGGAATTTTTCATTCATTCGATTCGGGCTCAGGAGTGACCAACATGCTTGATACCAAACTGCCAATCAGCCTGGAGTTTTTTCCCAGCAAGACCGCCGAAGGCGCGCAGAAGATCCGAGTCGTGCGCCAATCGCTGTACACGCTCAAGCCCGAGTTCTGTTCGGTGACCTACGGTGCGGGTGGTTCGACCCAGGACGGTACCTTCAGCGCCGTGGCCGAAATCATGGCCGAAGGCATGGAGGCGGCTCCCCATTTTTCGTGCGTGGGCGCGACCAAGGCCAGCGTGCGCGAGCAACTGAGCTTGCTGCAGTCGCGTGGCGTCAAGCGCGTCGTGGCCTTGCGCGGCGACATGCCCAGCCCGTACGGCGCCGAAGGAGAGTTTCGCCATGGCAACGACCTGGTCGAGTTCATTCGCGATGAAACCGGCGATCACTTCTTTCTGGAAGTGGCGGCCTATCCCGAGACGCATCCGCGCGCGCGCAGTCCCGAACACGACCTGCATGCGTTTGCGATGAAGGTCAAGAGCGGAGCGAATTCGGCCATCACGCAGTATTTCTACAACACCGATGCCTATTTCCGGTTTGTCGACGATGCGCGGCGCATGGGGGTCAACGTGCCCATCATTCCGGGGATCATGCCGATCACCAATTCCAGCCAGCTGATGCGCTTTTCTGACATGTGTGGCGCCGAAATCCCGCGCTGGATCAAGCTGCGCCTGCTGGACTATCGCGAGGACTTAACGTCCATTCGAGCATTCGGGCTCGACGTGGTGACCGGTTTGTGCGAGAAGTTGCGTGCCGGTGGAGCACCTGCGCTGCACTTCTACACCATGAACCAGAGTGCGCCGACACTGGAGATCTGTCGGCGGTTGGGCGTGTAGCCGCGCTCGAGTCCTTGGCGGCCTGGCATGGCCCGCAACATTTTCGGAATGCGGCTTCGAGCAGCTAAGATAAGCCACCGTATTTGACCTCCAGGCGCAAGACCATGAAGATTCTCGTCACCGGCGCAGCCGGGTTCATCGGCATGACCGCGACGCTGCGCCTGCTCGAGCGCGGCGACAAGGTGGTCGGCTTGGACAACATGAACGACTATTACGACGTGACGCTCAAGGAGCGCCGGCTGGAGCGGCTGACTTCGCATCCGAATTTCCGTTTCTACAAGGGCGATGTGGCAGATCGCAGCGGTATGGAGCAGCTGTTTGCCACCGAAAAGTTCGAACGTGTAGTCCATCTGGCGGCCCAAGCCGGAGTGCGGTATTCGCTGCAGAACCCGCAGGCCTATGTGGACAGCAACGTGGTCGGTTTCATGAACGTGCTGGAGGGTTGCCGCCACAACCAGGTCGGCCACCTGGTCTACGCCTCAAGTTCGAGTGTGTATGGGGGCAACACCCGCATGCCGTTCTCGGAACACGACAGCGTCGACCATCCGGTGAGCATGTACGCGGCGACCAAGAAGGCCAATGAGTTGATGGCCCATACTTATAGCCATCTGTTCGGTTTGCCGACGACCGGGCTGCGTTTCTTCACGGTATATGGTCCCTGGGGGCGGCCCGACATGGCGCTTTTCCTGTTCACCAAGGCGATTCTGGACGGGCGTGCTATCGACGTCTTCAATGAAGGCAACATGCAGCGCGACTTCACCTATATCGACGACATCGTCGAGGGTGTGTTGCGCGTGCTGGACCGGCCGGCGACATCGAGTCCTACCTACGATCCAATGGTTGCCGATCCGGCGACCAGCAACGCGCCATACCGGGTGTTCAATATCGGCAACAACAATCCCGTGCCCTTACTCGATTTCATTGCGTGTATCGAGGAGGCGTTGGGTCGCAAGGCGGAAAAGAACTTGCTGCCGCTGCAGGATGGCGATGTTCCCGCGACTTACGCCAATACCGACGCGCTGCGCTATTGGGTGGGATTCGTGCCGGCTACCCCGGTCAAGGACGGTATCGCCAAGTTTGTCGCCTGGTACCGCGACTATTACA
>JBDTMH010000401.1:0-3122 GCA_039934375.1 Burkholderiaceae bacterium | reverse complement strand
GACCTCACCACCCATGGCGAACGCCTGCTGGTCGCCAAGGGCGGACGCGGAGGCCTGGGCAACATGCACTTCAAGAGCTCGACGAACCGGTCGCCGCGACGTGCAACGCCAGGCACCGAAGGCGAGCAGCGACTGCTCAAGCTCGAACTGAAATTGCTTGCCGATGTCGGTCTTCTCGGCTTTCCAAATGCCGGCAAATCGACTTTCATTCGCGCTGTCTCGGCAGCTACGCCCAAGGTCGCCGACTACCCGTTCACCACCCTGCATCCCAACCTGGGCGTGGTAAGCGTCGAGATTGGTCGCAGCTTCGTGATCGCGGACATTCCCGGTTTGATCGAAGGCGCCGCCGATGGCGCCGGTCTTGGCAGCCTGTTCCTGCGCCACGTACAGCGCACGCGCCTGTTGTTGCACCTGGTCGATATCGCACCGATGGAGGGCGGCGTAGAGGTTGCGCCCGCCGAACAGGTCCGTGCGATCGAAAAGGAACTGCGCAAATACGACCCGGCGATGCTGGAAAAACCGCGCTGGCTCGTCCTCAACAAAGCCGACCTGATGTTCGAGGATGAGGCCGGCGCCCGCGCGCAGGAAGTCGTCGCCGACCTTGGCTGGACGCAGCCATGGTTCCTGGTGTCCGCCATCGGCCACGCAGGTACCTGGCCGATCATGCTCGAGGTGCAATCGTTCTTCGATCGGCTGCGCGAGGACGCCGCGGAACTGGCCGCGGAGCAGGGCCCACAGGACCGTGCGACGCAGAGCCCTGCTGTCGAGGACAACCATGACGCCTGAGGTGTCACGTCGGGCAACAAAAAACCCGGCCGGAGCCGGGTTTTTTAATTGCTCGATGCGACCGAAGTCAGGCAGCTTTCAGTGCCTTGATGCGGGCGGTCAGGCGGCTCTTGTGGCGGGCGGCCTTGTTCTTGTGGATCAGGCCACGTGCGCTGAAGCGGTCGAGGATCGGCTGGGCAACGGCGAACGCGGCGGTTGCCCCGGCAGCGTCGTTGGCGTCCAGCGCCTTCAGCACCTTCTTGACGGCGGTACGCAGCATCGAGCGCTGGGCGCCGTTGCGGGCATTGCGCACGACAGCTTGCCTGGCGCGCTTCTTGGCGGACTTGATGTTGGCCACGATGGAATCCTGAGAATGTTGGTGTGGAGCAAGGGGTTACGGAGCCCGCGCATATCGGTGGCGATCCGGCCCGGTGGACAGGAAAGTATGGGGGATTCAGACACTTGCGTCAACGGCGGAAGCCTGGCCCGGGATACCTCACGATGAGTCGACCCAACATGCTCCGTGGCCTGCTGTCGTTCGGCAGCATGACCATGGTCAGTCGGGTTTTCGGGCTGCTGCGTGACGTCGTGATCAGCAGCGTTTTCGGCGCCAACGCCGCGACCGATGCCTTCTGGGTGGCTTTCCGGATCCCCAATTTCATGCGCCGGCTGTTCGCCGAAGGCTCGTTCACCACTGCCTTCGTGCCTGTGTTCACCCAGATCAAGGAGACTCGCCCGCACGAAGACCTGAAAACCCTGATTTCCCGGACAGCGGGGACATTGGGCGGGGTGCTGCTGGTCATCGTTGGCCTGGGGATGCTGTTCACCCCACAGGTCGCGATGCTTTTTTCACCCGGGTCGGTGGACGAACCGCAGAAGTTCGAACTCACCGTGCAGCTGCTGCGGCTGACCTTTCCATTCCTGATGTTCGTGTCATTGACGGCGCTGGCCGGCGGTGCCCTGAACAGCTTCCACCGCTTCGGGATGCCGGCCCTGGCGCCGGTGATCCTCAACATCTCCATGGTCTCCGCCGCGTTGTGGCTGTCGCCCTTGCTGCAGACGCCCATCCTGGCGTTGGGCTGGGCGATCCTGATCGGTGGCGTGATCCAATTGTTGTTCCTTTTGCCGCAACTGGCGCGGCTGGACCTGCTGGCGTTGCCGCGGTGGGGTGCCAGGCACCCCGACGTACGCAAGGTCATGCGGTTGATGGTGCCGACGCTGTTCGGCTCCTCGGTAGCGCAGATCAACCTGCTATTCGACACCGTGATCGCCTCGCTGCTCGTCGCTGGCTCACAGACCTGGCTTTCGCAGGCCGATCGCTTTCTCGAATTGCCGTTGGGCGTGTTTGGCATCGCGTTGGGCACAGTCATCCTGCCGACACTGTCGCGCCATCACGTCAATACCGATCACGCCGGATTTTCAAAGGCGCTGGACTGGGGTTTGCGGACGACGCTGATGATCGCGCTGCCAGCCATGCTGGGGTTGATGTTGCTCTCGGTGCCTCTGGTCGCCACGCTGTTCCAGCACGGCCAGTTCACTGCGTTCGACACGCGCATGGCCGCGCTTTCGGTCTTCGGTTTGAGTTTCGGGTTGCCGGCATTCGCCCTGGTGAAAGTCGTGTTGCCGGCGTTCTACGCTCGGCAGGATACGAATACACCTGTGCGTGCGGGTGTGGCGTCGCTCGTGGCGAACATGCTGTTCAATCTCGTCTTCCTGGCGGTCCTCTACCACCTGTGGGTTCCTGCGGAACTGCAGCAGGGTTCCGTGTGGGCAGCGCTCTCGAAAGTCCCCGGCCTGCACTTCGCGTTGGGATTGGCCAGTGCCGCGGCGAGCTATCTCAATCTTGCGCTGCTGTGGCACTGGCTGAGGAAGTCGGGCGTCTTTCAAGTCCAGCCGGGCTGGGGGCGTTTTTCGTTGCGGCTGCTGGCAGCGTGCCTGGCGATGGCCGCTGCGGTCTCGGCTGGATTGCACTGGGCGCCTGACTTCACCCGGGTTGCGCTGATGCAACGCGTGTCATGGCTCGGCGTGCTGGTGATCGGCGGGGTGTCGGTTTACCTGCTGGCGATGGCAGTGGTTGGCTTTCGCCTGCGCGACCTGCGCGAGCATTGAGAAGCACGCCCGGTGGCTATACTTCAAGGTTCCATGAGCAGGCTGTTCCGTGACGTCGAAGGAGGGCCTCTGTGCTCCCAAGGCAGCGTGGTCTGCATCGGTGCTTTCGACGGCCTGCACCTGGGCCATCGCGCGCTGGTGCGCCACGCGGTTGCGCGTGCGCGGGTCCTGGGTATCCCATCGGTTGCCCTGAGTTTCGAACCATTGCCGAAAGAATTTTTTGCGCACGGCACTTCGTTGCCCAGGCT
>JBDTMH010000400.1:0-3123 GCA_039934375.1 Burkholderiaceae bacterium | reverse complement strand
GTGAGGGTGATAATACGTGCGCGAGTCACCGGGTGCAGTCTGCACGCGGGATGTCCAACCTGGTTTTGAAGGAATCCGCATGAAGAAACTGATTGTTGTTGCACTGCTTGCCGTTGCGGGTGCCGCATTCGCGCAGTCGTCGCCGGCCAAGAAAGTGCTGGTGGCCAAGGTGCTTGAACTGCAGCAACCCGCGATCGAACTGGTTGCGCGCGCCATGGCCGAACAACCGGCCCAGATCCTCATGCAACGTGCCGGGCCGCTGTTGCAGCAACGGATTCCACCGGACAAGCGCGAGGCCGTCGCACGCGACATCCAGGCTGACGTCAAGAAGTATGTCGACGAGACCGTGCCGGTGGTGCGCGACCGTGCCGTGGCGCTGGCACCGTCGACGATCGGCGTGCTGCTGGACGAACGTTTCACCGAGGACGAGCTCAAGCAACTGATTGCCATCATCGAGTCGCCGATCAACCGCAAGTTCCAGTCGCTGGGCGGCGAGATGCAAAAGAGCCTGACCGAGAAGCTCGTGGCAGAGACCAAGCCCGTCATCGAACCCAAGATCCGCGCGCTCGACCGCGCGGTCGCCGGGCGTCTGGGCATCCAGCCGCCGGCAGCGGCGGCCAGCAAATAAGGCCATTGCGGCGGCGCACCGCACGGGTGAACTCGCGCATGGCCGGGGCGGTTGAGGCTGCTCAGTCGGCGTCGTGGCCCAGCACTGATTGCAGGAACACGCCGATGTCCTGGATTTCGCGCGGGTGCAGGCTGTGCTGCATCGGATACGCATGCCACTGCACGGGGTAGCCCATGGATTGCAACAGGTCACGGGAAGCTTCGCCGCGCGCGACCGGCACCACCGGGTCAGCGCTGCCGTGGGCCATGAACACCGGCAACTGGCGATTGGCCGGGCTGGCCTCGGAGGCAAGCTCGGCTGCCAGCGGCAGATAGCCGGACAAGGCCATGATGCCGGCCAGCGGCGCCGAATGGCGCAGCCCGGTGTGCAGCGCGATCGCGCAACCCTGGGAGAAGCCGGCCAGCACGATATGCCGTGACGCCACGCCACGTGCCACCTCGTTGGCGATCAGGTCTTCGATGGCCAGCGCCGAGTTGCGGATACCCGCTGCATCTTCGCGTTTGAGCAAGTCGGTGCCCACGATGTCGTACCAGGCCGGCATGACATAGCCGCCATTTACCGTGACTGGAATGCTGGGTGCATGCGGGAAGATGAAACGGATCGGCCGGCAGCCGGCCAGATCGAGCTCGGGCACAATCGCAGCGAAGTCGTTGCCGTCCGCGCCCAGGCCATGCAGCCAGATCACGGCGGCGTCGGGGTTGGGTCCGGAGGTGAGTTCGATATGGGGTAACAGGGTGGTCATGGTGTTCGCACGTGGCGCCAAGGTGGGCCCGCAATGGGCAGTGGTGAAACTATAACAACGGGCGTGCCGCATGCAGGTGGCGCGCAAGGTGCAGGTCAGACCTGCGGGAACAAGCCATCGTGATGAGCAGGTGTGCGGGCGTCTGGCCGGTGGGTGGCAAGTGGTTGCTTGCCTTGGCGTGTGCCGTGACCTGGGGCGCGGCCCATGCGCAGTGGACCAGCAACCGGGGCTACCAACTGCTGCAGCGGATCGACGACGTGTTGTTCGGTATCGACAACCTGTCGCTCGAAATCCTGGATCGCGATCATGTCGCCGGCACCTTGTTGCGGATCAATGTCGACAAGCCCTATCCGCTGCGCGGCCAGACGCATTTCGTCGTCGATTGTCGCAAGCCGATCCGTATGGCGCAGCTGACCGGCAAGGCCGGCGCGCGGATCGATCCCGACAAGCTGGAATACGCCGACGTCACGCTGCTGGATGGCAGCTGGGCCGGCGCCGAATTTGCCTGCGAGAGCACACGCCAGCCGGGGCGTGCGTCACAGGTGGCGCGGCGCATCTATGAACGCGGCGGGCCGGATGACATGCAGACCCTCTACTGCGACTTGCAACCCGACGGCAGCACGGAGGTTCGCCACGGCGTCGAGGTGCGCTATAGCGCCTCGGCCAGCGCGGTGGCGGTGAACCAGCAATGGCTCAGTTCGGGCTCGGTCAACGACGAGGAAGTGCGGTTCGGTATCAACAGCCAATGGCGCATCAATCGCAAGGCCCTGGATATCCGGCGCAGCGCGGCCGGCGGCGAGATGCTGTTCTCCGGTCTGTGTGACCGTCGCCCGCCCGCCCAGCGCTGATTGTGCCGCCGGCGTCAAGCGCCGCAGCTCGAGCGTCGGACGATCAGCCCAGC
Organism: Burkholderiaceae bacterium; assembly: GCA_039934375.1. Lineage (GTDB taxonomy): Bacteria > Pseudomonadota > Gammaproteobacteria > Burkholderiales > Burkholderiaceae_C > CAISIP01. The sequence goes on along the minus strand of JBDTMH010000400.1, from coordinate 852 downwards.
AAGGCCTGGGCAAACTCGCGCGCGTTGAAAGTCTCGAGCTCTTCGAGCTTTTCGCCGACACCGATGAAATACACCGGAACCGGGCGCTCGCGCGCAATCGCGGCCAGCACGCCACCCTTGGCCGTGCCGTCGAGTTTGGTCACGATCAGGCCGGTCAGCTTGAGGACCTCGTCGAATGACTTGACCTGCGCCAGCGCGTTCTGGCCGGTATTGCCATCGATCACCAGCAGCACTTCGTGCGGCGCCAGTGGGTCTGCCTTGGCTATCACACGCTTGATCTTGCGCAGTTCCTGCATCAGGTGCAGCTGGGTTGGCAGGCGACCGGCAGTGTCAACCAGCACCACATCCTTGCCGCGCGCGCGCCCGGCGGTGACAGCGTCATAGCTGACCGCGGCCGGGTCGCCGCCTTGTTGGCTGACGATCTCGACCGTGTTGCGGTCGGCCCAGACCGCCAGTTGCTCCTTGGCGGCGGCCCGAAACGTGTCAGCAGCCGCCAACAACACGGACGCTCCGCGATAACCGAGGTGGCGCGTGAGTTTGCCAATCGACGTGGTCTTGCCGGCGCCGTTGACGCCGACCATCATGATGACGGTGGGCTTGAATTCACCCACCACCAGGGTTTTCTCCAGCGGCTCCAGCAGTTCAGTCAAAACGTCGATCAGCAAGGCCTTGACGGCGGCCGGGTCCTTGGCCTTGGTCTGCTTGACGCGCTGGCGCAAGGTATCGAGCAGGTACTGTGTCGCCTTGACGCCGGCGTCGGCAAGCACCAGCGCCGATTCCAGCTCTTCGTACAGGGCCTCGTCGATCGTGGTGCCGGTAAAGACCGACGTTATGCTGCTGCCGGTACGGCGC
>JBDTMH010000399.1:0-3157 GCA_039934375.1 Burkholderiaceae bacterium | reverse complement strand
CCCATGCAGGAGTAGCCGTACTCGACGTGGTAGTTGCCGGGTACGGCGCAGCGCCACAACTTGTGCAGCTCGGCCGGCAAGGTGCCGGCGGCGCAGACGACCACATCGGAGCTTGCGCTGTCCGAGGTCGAGTCGCGCACGGCGCCGATCACGTCGGCGTCGTAGGGCAACACGCCGGGGGCAAGCGCCTGTGCTGCGGTCAACTGGTCGACCCGGTGCAGCCAGCCGGCGGCACGCTGCGTGGCGCTGGTGTGCCAGTGCTGGTCAGACTTCCAGTCACCCAACGCCGCGTGCAGCGCCTGAAGCGCGACCGCCGCATCGGCCACCAAGGTGCTGCCATGGCACTTGCCGGCGTCGGCGGCCGACACGTTGATGCCCAATACCCGCTTGCCGGCGAACAGCCGGTTCGAGCCGGTAGTGAAGTCCTGCAGTCGCGTGCCGACGGCAATCACCAGATCGGCCTCGGTCGCCATCGCATTGGCCGCCGGCGAGCCGGTGACACCGATCGCGCCCAGGTTCAGCGCATGGTCCCAGCGCAGCGCGCCCTTGCCGGCCTGCGTCTCGGCAACCGGAATTCCATGCGCCTGCGCCAGCTGCGCCAGCGCATCCCAGGCCTGGCTGTACAACACGCCGCCGCCAGCAATCAGCAGCGGCTGGTGGGCGTCGCGCAGCAAGGCCAGCGCAGCCTGCAGCTCCTGCGCGTCGGCGCCAGGGCGGCGGATGCGCAGCGGGGCCGGCTGCAGAAACCAGGCCGGGCAATCGAACGCCTGGGTCTGCACATCCTGCGGCAAGGCCAGGCATACCGGTCCGCAGCTGGCTGGGTCGAGCATCACGGCGATCGCCTGGGGCAAGGCGCGCAGGATCTGCTCGGGTCGGCTGATGCGGTCGAAGTAACGCGTCAGCGGCCGGAACGCGTCGTTGACGCTGACGTCGCCGTGTGCCGTGTCTTCCAGCTGCTGCAATACGGGATCCGGCACCCGCGACGCAAAGGTGTCGCCTGGCAACATCAGCAGTGGCAGCCGGTTCACATGCGCCAATGCGGCCGCCGTCAGCAGATTGGTGGCGCCGGGGCCGATCGACGTGGTCACGGCCATGATGCGCTGGCGAAAGCTGGCCTTGGCGTAGGCGATGGCGGCGTGCGCCATCGCCTGTTCGTTGTGGGCGCGCCAGGTGGGCAGGTGTTCGCGCTCGGCCCACAGGGCTTCGCCCAGGCCGGCGACGTTGCCGTGGCCGAATATCGCAAACACGCCGGCGCAATAAGGCTGCAAGCTGCCGTCCGGCATTTCGATGCGCAATGCTGCCAGATGCCGCACCAGCGCCTGGGCCATCGTCAATCTTTCAGTCGTCATGGGGTTCCGTGGCAATCGGGTGGTTCAGGTACGCATGGTCGCATGCCGGTGGCGCATCGACCAGGCCCGGGACAGCAACAGGAAGTTGGCGGCAACCGCGTCGATCAGTTGCTGGTCGGTGTTTTCGCGCCGCAGCCAGCGCAACGACGGCTCGGCCCACAAACTGCGGCCCACCATGAAGCCCTTGACGATGGCGTTGTCGGCGTGCGCGAAGCTGTCGGCCAGCGCCTGAACCGGCTGATTCAAGCCCAGAATGACGGCACCACGGCACAAGGGGTCGCGTTCGGCGATCAGCAGAGCCAGCGCATGCCAGCCGGCGGCCGACATCGGCGCCAGTTTCCACCATTCGGGCTGCAGGCCGAGGTTGTAAAACCGCTTGATCGATCGCAGCACGGCATCGTCCTGGCTTCCGACCGGTGTCGGACTGCCTGGACAGATGATCTCGAGCAGCAATTCGTGGCCGCTGGCGCGGGTGGCCTGCCACAGCTCCTGGACCTTGAGTTCCTGCTCCAGCCGCAGCGCTGGCGGGTCATCGGGGTGGTAATGCACCAGGCATTTGCAGACCTGCTCGGCCGGCCAGCTCGCCAGTGTCGAGCCCACCGACAGCGTGCCATCAAAACGCAGCGGACGCGAGCCCGGCAGTTCCACCGGCCGGCCGACCCACCAGCCGCGTCCGGTGGCCGCAGCCAGCGCGTCGGCGCCGTATTCGCCGCCGTCGATCAGCACGCCGATCCGGTCTTGCAGGTCCGCGCTGGCCGCAACCTGCTCGGCGGCACGCAACAGCAGCTTCTTCAGCGCAACGACATCCGCCGTGCCGGCGCCCGCCTGGCGGGCGAGATCGAAGAACTGGCTGCGGTGGTCGAAGGCCATCACCTGCAACTCCGGTCGCGCCTGGCGGTTTGGCGTGCAGCGGTGCAGGTGGGCCAGTTGCCGGTCGGCGTCGACCCGTGGATTGCGCTGGCCGCCAAACCAGTGGTCGAGCTCGGCCGGCGTGGGCATCGCCGGCGCACAGGCGTGACGCGAGACGACGATGGCGCCGCAAGCGTTGGCCAGTCGCGCTGCTTCCACAAAGCCCATGCCGCGCAGGAAACCCGTCATCAGGCCGGCGGCGAAGGCGTCGCCGGCGCCCAGCACGTTCATGACCTCGACCCGCTCACCTTTTGCCGTGAGCGCATCTTCGAGTCGCGTCGGTATCGCGCCCGGAATGAAGCAGCAGCCGGCGGCGCCGAGCTTGACGACCAGCGCGGCTTTCGTGACGGCTCGCACGGCTCTGAGCGAAGCCAGCAGATCCCCGGCCACGCCGCCGGCGATCAGGAATTCTTCCTCGGTACCAATGAGCAACTCGAACTGTGGCAGCATTTGCTGCAACTGGGCCGTGACATGCGCATCGGCGACAAAACGGTTGGCGCCTTCACCGCGTTTGGTCAGGCCCCACAACACCGGTCGATAGTCGATGTCGAGCACCCGAAGTACCTTGTGCTTGCCGGCGAATGCCAGCGCAGAGCTAGACGCCGCGCGAACCGTTGGCGCGCTCAGGTGCGTGCCGGTGATCAGCAGCGCGCGGCAATCGGCGATGAAAGCCTCGTCGATCAGCGCCGGGTCGATCGCCATGTCGGCGCAATTCTCGCGGTAGAACAGCAGCGGAAACGTGTCGCGGTCCTTCAGGCCCAGCAGCACCAGCGCCGTCAGTCGCTGCGGATCGATCTGCACCTGCGAGATATCGCATCCTTCGCGCTGCAGTGTCTCGGTCAGGAAACGCCCCATCTGTTCATCGCCGACCCGCGACACCATGGCCGCACGCAGGCCCA
>JBDTMH010000398.1:0-3158 GCA_039934375.1 Burkholderiaceae bacterium | reverse complement strand
CCATCAAGTGCGCGCAGGCGGCCTTCGAGCACCACCAGCCGGCGCGAAAGTCGTCCAGGCTCAGGCGCCGAGCCTCGTCGATCGCGGCGACGCACTGGTCGAACAAACCGAGATTGAGCAACGCAAAGCTGCGCGAAGCGTGAGCGGACGGATTGGCTGGATCACGTTCACAGATGCGATCGCATATCGACAGCCGAAGTTCAAAGCGTCCCTCGATCTCGGCTGCATCGCCACGAGCGAGTGCCGTCAACGTCGCTTCGGGATAGAGCGTCGCGAGGCGCGATGCGGTGTCGATTACGCGTCGCTGGGCCTTCTCGCGATCGGTTGTCCAGCCAAATTCGGCCCGCCAGTAGTTGATGCAAACGACACCGCCCATGGCCCTCAGGAGCGACGGTTCCTTCTCGAGGGCCTGCTCGAAGAACTGCAGCCCGCGCTCGAGGTTACCGGCACTGAATCCGTCATAGATTGCGGTCCAGCCTTGCAAGGCAAGGTCGCCCGCACTGCGCTGGCTCAGGGGCCGCTCGGCCGTGACGGCCGCAGCTGTTCGGTGCATCTCGACAACCAGGCACCGAGCCGCCTGCGCGGCTACCTGCCCAATCCGTTCAGGCAGCCCTGGGGGCACGAGCGCAAACCGATGAGACCACTGCCGGGTCCCCGAGACGCCCTCGACCACCGACAGCGCGGCGCTCCACCCATTGTCAACTGCTTGCAGCTCGCCGCACACCACCTGCTGCACACCGAGTTGACGTGCCGCGACGCGAGGGTCTCTCAACGCCGCCCCCATGGCCGCGACGGTCTCTCGTGCCACCACTTTGCTGTCGGGCAGGCTACCGCCGGCACGTGAATTCAGCTCGGAGGTCAACAGGGCGGCCCAGCGCGCACCCTCAAGATCGGCGGCGTCGTGAGCGATCGGGAGCACGGCGACCGACAGGCTCGGCGCGATGGCCGCGGCCGACGGCTCAGTCGGCTGCAATCTGTAGCCGCGGCGCGCGACCGTGAACAGAACCTTGTGCTCGTGATCGGCGAGCGCGCGCCGAATCTCCACGATGGTCTGGGTCAGTGAATCGTCCCCAACGACGACGCCGGGCCAGACACGCTCCATCAAGGTCGCCTTGTCGACGACTCTGCCGGCATGTGCGGCCAGCAGCAGCAACACGTCCAGCGCCTTGGGTCGAAGTTCGACCGGCCGGTCGTCGGCCGTACGAAGGTCGCGCGCCTGAACATCGAGCACACAGCCCGACAGGCACAGCCGATTTTCCCGGTCGAACGCATCTTCCCGCATCACAGCCCCAGGTGCCGATCGCATCGCAACTTTATCGCTTCGATTTCGCATCTCCTTCACGACAGGAGTGCGCGGGTGAAGGGACGATTGGCCTTCACCCACTTCAGTGAGCTAGATCATGCGCCAATTGCTCAGTTGCTTGCTACTTTTTTTTGCAGGCGCCACCAACGCCCAATTCGAAACACAAAACCCTTTGCCATTTCCTGAGCAGGATGTGGATTTGTTGCAAGGCGGCCCTGCGTGGCTTGTGGGCGACCACGTCAAGGCCCGCAAGCATTTCATGGCTGCATCGGAGCGTGGCCATCCGCTCGGTCAGTACAACCTTGCAATGATGTTGCTGTACAGGGAAGGTGGCCCGTGTGACTCCTCAAAGGCGATCACCTTGCTGCATGAGGCAGCTGGCGCTGGCGTCGTCCTGGCGGGTGAAGCACTGGCGCAGATGCAGAGCCGCGGATCGGCGGCGCAATACGGCCTACGACGCCCATTTCCCTGCCCATTGCCCAATCCGGCGCGCTCGGTCCCCGCGGTCAGGTCGACAATGCCTGCGGCGACGCGCTGAGCGGAACCTCTACACCCCCAGTCTCGTTCAACGATCAGGCGTGGGTCTGACTGTCCACATTGAGTATTGGTCGCCAACGGCTGTTTCTGGCCGACCGCAGTCCAGACGCCAGCGAATGCTAGAACTCGTTTCTGCCAGTTCCTGCTGGTCGTAGGGAAAAACCGATGGTGCGACAGTGGCCGTCGTGTTTGCTGCGTTTGCAGCCATTCGAATGGTCAAGGTCAAATCAAACGATCCAGGTTGTGGTTTGCAAAACCACTCGATTGCGGTCCAGGCTGAACTGGCGGCCAATCAACAAGGACGTATCGCAATCCGTCAATGGGGCGCAAGTCAGCGTCATTGGTTTATCGGGAAGTCAACGCATACCCCTGGCAGGTTATGCGCAATTGACTTCGGTTCGTTTCCCGCGCCCAATTGTAGACCTGACTGATTTTAGGAGCCGACATGACACGCGACTGGAACATCGAGGGCAAGTACGTCGAATACTGCAGCTGTGACCTGGGATGTCCCTGCGAGTCGATGGCCGAGCCGACACATGGCCATTGCACCGGCCTGGTTGGATTTCACATCGACAAGGGCCGTTGCGATGACGCGAAACTGGACGGCCTTTCGGTGATTGCCGCGTTCTACTTTCCGCGCGCCATCCACCATGGCAACGGTGTGATGCACCCGATCATTGACGAGCGCGCCAACGATGCGCAAAAGGACGCCCTGTTCTACATCCTGTCGGGTGCGGACCAGAAGGTCGGCACCATGTTCCAGATCTTCTCGATCATCATCGGCACCATCAAGGATCCGCTGTTCGCACCTATCACGTTCGAATGGGATCTGGACAAGCGTCGCGCGCGTGTCGAAGTACCCGCAACCGTGCGCGCGCACAGCGAGCCGATCCGCAATCCGGTCACCGACGCCGAGCACCAGATCATTACCGTGCTGCCCGACGGATGGGTGTTCCATGAGGCCGAGAATGTCGCCGGCTTTGCCAAGGGGACCGGCCCGATCAAGTTTGACCTGAACCGCAGCCACAGCTCGATGGCCAATGTTGCCTGGGGCCCGAACGGCCTGACCCACAGTTACCAGGAGTACAAGCAGAAATTCGGCCGGCCATAGCCCCAAGGGTGTGCCGCAGTCTGTGCCACCCAGCCCGCTTTGGCGCGACGTGGGACTTCTGATCGCTTGCCTGCTGTTGGTGACTGCGCTGGCCTGGGCATGGCTGCTGGCGGGCGCTGGCATGGACATGGATGCGTTCGAGATGACAGCGATGGCCGGGATGGACGGGTGGTTGATGCAACCAGCCGTCTGGTCGCCGGGCTACGC
>JBDTMH010000397.1:0-3162 GCA_039934375.1 Burkholderiaceae bacterium | reverse complement strand
CGTGGCGGTGCAATACGCCGCCAGTGCCGACACCTCGCTGCAAAACAAGGATGCGGCCGACACGCTGGCCACGGAACTCACAGCGCGTGGCACGCGCCATGCTTTCATCGAGTCCGACTTCCTCCAGGTCGGCGCGGGCACGCGTACGGTGCAGCAAGCCGAACGACTGCTGGGCGGCGTGGACGTGCTGGTGCTGTGCGCTTCGGTGCAGCAGCGCGAAGCCTTTACCGAGATCAGCGACCGCGAGCTGGAACGCCAGCGCCGCATCAACTTCGATGCGAGCATCGAACTGCTCAAGGCCGGCGTGCCGGGCATGCGCAGTCGCGGCTGGGGCCGAATTCTGACCATCGGCAGCATCAACCAGACCCACCCCGCACCCGACCTTGCCATCTACGCCGCGCTCAAGTCGGCGCAACACAACCTGTGCATCAACCTGGCGCGCCAGCTCGCGCCGCATGGTGTGACCGTCAACAACCTGTCCCCCGGCCTCATCGCCACCGCGCGCAACGCTTGGCGGCGCGTCGATTCAGACCAGTGGGCGGCGATCCAGGCTGAAGCCAGTCCCATGGGACGGGCCGGCACGCCCGATGAAATGGCGAACGCGGCGCTGCTGTTGTGTTCGGAGGCGGGGAGTTTTATTACGGGGGCGGACCTGCAGGCTACCGGAGGGGCGCATTTGTGAAAGGCAGAACCATGAACAAGCAAACCGACTTGCTGGCTGGCAAGGTGGCCGTCGTCACCGGAGCAGGGCGCGGAATCGGCCGCGCCATCGCAATGGCCTATGGCCATGCCGGCGCCGCGGTGGTATGCAGCGCGCGCAGCCGCAACCAGATCGATGAGACGGTAGCGTTGGTTGCGGCCAGCGGCGGCACCGCCAGCGCCTGTGTGGCAGACGTGGGCTCCCATATGGCGATGCAGGCGTTGTTCCAGCATGCCGCGGACGTCCATGGCGGAGTGGACATCGTCGTCGCCAACGCCGGTGTCTGGGGCCAGGCGCGCAAGGTGGCCGACACGGATCCTGCCAGCTGGGCCGAGACCATCCATACCAACCTCATCGGCGCCTTCCACACGGCGCATGCAGCAATCCCCCATTTGCGTGCCCGGGGTGCTGGCAAGATCCTTTTCATGGGTTCGGGTGCGCGCAACAGCACCGAGCCCGGCATGTCGGCCTATGCCGCGTCCAAGCTGGCTTTGTGGAAGCTGACCCAGGTGCTGGCGATGGAGCTGCATGAGCACCACATCAGCGTCAACGAATTGATACCCGGCCCGGTGAAGACCGCGATGACTGATTTCGGCGCGCGGACTTTTGCGCCCAGCGAATGGGTCAAAGAGCCCGATGACGTGGTCCCGTTGGCGATGTTTCTGGCCACCCAGCCCGACATCGGCCCCACGGCGCAGAGCTACAGCCTGATGCGCCGCGCCGGCTGAGCCGCTTTGGCCCGGGCAGCGCAGAGGCTGTGTTCAGCCCGACCAGATCCCAGCCGGCGACTTCAGCAGCGTTTCGAATGCAGCCGCGTCGACAGGCCTGCCGAAGTAGAAACCCTGGCCTTCGGTGCAGCCGCTGGACTGCAGGTAGGCGCGCTGCCCGCGCGTTTCGATGCCTTCGGCCACCACCCGCAATTGCAGGCTGCGTCCCATGGCGATGATGGCATTTACCAGCATTGGTGCGCCGCCGACGCTGTCGAGGTCGATGTCGCGTACGAAGGACTGGTCGATCTTGATCGTGTCGATCGGGAAACGCCGCAGATAACTCAGGCTGGAATAGCCGGTACCGAAATCGTCCAGTGCGATCTGCACGCCCAGGTCCTTGAGCCCGTGCAGTACCGAGACGTTGGGCGCGTTGTCCTGCATCAGGCAGCTTTCCGTCACTTCTACTTCGAGATAGCTTGGATCCAGTCCGTTGTCGAGCAGTATGCTGCGGACACCGGGCAGGAAATCCTTTCCATGGAACTCGACCGTCGACACGTTGACGGCGATCTGGCCCACCGGCAGTCCTGCGCGCAGCCATTGTGTGATCTGCTGGCAGGCCTGCTCCATCACCCAGCGTCCGAGCGGCTGGATCAGGTTGCAGTCTTCTGCGACATTGATGAATGCGGTCGGGTACATCAGGGGTTGCCCATTGCGGCGCAGGCGCACCAGGGCCTCCGCGCCAATGATCTCGCCGCTGTCGATGTTCACCTTGGGCTGGTAGTGCAGCACCAGCCCATCGTCGGCCATGGCGTCACGCAATGCCGTCTGGATCGATTGGCGCGCCATCGCGCGCACGTTCATATCGGGCGTGAAGAATGCGAACTGGTTGCGCCCCTGGCGCTTGGCGTGGTACATCGCGGTGTCAGCGTTGCGCATCATCGTCGCCACGCCCGGCACGCCATCAATGTGAATGCTGATGCCCATGCTCAACGTGAGGTGCAGGCGGTGGTCGCCCACCTCGTACGGCTCGCTCAGTGCCGCCATCAGCTTCTGGGCCGACTGTGCAGCGTCGCGCGTGGCGTCGACCTCGGCCAGCAGCACAACGAACTCGTCGCCACCCTGGCGGCAAACGGTGTCAGACTGGCGTACGTTGTCGCGCAGCCGGGTGGCGACCGCCTGCAGCAGGGCGTCGCCCACATCGTGACCGAGCGAATCGTTGATGTGCTTGAAGTGGTCCAGGTCCAGGTACATCAGGGCGACCCGTTTGCCGCTGCGTTGTGTGTGCAAGATGGCCTGGGTCAGCCGGTCGGTCAGCAGTGCACGGTTGGGCAGACCGGTCAGACTATCGTGCGTTGCCATGTGCGACATCTGTGCCGCAGCGGCCTCGGCCGATTCGGTCATGGTCTGGGCACGCACCATGGCCACGACCAACCGTTCATTGGTATCACGCAGCGCCAGCAGCAGGGATGCGGTCTCGTCGTCGTTCACAGTAACACTTCGATAGCACGCCCCGCGCCGAAAGGCCTGTCCGGTGCGTGTTGCGGGCGTCCCCCGAGCAAGCCGTCGTACCCCTGCAACGGTTCACCGATGACGATGCGGCCTTCGGTGATGGTGAACTGCCGGATCTCGCTGCTATGCGCGCTGTCGCGCACCTTGACCACCGCCATCACACGCTTGAGGCCGCTGTCGATCTCGATGTAGCGCTGCACAATGATGGCATCGGTCAGGAAGGCCGAGCCGTAGGGGCTGAAG
>JBDTMH010000396.1:0-3163 GCA_039934375.1 Burkholderiaceae bacterium | reverse complement strand
TGTAGTCGACCTTTTGCGTAAGGGGAAGCAGGCGCAAATCCGCCAGCGACGTAAAGCTCGTCCGCTTCAAGCCGCGCTCTGCCATCACCCCGCGGTAGTACGCATGACGTTCGCATACCAAGTCCATCGTTTGCGCAAAGGCCAATTCGCGGGACAGCTTTAGCGCGCTTAAGTCTGGAAAAGAATAGCTTGTGTCCATATTCCCATCTGATCAAAAAACTGAAAGCGTGGGCATCGCGCTCCGGCTCAGTCTACCGCTCCATCTACTGGGGTCCGATTGTGCTGCCGAGTATTTTGAATCCTTGCCACGCGATGACGATTTTATTTTTGATGCGTTTAGCTTGGTCGACGGCTCTTTGATCGAGGCGCTCAACGGGATCAATTCGTTTCCCTTGGTAAACGACGGATTGTGGGGACTGTCTGTCGGCAATGGCGGAAACGGCGGCTTGACAAGCGCCTTGTACATTACTGCTGGACCAAACAATGAAAGTGGGAGACTTTTTGCGCGAATTGACCCAACCACATTGACCACGACCGCGCCGGAACCGTCAACAATATTACTGCTTGGTATTGGTGTACTGGCGATTGCCCTTCAGGGCCCTCGAGCGCGCCGCTCATCAGGCCACGTGCGCGCGAGGCCGTAGCGACGACGCGACAGTTCCGAAATATTCTTCATTGCCTGTTTCTCCGGTAATCGGGGCTTGCCAGCAACATGCGAAAAGCTGGAGTCACAAAATGGATTTGGGGTACTTTTGGGGGTACTTTCGATTTTCAGAGTACAAGAATCCAGCATTCATGCGGGTTAGCGGAGATGATGTGAAAGACTCCGTTCCCATAAGGGCTGATGTTCCAAGTGGTTGATTCCACTGGGAACCGCACCAAATAAGGCTCTCCAGCCCGTTCCCCTTCTCCCGAGTGTGACCCCAAGGTGTGGCCTTGGGTCCGGTAACCGGAACCATGAAGGTGCGAACCCAAACCAATCTGAACAAGCGAAATGGCATCTGGTACTTCCGCAAGAAGGTCGACGCCGACATACGGGCAGACTACCCCATCCAGTTAACCCGGAAGTCTCTCGGACGGGAACTGAGCTTGGCTTCCCAGAAAGCGCGCTCGTCTGCCTCGGTCTTGAACCTTGGCAGCGGTTTAGTCTGCTTGCTCATAGATGCTCCTTTCCTTCCGGTGCATGTCGCGCGCCGAGACCACGCGAATCAGCGTGCCGCCTTCGCGCAGCGTGAATGTAATGTGCAGCCTGCGCCCCGCATGGGACTTCCCGAGGCGTGGTACCGCCACTCCTGTCCGCTATGCCGGGCATCTTCCTGTCCGCTATGCCGGGCATCTTCCAGCAGCAGCATCGGATGATTGAAAAACACCATTACGGCCGCGGACTGGCTGACGCCGTGATTCTCGTTCTTTCGGGCGTTGCCATCGTCCCGGTCGAAGCCAACGATAGCTGGCAGGTCGATCATGCGCGTAAATTGTCAAGACATCAAAGCGCGTGCTACTGTCGCTGTTGCTGCTGACATCGACCCCCGACCTCTTGCCAGAACGCGCTGCGCTGCTACAGTGTTTCTGCGATGTGGCTCGCAGTCACAACGGCATCCAGCAATTAATCCACAAGGAGGGCCAGTCACATGGATCTCGGACTTAAAGGCAAACATGCACTCATCACCGGTGGCAGCAAAGGCATAGGCCGCGCCGTGGCGCAGACATTTGCGGATGAGGGCGCCGATGTGGCGATCTGCGCGCGCAATGCGGCGGAGGTGACCACAGCAGTTGCCGATCTCAAAGGACGCGGTGTCAAGGCCAGCGGCAGCGCGCTCGACGTGGCGGACGCGCCGGCATTGAAGGCCTGGGTAGAGGCCAGCGCTGCGGAGCTGGGCGGCATCGACGTGCTGGTATGCAATGTCAGTGCGCTGGCGGTCGGAGATTCGCAGGAGACCTGGGAGAAAACCTTCCAGACCGACATGATGCACACCGTCAATGCGGTCGCAGCGGCGCTGCCGTTTCTCGAAAAGTCCGATTGCGCGTCCATCGTGCTGATCGCCAGCGTGTCGGGCTTCGAGGTTGATTTCGCGGCCGGCTCCTACGGCGCGATCAAGGCCGCGCTGATCCATTACGCCAAGGGCCTGAGCCGCCAGCTCGTCGCCAAGGGCATTCGCGTCAATTGCGTGTCGCCGGGCAACACCTATTTCGATGGCGGCATCTGGCAGAACATCGAGAAGAACGTGCCCGAGCTGTACGCATCGACGCTCAAGGTCAACCCGACCGGCAAGTTCGGCACGCCGCAAGAGGTGGCCAATGGCGTCGTGTTCCTCAGCAGCCCGGTCGCCAGCCGCATCTCCGGCACCAATCTGGTCATCGACGGCGCGCTGACGGTGGCCGTGTAGACAACGGCAGGGTTACACCATCATGAGCACACACGCGCACTCCGGCGGCGGCCATGGCCACAGCCACCCGCAGCACACGATCCACCGCGCCCACATCCACCACGGCTGGGACAACAGCTTCACGCCGCAGCTGCGCATCGCGCCGGGCGAATCCATTCAGTTCGAAACACTCGACGCATCGTCCGGGCAGCTGAACGGCCAGTCCACCGCCACCGACCTGGCCAAGCTCGACCTGGGGCGCGTCAACCCGGTCACCGGGCCGGTCTATGTCGAAGGCGCGCAGCCGGGCGATGCACTCAAGGTCACGGTGCTGTCGTTCAAGCCATCCGGCTGGGGTTGGACCGGCAATATCCCCGGCTTCGGGCTGCTGACCGACCAGTTTCCCGACGCGCACCTGCACCACTGGAATTACGACCCGGCCAGCGCCACCTCGGTCATGTACGGGCCGGGTGGCCGTGTGCCGCTGCGCCCGATGTGCGGCACGATCGGCAATGCGCCGGCTGCGGCGGGCCTGCACAGCATCATCCCACCGCGCAATGTGGGTGGGAACATGGATATCCGCGACATCACCGAGGGGGTGGAGTTGTATTTGCCGATCGAGGTGGAGGGCGCGATTTTCTCGGTTGGCGACACCCATGCCGCGCAGGGCGACGGCGAGGTCTGCGGCACGGCCATCGAGAGCCCGATCGACGTGGCACTGAAGTTCGAGCTGATCAAGGGGGCGCACCTGAAGTCGCCGCGTTTCACGACGCCGGGGCCGGTCTCCAACCACTTCG
>JBDTMH010000395.1:0-3180 GCA_039934375.1 Burkholderiaceae bacterium | reverse complement strand
CGAGGCTGTCAAACGCGCCAGACAGGCAGTTGCAGGTTGCGCCAGACGGCAACGCAGCGCAGGCCTGCGGTGACGACGACGCAGGACACCAGGGCCAGCCAGCCCGGCGCCGCCAACTGCCCGAGGCCGACATAGACCCAGCCGCCGATGAAGGCACACACCGCGTACGGCCGGTGATCCTTGAAGGCAGCGGGAATCTCGTTGCAGACCATGTCGCGCAATACTCCGCCGAAGACGCCGGTGATGACCCCCATCAGCACGGCTACCAGGGCTGGCATCTGCAGCAGCAAAGCCTGGTGGACACCGGTGGCTGCGAACAGGCCCAGGCCGATGGCGTCTGGCCACTGGATCGCCCGTTCGGTCAGCGAAAAGTGGCGTTGCCGCAGAAACAGCATCGCCAGACCGCACAGCGTCAGGATGCCCCACAGCACCTCGACATGCTGAACCCAGAAAAAGGGGCGGCGATCGAGCAGCAGATCGCGCACGGTACCGCCACCGAAGGCCGCCAGAAAGCCGACCACACAGACGCCGACGGCATCGAGGCGTTTGCGCGCGGCCTCCAGCACGCCGGACAACGCAAATGCGACGGTGGCGCCGAGTTCAACCAAAAGGCGCACCGTCTCGCCCCAGTGTTGAGCATTCTGCATGCTCGAATTGTGGCGTGTCGATCCGCTGACCTCAAGCGATCTAGCGTGCCAAACCCAGACGCACAACCCAGGCCACGACCGCGGCACACAGCAGCGCCAGGATGATCGCCAACGAGCGGTTCGCGAGCCCATCCGCACTGGCCGGCGTACCGGCTGGCAGCACCTTGTCGCCGTTGACCATCGGACCAACCAGGGTACGCTTCTTGACCATCACGTAGAACATGATTGCTGCGAGGTGCAGCCCAACCAGGCCGAAGACGGCCCACTGTCCGAAATCCTTGTGCCATGAGGTCGCGCTGAGCGCAAGGTCACTGCTGACCAGGCGGTTGAGCGGGCCGACAGTGGAGATTTCGTCGTCGGCAACCAGCCCGGTCGCCACCTGCGCCGCCAGCACCGCCAGCAGGGCGAAGACTGAAAAGCTGCCCAATGGACTGTGGCCGACATCCACATGCTCGTCGCTGCGCGACTGGCCGCGCAGGTACCGCAACACGGTGCCCGGGGCATAGATGAAGCTGGCAAATCGCGACCAGCGACCACCCATCAGACCCCAGAGAATGCGAAAGGCGAGCAAAGCGAACACCGCATAGCCGAACCAGAAATGCCAGGCCATGGCACCACCGCCGATCTTGGCGCTGATCAGCGAGCCGGAGACGGCCGTCGCCAGCGTCCAGTGAAAGAGTCGGGTTGGAAGATCCCAGACCCGGACGGACGCGGCAGGCGGTGTGCTCATGCAAGTAGGGCGTGGCCAAAAGTGCAACGATACCGCGGCTCGCCCGGCGCGGGGAACGCCGCAAACAGGAAAATTGCCGAAGCCGGCCGATCTTCTGCACCCTTCCTGCAGATTTGCGCCGCCGTTTGTACACTGCCATGCCTGCGCCGGTTTGGCGGGGACCCACTGCTTTTCAATCCCTGGAGCTCAATTCATGAGAATCAACTCACTCGCCGCCTTTGCGGTTCTCGGTTTGGTCATCACCTTGCCGGTGGCCGCGCAGTTCCGAAACGCCGAAGCGGCGGTCGAGTATCGCCAGAGTGCGTTCACCGTGATGAGCAACCATTTCGGACGCATTGGCGCGATGGTGAAAGGCGACACGCCATACAACGCCGCGGCGGCCACCGCCAGTGCCGACATCGTCGTCGTGATGTCGAAGCTTCCCTATGAGGCATTTCCCGAAGGAACCAGCGGGACCAAGAAGGGCTCGCCCAAACCGAACGTATGGACCGAGCGCGCGAAGTTCGACGACTTGGCCAAGAAGATGCAGGGCGAGGTCGTCAAGCTGGCTGCTGCCACGCGCACCAACAACCTGGACGCGATCAAGCCCGCATTCGCCGAGGCCGGCAAGGCGTGCAAAGCCTGCCACGACGACTTCCGCAATCCCTGAGTTGATTTCACCGAGGCCCGCGGCGAGCGGGCATCGGCCGCCCACGCACGGCCCACCAGATTAGAGCACTGGCTCTACGCAATCGGCATGAATTGAGGTGTGTCCTCTACGACTTGACGGCAAAGTTGCGTCATTCCCGATCGGGGCAGGTTTGCGAAGCGCAGACCTTGCCTGGCGGGTTCAGATTCAATCAACCGGAGTCAAGCATGTCCACGAAAAACCTCTCGAGCGTCGCCACCGATGTGATCACCGCCTACGGCATCACCGCGACCAACGTACTGAATACCTACCGATTCGGCGGCGAGCGCATTGCCGGATATGTCGACGAGCGCTTTGCGACCGCCGTCAATCGCGGCGCGTCGATGCTGCGCACCGACATCCGCTCGAACCTGATCGGCAGCCAGCAACTCGTCAGCGGTTACTGCGTCAAGGGCGTGCATTTCGGTACCGATCGTGCTCAAACCGCGGTTGGCGTCGCAGTCGATCTGGCGACCAAGGGTGTCAGCCTGGTGGCGCAAAATGCCGAGCGCCTCGATCGCCTGTCCAACCTGAATGCACTTGACACGCTGAACCGTGTGGTGATGCCCGCGGCCAATGTCGTCAGCATCGTTGCAGAACGCATCGAAGAGGGCAGCAGCAAACTCGCTACGCGCGTCGCCGGCAAGCCGGTTCCTGCCAAGGCAGTTGCCACACGCAAGCTGAACACCACGACACGCCAGGCTGCGGCTACCCGCAAGCGGGTCACCAAGGTGGCGACCAAGCGGGTCAGCAAGGCAGTTGCCGAGACCGCAACCAAGACGTCGAACGCTGCCCGTCGCGTGGCGCGCAAGGCCACCGCCGCCGCCAAGGCCGCCTGATCAGCGCGGCGTCCTGCCGCGATCGATCCCCACGGGCCACCGGCTCAGACCTCGACAAGAGGCTGAAACCGGTGGCCCGCCTCCATTCAGGAAGGCATTGCATGCAAGACTGCGCAGAACAGACTTTGCATGCACCTCAGATGCCGGCGTACCACTGGTAGCCCTGGTCTTCCCAGTACCCGCCGTTACCGCCGGCAATGCGCGAGAAGTCATCGACCAGTTCGAGTCGCATGATGTATTTGGCGTGCTTGTAGCCAAGCTGTCGTTCGACCCGCAGGCGCAGGGGCGCGCCATTGG
>JBDTMH010000394.1:0-3209 GCA_039934375.1 Burkholderiaceae bacterium | reverse complement strand
TTGCTGGATGCAAGCCACGCTCTGGTGATGTCATGATTTATGAAACTCTCAATAGTGTCTGCAGAAAAAGTTGAAGCAGAGTTCGCCAAACGCAGAGGGCAAACGCGGCAAAAGCTTAAAGCCAAATCGTGAGGCTTTTCTGGATGTCGGATGCGCTCGATGACCGCCGCGCAATGGCCGCTTACGGAGTGATAAACACCCGCAACAGTACGCGCCAAACCTTACGCAGCGACGGCGTCGTCTTCCTCAACGCTGGGCTTCCAATGCCCCCGGTTTTCCTGAACGACAATGCGCTGCTTGACCAGTCGCTCGACGGTCTTAACTCGATCAACTGCTTGGCGTATTGGTTCGTTGCCCCGAGCGTGTGCAGCATAAAACAGCCGGATCAGCTTGTCAGCCCAGCGCGGAACTTTGCCTGACTTCTCCCACCGTGCGATCGACTGTCCGTCGATGCCCATGATCTTGCCCAATGCAGGCTGCGACAAAAGCATACCGGCACTGCGGATATAACGAAACTCGACGCCTGTCAGGATTCCTATCTTTTGCGTCAATGCGATGCAAATAGCCTCGGTCAAACCATCTCCATCGTGAATGGCAACTGCCTCTCCGTAGGGCGTTTGCTTGACTTGATAGCCGTTGGCCAGCCACACATTGCGCAGCCCGCCGTCGGTGTAGTGGTACATGGTCAATCCTTCTTAATGTCGATCACAGTAACGACAGTCAAGTCTGATGACGGGTATTCCACGTAGACCACCACGGCAACATGCATACCTGCCACAAAACGTTGCATCCTGCACAACAGACCGGGATACTTCATGTCCGGCTCGGGCGGCAACGCCAGGGTGCCTTTGCGAAGCACTTCCAACACCATTGGATCGTTGACAAGGCGTTGGCGCATCCTCTTCCTTGCGTGGTTCGTGATTGCCACATTCGCCGAATCCTCAGCGTTGACCCGGATGTGCTTCTCGACCTGCCGATTGGAGGGGGTTGCCAACACGAGGCCTAGCATTTTGATAGGCCCGATTGTGCCACGAACGGGGCAGGGGCTGGGTCCTAAATTCGCCTTCAGCGAACGTCAAACGATCGGCATCAATTTCTTCGGGGCGACTTCGCGACGGACAAAGTCCGCAAGGGGGGATAAACACCCGCAGTAGTACTCACCTGTTGCGAGACAGAGTTTGAACCCAGGTCCGCAGTACACCACCACTCACCGTCTGCAAAGACACTCTCTTTGCAAACGATCAACCCCGTCGGGCCCCAAGCCTGTCGGGGTCCTTCACGTTTGACTTGCGGACTTCGGCCGTGTCGCCACGCCTGATTTTCGCGACTTTCGGCCCTTGCCCGCGCTCTCTTCTCTGCCCTTGCGAACTTGCAGAGTCAAAAGTCCGCAAGATCACCCCTATATAAATCAACGCGTTACGGGAAAAGTGCGACAGGCATTTTTATCGAGCATTGGTAAGGCGGCTCCGGAGTGAGAACAAAGTGGTCCACGGTGAAGCCCTTGGTCGGTCAGCTCAAAGCCGACGCCTGGTCGACGGCAAATAGGTGCCATGGCTCGGGAATCCCCTTCAGCGTTTGCATTCCGCGATCGCCGAAACGCAGTCCGGAGCCCGCGACCAAGTCCTTGACGGTGCTCGACACGATCACTTCTCCCGGTTGCGCGGTGCTCGACACACGCGCCCCGATGTGTACTGCAATTCCAGCTACCTTGTTACCGACCATCTCGCACTCGCCGGTATGAAGGCCAACGCGAACCGCCAGGCCAAGCGGACGCAGTGCTTCGACCATGTGCGACGCGCAACGCACGCCACGTGCTGGCCCATCAAAGGTGGCAAAGAAGCCATCGCCCGTCGTGTCCATCTCTTGCCCGCGAAAACGCGTCAACTCCTGCCGTACCACCTGGTGGTGCTGTGCCAGCAGTTCACGCCAACGCCGGTCACCCATGGACACGGCGCGTTCGGTCGACCCGACGATATCGCTGAACAACACGGTGGCCAAGACACGATCCGGCTCCACCGGTTGCGCCAGGTTGAGCAGGAATTTGCTTATTTCGACCAGGATCGCGTCACCGTTGTCCAGCCATGGAGCATGGTCGACGCCTGGCAATTCGACCAACACCGCGTTGGGTATTTTTTGCACCATGTACCGGCTTGCGGTCACGTTCACGCGCAGATCCTTCACAGCGTGCAACAACAGCGTCGGTACACGAATCGCCGGTAGCACATGGCGAATGTCGATTTCGCTGTTCATCGTGTTCAAGGCCAGGACCGCCGCCGGGCTGGCACTCATGCGCAGGAAGCGGGCCCACCTCTGGCGCTGACTCTCGTCCTGCGCCACGCTGGGCATGATCTGTTCGATCGATACCGGCCCACCCCATTGGGCATCACACATCTTGTTGTAGTCTTGCAGTTCCTGCGCCGAACGCCCCCACGGTGAGTCTGCGCTGATCAGGCGATTGGGAAAACTGCCGATCATGATCAGGCCCACAGTCCTCGTGGGGTAAGTGGCGGCGAACAAGGCGCACATGGGTCCGCCTTCAGAATAGCCGCACAGCACGGCACGCTCCGAACCCACAGCACCCATCACGGCGCGCAGATCGTCCATACGGGTCTCCAGCGTCGGCATGTGGGTCACGCGGTCTGACAGACCGGTGCCACGCTTGTCAAACACGATCAGCCGCGCAAATGAAGTCAGCGCGCGGAGGAATTTAGCGCAGGCCGGATCGTCCCAGAAACACTCGATGTTGGAAACCCAGCCTGGAACCAGTACCAAGTCCACTGGACCCGATCCAATGACCTGGTAAGCGATATGTACGTCGCCGCTCTTGACGTATCGGGTCTCCGGGGCTGTCGTCATGGTACGGTGAGTGACGGAGGGGAAAGCTTGAACAGTGCAACAAGTATCGGTTGCGCCCGTTCCCAGGTCAAACTCCCGCTTCTTGCCGCAAGATCAACCCTATATGAATCAACGCGTTGCAGGAAAAGTGCGACAGGGAGTTTTGTTGAGCATCGGTAGGGCGGTCGGAACTTAGAACGAACGTGGCGCGGCAAGTCTGCGTAGTTGGCCCTCAGGCGTGGTAACCGGCTCTCGCAGCGGGGCGGATGTGCGGTTCATCATGACCGCCGGGAGGGGCTTGCCGACGGCCCGTCAATACCCGCTGGCAAGAAGGCGTCGTAGCTTTTCGCTAGTGTCTGGACTGCGGTTGGCCA
>JBDTMH010000393.1:0-3245 GCA_039934375.1 Burkholderiaceae bacterium | reverse complement strand
GAGGTGCGCAAGCCCTGGTCCCGCGCCTGCACGATGTGGCTGGCCGCCCAGATCAACAGGTCGGCGTCCCAGATGGTTGCAATGCCATGTTCCGGCACGCCTTCGACGGTGATCTTGACGTTGCCCGACTCGAAGTGGATCGGCACGATTCGCCGTGACTTGCCAAGCGAGAAGAAGGGGTAGGCCATCAGATCCTGCGCGTCCCGCAGGGCCATGTCACCAGCCGGCAGCGCGCGGAACAGCATGAGCTGTTCGCGTTCACTCAGGGGTTTTGCCATGGCTGTTAGCCAAAGGAAAACAGACCGCAACAATTCAACGAACGGAAGCCCGCTGCGGGCATCCGGGGTCGGAGGTCATGCCGTAGGCCCGGCTATCGGCCCAGGCCTGCAGGTCCTCGGTCGCGTAGAGCACGCGAGCGCCGAACTTGCGAAAGCGCGGGCCACCACCCAGTACACGTTGCTTCTCCAGTGTGCGCGGCGACAGGCGCAGGACTGCGGCGGCCTCGTCGGTCGTCAGGAACTGAGGGGCCGTGGTGGGCTGCGGTGAGGTGGGCCGATGCGTGGCGGGCCGCAGCGCAGCAGCGGAAACGCCAGGTGGTTGAAGAGAACTGCCAGTTGCCATGAAAGCCTCCATCGACGCTTGTCGCCGACAGGCGAAATGCCGTCGGATGGAGGGAGTCTCAGCAAACCGCTGTCACCTGCGAAGGGAGATATTCAAGGAACGGGTTCGTCTCCGGGGTCGCGAGTGGGCTGCTGCCGTACCCCAGCCAAAGCGAGATAGCCACCGCGCATCAAACCCTCGGCCCGCATCAAGAGATGGCGAAGCTGCGCGCGCAGTTCGCTGTCGGCATTCCAGCGTTCTTGCACGGCTTCTGCCCCAAACAGCGCGCCGGCAATGTCGCGATGACGGACACCGGCCTGCCTGGCATCGAGCGCCTGCAGGGCGCGAAGGTGCAGCAAGGTATGACGCGTGGCTTGGCGCGGTGAGGGCCGGGGCACTTCGCCTTGCATCACACGGGCCTGCAATTCGTAGCCCGGCAGACGTGTCCGCAGGGGCGCATCGAGCGGCACGACCAAACCACAAGCCGCGCCGTCTTCCAGTTCAGGCGACAGCGAAGCCCGCAAACAGTGCGGCCCGTGCACCGCCGTGATAACCAACTCCGCGCCTGCATGCGCAATGCGCTTGCGACCGGGAACCTGCCAGGCACTGAAGGTCTTGGAGACCAGCGCATCGCGCGCGCCGGTAGCGCGCACATGTAGCAGGCCCTCAGTGCCAGTGACCCAAAGCGGATGCGCCTGGCGCGCGTCGAGGTAAGGATCCTCTACAACATCGCAACCCCCAGCGGGCCGCTGTGGCGCGATGACGCTTGCAGAGCCAGTCGGCCCGGTAGGCGGGATGGCGCCGCAGGTACTCCCAAGCGAGCGCGGGACCGTCCAGGTCCAGGGTGTAGAGGTAGGCGGCCGCAGCGCGCCAGGGCGCGGGGCAGTCGGCAGAGTCGTGATGGATCGACATTGTTTTTCCTCCCGTGGTGGTTCCGGAAACCTGTCGCAGATGGTAGGGCACCCTGTGACCGCTGCGGCCGCAGACTGTTACCAAAGGTTGTGCCGAAACAGCCGCGATGGGCGTATCGGTGACACCTGTCAGTCGTTAATCGACCCATCCCGCAGCGCGTCAGCGGTGTAGGCCGAGAGTGCTTGCCTGGCTTTGAAGTGCGGATCGGCCACGATGCGCAACCCACGCGGGCCCCGAACAGCCTCCAGCGCCGACAAGCTCACATGCCCCAGCTCGGGGAACCCGGTCCCGGCATCGCACAGCCCGTAGGCCCGGTCGCCGTCCTCGTCCAACGCCACCAGCAACCAGACAGCGCCGGCGTCCAGTGTGTGGAGTTTAACGACGGGGTATGGATCGATAGGCTCGCCTCGGGCGCGCGCGGCGCCGTCGGCGAGCATCTGCGCACGTTGCTGTTCAGTGAGGAAGGTCATAACGCCTCCGGGAAGGTTACTAGATGTTACTACCAAAGAAAGACGCTCCCTGAAAAGCCATTCTGGCAAGGATGCAATGGCTGAGTCTGTGTATCAAGTAATGAAAAAGTCAGCTCATGTGAGTTAAAGATAACGTGGTTTTAATTGTCCTTAATCGCGACGCTCCTGTCCATGCAGAAGCGCGCGATTCAACGAGGACGGCCGACCGGCGCGACGACTTTCGAGGTCGCGCCGGCGAAGGCCTTTGGTGCCGTGGTGCGCGCGCTGAGGACCGAAGACGGCATCGCCCAGGAGACGCTTGCCCATCTGGCGGGTGTCGAGCGTTCGCACATGGGCAAGATCGAGCGCGGCGAGCACATGCCGACGCTGGCCCTGGTGCTCAAGATCGCCCGGGCGCTGCAGCGTAGCGCTGGCGAGCTGTTGCTGGAGACGGAAGCCAGGCTCCCGCAGGAATGGCATCAGCCACCAGACCATTGATCCGGCGGCTGATGCCTGTGGCAGCTACGCCACGATGCGCCCACCCAGGCGGGCTTCACGCGCGAACTTGCTGATCGGCCTGGTTGCCGTGAAATGCAGGTCCCGCTCGACCAGAAAGCCAAGCCGGCCTCGCACGGTAGCCAGTTCGGCCAGGCTCACGTAGCCCAGCTCGGGGAAGCCGAGACCCAGGTCGCAAAGTCCAAAAGCAAGGTCGCCGTCACGCGGGTCGATCTTGGTCAGCAGCCAGGTCGCACCCGCATCCGGCGTGAACAGCTTAACCACTGGCGATGGGTCAAAACCCTCGTCAGCGAGGGATTGTCGGCCGTTGGCCAGCAACCGCGCACGCAGTTCATCGGTGATAAGTTTCATGATCGCAACTCCTTGAATTGACGCTCCCGATCGGAGCGCTGCGATCGCGGCGCACGCGAACAGCACGGTCGTCACACCCCCGACTCGGTCGGTTCGGGCTGGGGGTTGACGGGCGTGCGGCGTGCGCGACGCTGCGCGGCTTGTCCGGTCGGGATTGCGGCCGGATCAAACAGGAGTGCGTCGCCATGAACACCGGCGACTGTGCGTCGCCATGAACACCGGCGACTGTGCATCGCTCCAAGGCAGTCCAGCGTCCATGGATCAGCAAATCGCAGGCCGATCAGGCACCGCCTGTTCGGCGGGCTTTGAGGGGCGCCAAACAGCGCGCGGCGGGGACGGGCTTGCAGCCGGTCCCCTGGAGAGCAAGCGAAGCGCGCAGGCGTCAGCGATGGAAGCCCAAAGGGCGAGACACCATGG
>JBDTMH010000392.1:0-3253 GCA_039934375.1 Burkholderiaceae bacterium | reverse complement strand
ACCTGCCGTCCAGCGTGCTGATCACCGGCTACGACATCATCTTCTTCTGGGTCGCCCGAATGATCATGATGACGACCCACTTCACCGGTCAGGTGCCGTTTCGCGACGTCTACATCCACGGTCTGGTGCGCGACGCCCATGGCCAGAAGATGAGCAAGTCCGAAGGCAATGTGCTCGACCCGGTGGACCTGATCGACGGCATCACGCTCGAGCCGCTGCTGGCCAAACGCTCGGAAGGCCTGCGCCGGCCCGAGACCGCACCTGCGGTGCGCAAGAACACGCAGAAGGAATTCCCGGACGGCATTCCTGCGTTTGGCGCCGACGCCTTGCGTTTTACCTTTGCGGCACTGGCCACGCTGGGGCGCAACATCAATTTCGACACCAAGCGCTGCGAGGGCTACCGCAATTTCTGCAACAAGCTGTGGAACGCGACACGCTTCGTGCTGATGAACTGCGAGGGTCAGGACTGCGGGCTCAACGACCACACGGCGGCCGAATGCGCCCCTGGCGGCGCCGCTCTAGCCTACCTGGAATTCAGCCAGGCTGACCGCTGGATCACGTCCGTGCTGCAGCAGGTCGAAGCTGACGTGGCCAAAGGCTTCGAGGAATACCGGCTCGACAACGTCGCCAACAGCATCTACCAATTTGTCTGGGACGCATTCTGCGACTGGTACCTGGAGATTGCCAAAGTACAGATCAATACCGGCAACGATGCACAGAAACGCGCCACCCGCCGCACGCTGATCCGCGTGCTGGAGACCATTCTTCGATTGGCGCATCCGGTGATTCCGTTCATCACCGAGGCCTTGTGGCAAAAGGTCGCGCCGGTGGCCGGCCGCGGCGGTGACTCGATCAGCATTGCGGCTTATCCGGTCAGCCAGCCCGAACGGATCGACGCCTCAGCCATCGACCATGTGGCGCGGCTCAAGCTGCTGGTGGATGCCTGCCGCAATCTGCGCGGCGAGATGGGTGTGTCGCCGGCAACACGCTTGCCACTCTTCGTGTTGGCAACGGACGCCGCAGAAGCCACCTTCCAGCGCCAGTCGGCGCCGGTGCTGCAGGCATTGGCCAAGCTCAGCGAAGTGCGCGTGTTCGAGCACGAAGCCGAATGGGCGGCAGCCGCCCAGGCGGCGCCAGTCGCCGTGGTCGGTGCATCACGTGTCTGCCTGTACATGGAGGTCGACGTTGCGGCCGAGAAGCTGCGTCTAGGCAAGGAAGCCACGCGCATCGAAGGAGAAATCGCCCGGGCCAGGGGCAAGTTGTCGAATGAGGCCTTCGTCGCCAAGGCGCCCGCCGCGGTGATCGCGCAGGAGCGCCAGCGTGTCAGCGACTTCGAGGCCACGCTGGACAAGCTGCGCGAGCAGCTCGCGCGGCTGGGCTGAGCTTCTTTGCCATTGCCGCTCGCGATTGACCGGTCGGGTAGCTTCGCGGCAGTTGTCAGAGTCAGCGCCGACGCATCAGGTGGATGAACTCGGCGCCTTCGGTCTTTTGCTCGATCAGCTCGTTTCCGGTCTGCCGAGCAAAGGCCTGGAAGTCGCGCACCGAGCCGGCGTCGGTCGAGATGACACGCACGGTCTGACCACTTTCCAGGCCACTGAGCGCCTTCTTGGCCTTGAGAATGGGCAGCGGGCAGTTCAGGCCGCGCGCATCGACTTCAATATCAGCTGTTTGCATCGTGTCTCCAGCACAGGTTCATCCGGATTCTATGGGTCTTTGTCGTCAACCCTTGCCCCAGTCGGCAAACCGTGGCTGGTAGCCGCGTGTCGTCAGCCAGTCGGCAAGCGCGTAACCGGTACCGGCCGGCCAGCACAACACGTCCTCATGCCGGAACAGCTTGTAGTCCACCAGTTCCGGCGACAGCTTCACCGTACCGCTGCACAAAGCGTGATAGGCAATGATGACCTGATTCATGCGCTGGAAGTCGTAGACACCGATCAACGCCAGTGCTTCGGCCTGCAAGTCCGTCTCTTCCTTGATTTCGCGCGCAATGCCTTGCTGCGGCGTTTCGCCGGCTTCCATGAAGCCGGTGATCAGCGCATAGGCCTTGGCGGTCCACGCCGCGTTGCGCGCCAGCAAAATGCGGCCGTCGTATTCAATGACTGCCGCAAGCACCGGCACCGGGTTGTTCCAGTGCGTGAAACCACACGCAGCGCAGCGCAGCCGCACCTTGTGGCCGCCGTCTTCCAACTGACCGATGCGCTCCAGCGCACTGGCACACCGCGGACAGAACCGGTAGTCGTCGCTCGCCATCGATGTCAAGCCGGAAACACACCCGTCGACAGATACCGGTCGCCCCGATCGCAGACGACGAAAACGATGGTGGCGCTCTTCTCGCGCTGGGCGATCTGCTGCGCGACCCAACAGGCGCCGGCAGCGGAAATGCCGGCGAAGATCCCCTCCTCGCGCGCCATGCGCCGGCACATTTCCTCGGCATCGGACTGGCTCACCAGCACCAGTTCATCGACCGCTTTCGGATCGTAGATCTTGGGCATGTATTCCTGCGGCCATTTTCGAATGCCGGGAATGCGCGAACCCTCGGAAGGCTGGGCACCGATGATCTTCACCGCCGGGTTCTTCTCGCGCAAAAAGCGCGACACCCCGCTGATGGTTCCAGTCGTGCCCATCGCGCTGACGAAATGCGTGACCCGGCCCTTGGTGTCGGCCCAGATCTCCGGGCCGGTGGTCTCGTAGTGGATGCGCGGGTTGTCCTGGTTGGCAAACTGGTCGAGCACGTGGCCTTTGCCGGAGCGCTCCATCTGCTCGGCCAGATCGCGGGCGTATTCCATGCCGCCGCTCTTGGGCGTCAGGATCAATTCGGCGCCATAGGCCTTCATGGTCTGCACCCGCTCGATCGACAGATCCTCGGGCATGATCAGCACCATGTGGTAACCCTTGATCGCGGCGGCCATGGCCAGCGCAATTCCGGTATTGCCCGAAGTGGCTTCGATCAGCGTGTCGCCGGGCTTGATGTCACCGCGCTCCTGCGCGCGCTGGATCATCGACATCGCCGGCCGGTCCTTGACCGATCCTGCCGGGTTGTTGCCCTCAAGTTTGGCCAGCACGACATTGCCGCGCGCCTGGTTGTCGGCAGCGCCGATACGCTGCAACGCGACCATCGGCGTCTTGCCGATGGTGTCTTCGATGGTGAGATATTTCATGCCCTGCACTGTGCCATAATTTCGCCCTTGTCGAGACTCCAATGCCGGAGTGGTGAAATTGGTAGACGCACGGGACTCAAAATCCCGCGGGGTAA
>JBDTMH010000391.1:0-3253 GCA_039934375.1 Burkholderiaceae bacterium | reverse complement strand
AATCAGGCGACCAGCGCCAGCGCCGCGTAGTCGCCGACCTGGTCCGCCAGCCCTGCCGGCACCAGCGCGACACCGTCGGTCAGCGAGCGCAGCTTGCCGTCGATGTGCGACTGCAGGCGTGGCAGCAGGAAGTCGCGGTTGTGCCAGAACACGCCGCCGCCCAGGCTGATGCGTTGCAGGTCCAGCGTGACGATCAGGTTGTACAAGGTGCGCCCCATCACGCGGCACAGGTCGTCGACGATGGCTGCGGCCGGCGCTTCGCCACTGCGCGCGGCCAGCAGCAAGGCCGCAGCATCGGCGAAGCCCGTTGCGCCGAAGCGCCGCGCCATCGCGTTGCCCGCCACCTGACCTTCGACATCGCCGATATTGCCGCAACCGCACAAGGCATCGGTGTTGTCGTTGACGAACATGTGGCCGGCATGGCCGGCGTTGCCATTCTTGCCGCGCAGCACATGGCCGTCGACACACAGGCCGACGCCGATGCCAGTGCTCCACGTCACGTAGGCGCAATGGTCCAGCCCCTGCAAGGCACCCCAGCGGCGCTCGGCCTGCAAGGCCGCGATGCCATCGTTGGCCACATGAACCGCGGCGAAACGTGCCCGCAGCGGAGCTTCCAGAATGGCGCTTTTCCAGTCGTTGGGCAGACCGCGGGCTTGACCGGCCAAACCACCGCAGATATTGGGCGCCGTCAACTCCACGCAGCCCTCACGAATCTGGAACGGGCCGCAGGACGACACACCCACGGCAGACACATCGGCCAGCGCCACTTGTGCCAGCGCACAGCTGCGCTCGATCAGGCTCAGCACCTGCTGCGCCAGCGCGTCGTTGGCGCCTTGCTTGACGGTCGGTTCGGCGACCCGGCCGCGCATGCCCTGGCGATCGGCCACGCTGACCGCCACCTTGGTGCCACCGACATCGACGCAAACGCGGGTGCCGTGCATGCCGTCGAAAACCGCGGCGACCTTGCTCTGTGGTTGGGTCTGACTGTTCACTGGGTGATTCCGTGCCATCGATGTCATACGGGCGGCGCCCGCCCTGGTCCCGCATCGTACCAGCGCATCAGCGTCCCAGGCACCGTAACCCGCAGCTAACCGCGTGCTGTCGCCGGACCGGCTCAACCAGACACAACGTCGAACGGCTTCCACCCGTGCGCGACCCGATCCGGAGACAGCCAAAAACGGTAGAAATTGCCGCCGCGGTTCGGCGGCTGGTCCCAGCTGCGCGCGATCGGAGCACCGGCCAGGTGGCAATACAGCAAGGTGCCGACGGCTCCATGCGAGACGATGGCGATCAAACCTTGCGATGCGTCGTCCGCCGCCAGTGCCTGGACCGCCGAGACAATGCGGTACTGGGCGTCAACGGCACGCTCCCAGCCACGCACCGACACCTCAGGCTGGGCGAAGAACGCATCTGCCATCTGCTCGAATTCGGGCGGCGCCAGGAATCCGGTCGCAGACCGGTCGTTCTCGCCCAGCGCCTCATTCGCCATCATCTGCAGGCCTAGATGCCCGGCCAGGATGGCCGCGCCGTCACGCGCCTTGCGTTCGGCGCTGCAGTAGACGGCACTGATCTCGCGTACCCAGGGTTGCTGCAGTCCGCCGTGCATGCGTGCCAGCCCGCGCTCGGACAACGGCCATTGCGGCACCGGGATGGCGGGATCGATCCGTACGTCCGGGTGGGTGATGAAGACCAGCGCACGCTGCATGGGGTTATACGAGGCGCAACACGAGAAACCTCAGCGCAACCCGACGTCAGGCGCGACCATAGTCGTCCTGGATGCGGACGATGTCGGACTCTTCCAGCCGCGCACCGATCTGGACTTCGACGATCTCGACCGGATGCGGGGTCCGGTTCGCCAGTCGATGCACGACACCAAGCGCGATGTCCACATGTTGCCCGACGCCCAGATCGAGCTCCCGGTCAGCCACAGTGACATGCGCAGTGCCAGAGACCACGACCCAGTGTTCGGCACGATGCGCGTGCTTTTGCAAGCTGATCTGCTGGCCGGGATCGACCTGGATGCGTTTGATCAGGCTGCCGGGAACGTCGGACACGGTCTGGTACCAGCCCCAGGGGCGTGTCATACGCGGATGGTCCGGCAAGTCAGTCGAAAAGGTCACTCAACGGGTGGGCGCAACGAGGATCCGCAATGCTAACCGGCTTAGCCCATGCTGGCGAGTTGCTGGCGCGTCCAGCGCACGATGTCGGCCGCTCCCATGGCGCCGGCCTGGCGCGCGACTTCGCGACCGCCCTTGAACAGCGCCAGCGTCGGAATGCTGCGGATGTTGAAGCGTTGGCCCAGCGCCTGCGCCTCCTCGGTATTGACCTTGGCCAGACGCACCGCGGGCTCCAGCTCGGCGGCCGCCTGTTCGAACGACGGCGCCATCTGGCGGCAAGGTCCGCACCAGGGCGCCCAGAAATCGACCAGCACCGGGATGTCGTTGCGCGCGATATGGCGCTCGAACGCAGCCGGGTCGAGCGCTGTTGAATGGCCGTTGAACAGCGGTTTGTGGCACCGACCGCAGTCGGGATCCTCGGTCTTGTCGTCTTCGGCAACCCGGTTGGTGGTGTGGCAATGCGGGCAGACTATGTGGGCTGGGGTTGTCATCGTTCGGATCCGGTTGGCAACAGGGGACGGCAGCGCAAGCATGCGCTGCCAATATTTGTCACATGGCGTCGTCCGGCCGCAATTCAAGCTCAGGGTTGAACGCCGGACGCGCCGGCGCAACGCGCCCGAATGGCAATCCTCAACTGACCCGGTCCAGCCGCCAATTCATCCACCCCAGCAGCAGCAATGCCAGGCAGATCATCGGCATCACGGACCACAGCCCCAGATGCGCACCGAGCAGGCCCAGCGCCGCCGGCCCCAATGCGCAGCCCAGGTAGGCGAAAGCCACCTGGCGCCCGATCACGGTGCGCGCCGTCGCCGCGTCGAAGCGTTTCGTCGCCTCGTGCATCAACGACGGGTAGATCGGCGCGCAGCCCAGGCCGAGCAGCACCAGACCAGCCAGGTTGAACAGGTCGGGCACAAACGGCATCGCGAACAACACGGCCCCCACGAACGCGATCCCGATTCCAGCGCGCACCAGCAGGCGGTTGCCCAGCCGGTTGGCGACCAGGCCGATCGCGAACCGCCCGACCATGATGGCCCCGAAAAATCCGGCAACCCACAAACCGGCCTGCGCCGGCTGCGCACCACGGCCCTCGACCAGGATGCTGGCGGCCCACAGGCCGGTGCCCAGTTCGATCGTGG
>JBDTMH010000390.1:0-3269 GCA_039934375.1 Burkholderiaceae bacterium | reverse complement strand
TTCCTGGTCATCACCTATGCGGCGTACAGCGCGCTGAGCGTGGCGCACCAGTCCTGGGGGGCCATGCTCGGTGGCGACGAAATGCAGCGCAGCCGCATCGTGGCCTGGCGCGAAGGCCTGGCGCTGGTTGGCGTGGTGCTGGCCTCGGTGACGCCGACCCTGCTGGGCCTGTCATTGACCTGGGTGCTGTTCTGCAGCTGC
Source organism: Burkholderiaceae bacterium (assembly GCA_039934375.1). Classification (GTDB taxonomy): domain Bacteria; phylum Pseudomonadota; class Gammaproteobacteria; order Burkholderiales; family Burkholderiaceae_C; genus CAISIP01. The sequence continues at coordinate 3,068 of JBDTMH010000390.1, read as the reverse complement.
CTGGCGATCGGCTGGATTGCATGGACGCGCGCATTGCGCCCGCGCGCGCAGCCGTCGGCGCACGCTTCGGACCTCTGGCTGCCACTGCGACGGCCCGACTTCCGGCGCCTGCTCGGCGTATTCGTACTCAACGGCGTCGCCAGCGCCATTCCCGCCACGCTGGTGCTGTTTTTTGTGCAGGACCGTCTGCTGGCACCGCGCAGCATGGAGCCGGCCTTCCTGGGAACGTATTTCGTCTTCGCCGCCGCGTCGATGCCGCTGTGGCTCGCGTTGGTCGGGCGCATCGGACTGGCGCGTGCCTGGCTGTGCGGCATGCTGCTTGCCGTGGCCGCTTTTGCCTGGGCTGCGACGCTGGGCAGTGGCGACACCGTCGCATTCCTGCTGGTGTGCGCCGCCTCGGGCATTGCGCTGGGCACCGACCTGGCCCTGCCCGGCGCCATGCTGAGCGGCCTGATCGGGCAGGCGGGACATCGTGGTAGCGCCGAGGGCGCCTATTTCGGCTGGTGGAACTTCGCGACCAAGCTCAACCTGGCGCTGGCCGCCGGCCTGGCGTTGCCACTGCTCGCCATGTTCGGCTACACGCCGGGCTCGCGCGACGCATCGGCGTTGGGCGCGTTGATGATGGCCTACTGCCTGCTGCCCTGCCTGCTCAAGCTCGGTGCCGCCGCCTTACTGTATCGGCACCGCCAACAATGGACCCTGAAAGGAGAACCCGCATGACAGACCCCACAACAACCACCGCCGGAACGCCACGCAGGCTCTTCCTGCGCGTCGGCATGGCCGTCGCGGCCGCCAGCGTACTGGCGCTGGCCGGTTGCGCCGCACCGAACATCCAGGACTACGCAGCGCAGAAACCAGTGTTCGAGCTGCGCAGCTATTTCAACGGCACGATCGACGGCTACGGCATCTTCACCGACCGCGGTGGCAAGGTGGTACGGCGCTTCACCGTCGTGATCCAGTCCAGCTGGACCGGCGACCAGGGCGTACTGGACGAAGATTTCACTTATTCCGACGGCCACAAGGAAAAACGCGTCTGGCGCATCGTGCAGCTGCCGGACGGTCGATACAGTGGAACCGCTGGCGACATTGTCGGGCAGGCCAGTGGCGTGGCACGCGGCAACACGCTGAACTGGTCCTACACCATGGCCTTGCCCGTCGATGGACGCGTGATCCAGGTGCAGTTTGACGACTGGATGTACCTGATGGACGACAAGGTCATGCTCAACAAGGCCGAGATGCGCAAGTTCGGCATCCGACTGGGTGAAGTCACGCTCGCGTTCAAGAAACGTTGAGGCCCGCATGAATCACGTATACCGATACCCGATCCCGGGCTTGAACCGATGTCGCTGAACCCCGTAATCCGCGACTGGCGCGGCAAAACTGTGTGGCTGGTGGGTGCCTCAAGCGGCATCGGCCGCGCGACTGCCGCCGCACTGCATGGCCAGGGTGCCCGCGTCATTGTCTCGGCACGCAATGCTCAGGCGCTGGAGCAGTTCACCGACGCACATCCCGGCGCGATCGCCATCGCCCTGGATGTCACCGATGCGCAGGCAGTGCGCGATGCCACGAAGAAAGTCTGCGAGTTCGGCCCGCTGGACGGTATGGTGTACTGCGCCGGCCACTACACCGAAATGGACGCGGGCGGGATCGACCTGCCCGACATGCTGCGCCATGTCGACATCAACTATCTCGGTGCGTTGCGCCTGCTGGCGCAGACGCTGCCCCATCTGCTCGCGCGCGGGCCAGAGGCCGGCGCCTTCGTCAGTCTGGTGGGAAGCGTGGCCGGCTACGTCGGACTGCCGCGCAGCCTGGCGTATGGTCCGACCAAGGCGGCGCTGATCAACCTGGCACAAACGCTTTACCTGGACTTGCGCGACAAGGGCGTGGCGGTGTCCATCATCAACCCTGGATTTGTCGAAACCCCGCTGACAGCGCAAAACCGGTTTCACATGCCGGCGTTGCTGACGCCGCAGCAGGCCGCCAGCGAAATCATGCGCGGCTGGGCGCGCGGTGCCTTCGAGATCCATTTCCCGAAACGTTTCACGCTGGTACTCAAGCTGCTGGCGCTGCTGCCCTGGCGGCTTTATTTCATGCTGGTCGGCCGGGTGACACAGGCATGAGCGGCACGACCACCCCGCACGCTTGTGATGCCCCGCTCGGCGCATCAGGCAGGCCGGTCAAGGCCACACTGGACCAGACGATAGCGGCCTTCGAATCGCTCAGCCCTGCGTCGGTGTCCGAACTCGGCCGCATCTATGCGACCAACGCGCGTTTCATCGACCCTTTCAACGATGTACAGGGGCTGGCGTCGGTACAAGCCATCTTTCGCCACATGTTCGAGACGCTGGAACAACCGCGCTTCGTCGTCACCGGCAAGGTCGTCGATGGGGACCAGTGTTTTCTGCTATGGGACTTTCACTTCCGATTCCGGGCCTTCCGGCGCGATACGCCGCAAACGATTGCCGGAACCAGCCTTCTGCACTTCGACGCCCAGGGCCTGATCACGCTGCACCACGATTATTGGGATGCGGCCCACGGCCTGTATCAGCAGATGCCGCTGATCGGCGCGCTGATGCGCTGGCTGCACCGCCGCGCCAAGCGCTGATCGTGCAACATCGCCGGTGCAGCGCCTGCCTGCCTGCCTGCCTACGTGCGGATGCCGGGTGCCAGTGCCGTCAGGCAGGTACCGTATCGGCGAAACTGGCGCGCAACATCAGCTTGTCCTGCAGCTTGGCCAGATTGGTATGGTCCGAGCGCCAGGCGATCTCCGGGAAGCGGAAGTCCAGGTAACCCAGCGCACAGCCGACCGCGATATCGGCCAGGCTGAGGTGGATGCCGGCGCAAAACGGCTTGTCGGCAAGCCCCCGGGACATGGCTTTCAGGCTGGCATCGATCTTGGCCAGCTGGCGATCGATCCACTCCTGGCTGCGCTGGGCCTTGGTGCGGCCGTCCCAGGTGGCTTCCAGCCGCGCCAGGATGGCTGCATCGAGCACGCCATCGGCCAGTGCCTCCCAGGTTTTCACCTCGGCACGTTCGCGTCCGTTGCCCGGAATCAGCTTGCCGACCGG
>JBDTMH010000389.1:0-3288 GCA_039934375.1 Burkholderiaceae bacterium | reverse complement strand
CTTCCTTGACAGGCTCGACGGCAGCAGCAGGTGCTGGCGCAGGCGCCGGCATTTCTTCTTTTTTACCGCAAGCGGCGAGGGCAGCGGCAACGATGACGGCTGCAAGGATATAGGACTTCTTCATGATTCGATCGATCTGGTGAACAGGGAACAGTTGATGGAACGCCAGCGACGCGAACAGCGCCAACGCAGGCAACCACTATATTTGTTCATGCAATCGCCCGGGCCGAATTGTACGGAGAATGCGCAGACTTTTCCGGGTTAACCCTAGGGCGTTGCAAAAATATTACAAACCCAGGGTGGTCGCCGGAAATCCCGGGCTGCTGACCTGCAACAGTTCCTGCAAATGCTCGCGCATCTGCACGATGCGCTCGGGCTCGCCGCTGGCAATGCCGCTGGAGCGCACCGGATCGAGCCGTTGCAAGGCCCAGTGCGGACTCCATAACAGGGTCGGAAAGTTCACCGGATCGATCTGGCGGCAGACCCGGCTGTCGACGATATGGCCCCAGGTGCGACGCCAGGTCACGAAACGGGGACACCGACGCACCACGCCATCGTATTGCGCCGCCAGGATGGTGATGCTGCGCCCGGCGCGCGCCCAGGCATTCAGGCTGTCAATCACCAACTTCTCATTCAACGGCCAGTCGCCGAATCCCGCATCGCACAAGATCAGTGGGTTCCAGCCCTGCTCTGCCGCGCCGGCCAGGCTGTCACGGATCAATTGCGCAAACGCCTCGCGCCCGACGAACCGACCCGCGGTCAGCGCCGCGGGCGGGCCAGGCTCCGTCGCCCCAGGTTCAGTTGCCATGGATCCACCCCGCTGCCATCCAGGCCTGCAACAACTCCTTCGCGTCGCTGCTGGCCATCGCACACTGGCGTGCACCCAGCTGCCGCTCGTCGGCCAGCCGCTGCATCAGGCGCGCGTCGCGCCCGCCCGCGCGGTAACTCTCGCCATTGATGAACACATGGAATTCGTCGTACATCATCCGGCTCCTTCGATCGAGGCGCACCGCGCCATCCAAGGTGGCGCCAGCCGCTTCGCTGAACCATACCAGAGGCTTGGGTTCGGTCAAGTGCTCGCCCAGGTTGCGCGCCAGCACCATCGGGTCGCGCAAGGCCTGCTCCAGCGCCGAACGGGCAAACTCCCGCAGGGCGCCGGGAATCGCGCCAGGCGTGGTGACCGCGTCCTGGCCCGCGTCGCGATAAATCTGCCCGGATATCAGTTCGGGCGCGTCCTGCGCCAGCCGCTGCAGCATCTCGGCCGCCACCTCACCGCGCCCGGGCGCCCGAAAGCCGATCGAATAAGTCATGTTTTCGTCCAGTGCCACGCCGTCGTGGGCATAACCGGGCGGCAGGTACAGCATATCGCCTGGCTCCAGGTCGTACTCCTGCTGCGGCACGAAATTCTGCAGGATCTTCAGTGGCAGGCCGGATTGCAGGCGCTTGTCCTTCTGCCGGCCGATACGCCAGCGGCGGCGGCCGTGGGCCTGCAGCAGGAACACGTCGTAGCTGTCGAAATGCGGACCCACACCGCCGCCTTCGGTTGCATAACTGACCATCACGTCGTCGAGCCGGGCATCGGGCACGAAGCGAAACCGGTTCAGCAGCGCGTGTACGGCCTCATGGTGCAGGTCGACTCCCTGTACCAGCAGTGTCCAGTCGGGGCGATGGAGCGCGGGCAAGGCACGCCGGGCAAACGGGCCATGGCGCAGCTGCCAGCCTTTCGGCGCAATGGCACCGATGACCAGGCGCGACTCCACCGCGTCCTGTGCCGCCAGTGCGAACAGCGCCGCGCGATCCAGTGGCGCTGTGAAACCGGGGATGGCCTGGCGGATCAGCAAGGGCTTGCGCTGCCAGTGGCGCTGCATGAAGTGGTGGGCCGTCATGCCGCCAAGCAGCGGCAAAGTTTGGTCGATATCCATGGGAGAGAACCCGGTGAAGAGGTGAGCGGGATGGGCACGGTGGTGCCGAACTGCGACAATTCTCCTATGGAAATTTCTCAACAATGTGTAGTCGCGCTGACCTGGACCCTCAAGGACACCCTGGGCGAGGAACTCGACGTGCTCGACGAGCCGGTCGATTTCCTGGTCGGCGGCAACGACCTGTTCAAGAAGATCGAGGACGCCCTGCGGGGCTACGAGGCCGGCGCCCAGGTGCAACTGCAGCTGGAACCGGAAGAAGCCTTTGGCGACTTCAACGACCAGCTGGTGTTTCTCGAGCCCCGTGCTTTGTTTCCGGCCGAGCTCGAGGAAGGCATGACCTTTGAAGGCCATGCGCTGCCCGAAGGCTGCCACGCCAACGCACCCAAGGACGTGTTGTACACCGTGACCGACCTGTACCCGGAGCATGTGGTGCTGGACGGCAACCATCCACTGTCGGGCATTGCGCTGCGGCTGTCGCTCAAGATCGAGTCGGTGCGCGAGGCAACCGAAGAGGAAATCGGCCGCGGCAGCGCCGGCACCGGCTTCTTCAAGGTCCAGTTGCAGCAGCCGCCGGTCTGAGTAGTCAGTGCCGCTGAAGCGGCGCAGGAGTAGCCGCGCCGGATTCGTTGGCCACCGGTTGCAGGCTCAGGCAGTGCCGGTCGATCCGTAGCCGCGCTCACCGCGCACACTGGCCGGAAATTCCGCTACGAGATTGAACGTGGCCTGCAGCACCGGTACCACCACCAGCTGGGCGATACGCTCCATTGGCTCTATGGTGTAGGCCGTCGGGCTGCGATTCCAGGCACTGACCATCAGCTGTCCCTGGTAGTCGCTGTCGATCAGGCCCACCAGGTTGCCCAGCACGATGCCGTGCTTGTGACCCAGTCCGGAGCGCGGAAGGATCAGTGCGGCGTAATTCGGATCGGCCAGGTGGATCGCAAAACCGGTCGGCACCAGCTGCCAGGCATTGGGTTCGAGCCTGAGCGGCGCGTCCAGGCAGGCACGCAGGTCGAGCCCGGCACTACCAGGCGTGGCATACGCTGGCAACTGGTCAGCCAGACGCGGATCGAGGACCTTGACGTCGATGTGCATGTAACGAAACAGAAAGTGGACGGGTAAAAAGCCGGGTCGCGAGCCTGGACTATGGTTGGCTGACGCCACCGGCGGGCGTTGCCGCTGGGAGCGCCGCCAGCAGGCCCGCGCAAGTGTCGATCAAGGCCCGCGCCAGCGTCAGCTTCGGTGCGCGGGCCAGTTCCCGCGCGCCGTCGGCGCTCACCAGCAGCAAGGTGTTGTCGTCCTGACCAAAGGTGGCTGGGCCGATGTTGCCGACCAGCAGCGGCACGCCCTTGCGCTCGCGCTTGGCCTG
>JBDTMH010000388.1:0-3300 GCA_039934375.1 Burkholderiaceae bacterium | reverse complement strand
ACCGAGACGATGCCCACGGTCTTGCCTTTCATGGCCTCCATGGTCTCCACCGGCTTGGCCTTGTCGCTGATGACATTGAAGGTCGAGTTCTGGTACAGCGTGGAGATGGTCACCAGTGCCGGTTTGCCATTGTTCGATTTGGCGGCCTGGAACACGTCGATACAGGCACTACGCGTAACCATGGCCTGGCCCGCCAGCACCTGGGCAATCGCGGCGGCGGTGCCGTTGCCCCCCAGCACCTTCACGTCCAGGCCATAACGCGCGAAGTGGCCGCCGACGACGCCGTTCATCATTTCACCAAAGTCGGCGGTATAGCCGAAAGGCGTGATCACGGTCATGGGTTTGCGCTGCGCAAACGCCGGTGCTCCGACCAGTGCAGCACTGGCGGCGATGAAGGTTCTGCGGGTGGTGGTCATGGGGAAACATCTCCTTGGGCTAGTGAAATTGTCTTCTCGAATGTGTAGAACTGCATGCTCGACAGGCCGCCTTCACGGCCGTACCCCGAGTCCTTGATGCCGCCGAACGGTGCACGCAGTTCGCGCGCCATCGGGGTGTTGACCCAGATCACGCCGGCGCGGATGCCGCGGGTGCACTGCTGCACGGTGGGCAGGTGGTCGCTCCAGACATAGGCCACCAGGCCAAAGTCGCTGTCGTTGGTGATCGCGACCGCCTGCTCGGCAGTGTCGAATATCTGGAAGGTCGCAAACGGGCCGAAGATCTCTTCGCGGCAGACACGCGCGGTGTTGGACGGCGCCAGCACCACGGTTGGTTCGAAATAACAGCCCGGGCGCAAGGCGTCCACGCGCCGGCCGCCGGCCAGCAGCTTACAGCCGTCAGCGCGCGCAACATCGACGTATCCCAGAACCCGCTCCAGATGGCCTTCGAATGCGAGCGGTCCGATCTGCGTGTCCGGCTGCATCGGGTCACCAATGCGCAGCGCCTTGGCACGTTCAACGAAGCGCTCCAGGAAACGCTCCGCAATGCCGCTCTGCAGCAGGATGCGCGAACCCGCCAGACATTGCTGCCCGTTGTTCGAGAAGATGCCGGTCAGTGCGCCATCAAGCGCACGGTCGAGATCCGCCGAGTCGAACACGATGCAGGCCGACTTGCCACCGAGCTCCAGCGACAGCGGCTTGAGACCACGCCCGGCGGCCTCGGAGATGGCGCGTCCGGTGGTGGTGCCACCCGTGAAAGACACCAGGTCGATCTGTGGATGCGCCACCAGCGCGGCGCCGGCGATCGGGCCTCGACCGTTGACCAGGTTGACCACGCCATCAGGCAGACCGGCCTCGCGCAGCAGCACCATCAGCCGCGCCACTGCCAGCGGCGTGACCTCAGACGGTTTGGCAACACAGCTGTTGCCAAAAGCAATTGCCGCTGCGATCTTCATCGAGGTCAAAGCCAGCGGCGCATTCCACGGCCCGAGCAAGGCCGCCACACCGATCGGTTCGCGCGTGACGTACGTCAGCAGCTTGGGATTCTGGTTCCACAATTGCCCGGACTGCTGGTTGATCACTTCCGCGAAGAAGCGGAAGTTCTGCGCGGCCCGCGGTATTTGACCCAGCCGCAAATGCTGCATCGGGATGCCGCTGGCCAGACATTCGAGCCAGGCCAGTTCGGCCGCATTTTGTTCGATCAGGTCAGCCACCCGGCGCAGCACGGCCGCGCGGGATTCCACCGGCGTGTTGCGCCAGCTGCCACGCGCGAAGGCAGCCACGGCCGCACGCACCGCGACGTCCACGACGGTCGCGTCTGACTCCACGAGTTGCGAAACGATTTGCGCCGTGGCCGGATTCACGATCGGTAACAACGTGCCATCATGCTCGGCTGCAGCACCATCGATCCACGCGTCCACGCGCTCAGGGGCATTGAAATTCATGGGGTCACCGATCCGGCGTTGATGTGCAGCACCTGGCCCGTCATGTAGCGCGAGGCCGGGCCGGCAAGAAACAGGATCGGCCCGACGATGTCGTCGGGGTTGGCGATACGTTGTAGCGGCAGCGTGCGCACGTAAGCGGTGACGTCGAGCCGCGCGGCTTGTCCATCCTCTTCGCCGCGGCCGGTGCCGCCGCGCAGGAACGCGGTATCCACCGCACTGGGGGCCACCGCATTGGCACGCACAATCGGAGCCGCCTCAGCCGCGATCATGCGTGTCAGCGCGAGCACACCGGCCTTGGCAGCACTGTACGGGCCATAACCCGGCACCGCGCGAATGGCCAACCCCGATGACATATTGATGATGGCGCCCGATCCGCTGGCACGCAGCAGCGGCAGCACGGCGCGATTGACCAGGAAGGTGCTGCGCAGGTTTCCGTCGAGCACCTCGTCCCAGGTGGCCGTTGCCAACGATTCGATCGGCTCGTTACCGACGGTGAATCCGGCCAGCGCGACCAAAATGTCGACCGCCCCGTCCCAGGCCTGTGGCAGACCTTGCAGCGCTGCCGCATAGGCGGTCTCGTTGGTAGCGTCGAATGCATGCCGCGCCACGTCGGCTGGTGGCGGGTGGCGCTCAATCGACGTCGGCAGGTCCCACACCGCGACACGCAGATCCGCTGCCAGCGCGCTGCGCACGAGCGCGCGTCCGATGGCCCCGCAACCGCCCAACACGACCATGCGGGAGCCCTGCGCAGGTCCGAGGCGGCAAGGATCCAGATTCGCCTGCGCGGCCGTGCCTTGTTCCGCCAGAGACGGGCGTACGGAACTACCCGGCGGTCTCATGCAATTTCCCGCGAACGGCGCAGCCCGTCGATCATCGAGGTTGCCAGCATGTGCGCCTTGGCCCGCACCGGGTCGGCCGCAATAGCCTGCAACTCGCGCAGCGAACGCAGTCGCTGCTGCGGGTCGCGCTGCTGCATGCGGGCGCGGTTGCGCCCTGATTGCGCCAGCACATGCTCCAGCGCCACAGGGCGGCGCTGCCGCTGGTACCGATCAAGCAGATCATCCGGAGCACCGCGCAGCACTTGCGCCAAGGTGTCGGACAGGTTGAACGCATCGTGGATGCCGCCGTTCATGCCCATTCCGCCCGACGGACTGTTGATGTGCGCGGCGTCGCCGGCCAGCATGACACGCCCTACCCGGTAGCTGTTGACCACGCGCTGGTGGATGCGGTAGGCCCGCACCTCACCCACAGGGTACGGGCTGGCAGACGCGCAGATGTGCTGCAACTTGCGCTCGACGGCTTCTGGCTCCATGGCTGCTTCGACGCTCTCGCCCTCGTCGGCGTACAGGCTTACGCGCCACACGTTGGGCAGGCGCAGCAGGCTGAATGCGCCGCTCTCGCCCCAGCAATAGTTGATGGCC
>JBDTMH010000387.1:0-3320 GCA_039934375.1 Burkholderiaceae bacterium | reverse complement strand
TAAATCAGGTTGGCGCCGCTGTTGCCCACCAGCGCATGGTTGTAGGCGCGCTCCATGCCGCACTGCGCGTCCGGCAGTTTGGAGTCGGTCATGCCCGAGGCGGTGCCACCGGTAAGGTCGTAGAAGCGCGACATCTGGGCGCTGGCAGCCGACAGCAGCGCCTGCTCCGGACTACCGCCCGACATCGCGCCGGTGCGCAGGTCGGAGACGAAACACCAGGTGCCGAAAATTGCCGTTGCCTTGGGCACGATGGCGTTGACGTAAACCAGGCCGGCCAGACATTCGGCCACCTCTTGCACCAGCGCCGCCGCGAGCGAGGCCGGTGCGGTCGCGCCGGCTTGTCCGGCCGAGAGCAGCAATATCGGCATGCCGCCGCGCACCGCGACCTCCATGCATTTGCAGGCGTCGAACGCGAACTTCATCGGCGGAACGACAAAGCAGTTGGACTGGCTCACGAAAGGCCGAGCGCGCCATTTGTCTTCGCCGCCGGCGATCAGGTGCAGCATCTGCAGGCTTTGCTCGACATGTTCGGGCGAGACCCAGCTCGAACCCACATGTTTGGTGGTTCCTGCGACCGAGGCATAACAGGTGTTGAAATCCATCTCGGCCGGGTTGGTCAGTTCGCGGCACACGACCGAACGCTGGAAGAAATGCAGGTGCTCCAGCGTGTCGACCACGCGGGCAATGTTGTACAGGTCCTGCGTCGACGAGTCGCGGTATTCGCCGGTCTGGGCATTGACCATGTGCACCGCTGCGCCAGCGGTGCCGAAATAGACCCGTGAGCCCCAGGGCTCCATGTCGTATTTCGGGTCTTGTGCGTGCAGCACGAAATGCCGTGCCGCGTTCGCAATCGTGTCTTCGACCAGCGCGCGCGGGAACAGCAGCCGCCCGCTGTCGGTCAGCCTGGCGCCGGCGCGGGTCATCATTTCGATGCCGCTTTCGGGCGCGTCGGCAAAACCGATGGTCTCCAGCGCCTCCAGTGCGGCGTTGTGAATCTTCTTGACGTCGGCTTCACTGAGCGGCTGGTAGCGTCCGCCGTCCATGCCCGGGCGCACCGGGCGCAGGCTGTCGGGCAATGGCGCTGCCCTTGCGGCGCGGCGGGCTTCGCGGGCGCCGCCGCGGCGGACTGTCACTTCGGCTGTGTCGTTCATGTCAAGCTCCTGGTCGAGTATTGCATTGGTTTGGGGACGTCGTGATCAGACGCGCAGGCGTTCGTTGCGCGGATCGTACAAGGGTTCCTGCTGCACCGTGGCCGGCCGCATATGCCCCAACACGTCGACCAGCAAGCGGGTGCCGGGCTTGGCCTGCGCGCTGCGTACGTAAGCCAACGCAACACTTTTGCCCAGCGTGTGGCTCCAGACGCCGGAGGTGGCCAGTCCGACGCTGGTGTCGCCATCGAATACCTGGGCGCAATACGGCGCCTCGGCGTCACCGGGTGCGTCGAAGATCAGTGGCACAAAACGTTGCGCCGGCCCACGCGCCAGCTCGGCCTGCAAGGCTTGCTTGCCGACGAAGTCTGCCGGCTTGTCGGCGGCGACAAATCGATCCAGCGAGGCTTCGAGTGGCGTATAGCCGCTTTCCAGATCGCTCTTCCAGCCGCGATAACACTTGTCCACGCGCAGGCTGTCCATGGCGTACATGCCGAAATCGCGGATGCCCAGTGGCTCTCCGGCGCGCCATATGGCGTCGTACAAGGCGGGCATGGCCGCCAGCGGTGCGTGCAGCTCCCAGCCCAGTTCGCCGACGTAGTTGACGCGCAGTGCCAGCATGTCGCCGGCCACGGTGGTGATGGTGCGTGCGCTCAGCCATGGAAACGCGGCATTGGACAAATCGGCGTCGGTGACTTGCGCCAGCAGCTCACGTGCGCGCGGCCCGACCACGATCAGCGTGCCGGAATCATTGGATCGGTCGTGCAGCGTGACCGACCCGTCTTCTGGCAACCCGGATTGCAGCAGATCCCGATCGTGGGTGGCCGCAGTCGACGCACAGATGATCTGGAACTTGTCCTCGGCCAGCCGCGTGAGCGTGAACTCGCTGAGCAATTTGCCGTTCGGCGTCAAAGCATAAGCCAGCGACACACGCCCGATGGCGGGCAGCTTTGAGCAGCTCAGCCGATCGAGATGGGCCACTGCGCCTGGCCCTTGCAACTCGAACTTCGTGAAACCCAGGAAATCCATCACCGCAACCCGCTCGCGGACCGCACGCACCTCCTGGGCCACTACATCGAACCAGACATGCTCGCGGCGGAACGAGGGTTGGTCGGGTGCCATGGTTCCGCCCAGGTCGAAATACGTGGCGCGTTCCCAGCCACCCCGCGCACCGAACCGCGCCCCTTTGGCCTTGAGGCGCTGGTACAGCGGCGAGGTGCGCAGCGGCCGGCCGGCCTCTCGCTCCTCGTACGGAAACGACGACGCATATTCGTTCTGGTAGACCTCGATCGCCTTGGCCACGGTGTAAGCGGTGCTGGCGTATTCGGTGTACCTGCGTCGGTCGAGCGACCACAGATCCCATTCGGTCTGACCGTGCAACACCCATTCGGCCAACGCCTTGCCAGCACCGCCGCCCTGGGTGATGCCGAAGCTGAAGTTGTTGCAATGAAAGAAGTTGCGCAGGCCTGGCTCGGGTCCGATGTAGGGGTTGCCGTCGGGTGAATACGGGATCGGGCCATTGACGCCGCGCTTGATGCCGGCCTTGGCCAGCAGCGGAACCCGCGCCATCGCGTCGTCAATGTAGTGTTCGATCCGCTCGAAATCGTCGTTCCACAGCTGGTTGGCGAAATCGTCGGGCAAACCGTCCAGCCACATTGGTGTGGCTTTCCACTCGTACGGGCCGAGGATGAAGCCATGGCGCTCCTGGCGCAGGTAATACGAGGTGTCGGGGTCACGCAGCAGCGGCAGTCGTTCGCTGCGTTGCTGCAGTTCCGGCACGTCTTCGGTTACCAGATACTGGTGTGACATCACCGCGATCGGCAGATGGCGCCCGACCATGGCCATGATCTCGCCAGCCCGGTATCCCGCGGCGTTGACGACGATCTCTGCCACCACCTCACCTTTGTCGGTGCCCACCAACCACTCGCCGTCCGGCCGCTGTGCCAGGCTGGTCACGCGGGTATGGCGCTGCACCCGCGCACCGAGCGCACGCGCGCCGCGCGCCAGTGCCTGCGTCAGCTGGGACGGGTCGATGTCGCCGTCGAGCGGATCCCACAACGCGCCAAGCAAATCGTGCGTCTCGATGAATGGATACCGCTCCTTCAATTCGGTCGGCGACAGGATGTCGTACTCCAGCCCATTGGCCCGGCCCATGCTCTGCACATGGTGGAA
>JBDTMH010000386.1:0-3323 GCA_039934375.1 Burkholderiaceae bacterium | reverse complement strand
CAGTGTCCATTGGCGGCATGGTCGTCAACCCGGGCGACATCATCGTCGGCGACCAGGACGGCCTGCTGGCGTTCGACCGGTCCGAAGCCGCGCAGCTCATCGACAAGGCGCTGGCACAGGCCGACAAGGAAGCAGCCACGATGCTGGCCATGAAGGAAGGCCGCTGGGATCGCAACTTCATCGCGGCGCTGGAGGCGCGATGCGCCAACTGAGTTGGGGAGCGAACACATTCTCGAAACTTATCCGGCCAGATGAAAAGCGTCTTTGCGCTGCATCGAACCCCCAATTACCATTTTCTCCACACATCCACCCTGCATACCTGGAGTCCACATCATGACCCTCAATCGTCGCCAATTCGTTGGCACCACCTGTGCCGTAGTGTCGCTGACCACCCCTTGGCACAGCGCCCACGCGGCGATGCAACTGAATCTGGCTGACGTCCTTCCGGACGGCAATTTCATGGTGCAGAACGCGCGCAAATATGCAGAGGCCGTTGACAAGGCTACTGGTGGGGACGTCGTCATCAACTTGCGACCGGGGGGCTCGCTGGGATACAAGGGCCCGGAGCAAATGCGCGCCGTGCGCGATGGCCTGGTTCCGATGGCCGACATCCTCACCAGCCAGCAGATCGGTGACGAACCCATGTTTGGTACCGAAGGGATACCCTTCCTCGTCAGTTCGCAGGCGGAATTGCGCGGCTTGCACAAGTTCCTGCGTCCAGAGTTCGACAAGCTGGCGGCCAAGTTCAACCAGAAGATTTTGTACATGGTGCCATCGCCATCCCAGTACATGTTTCTCAAAATCAAGGTCACCTCGGCCGATGGCCTGCGCGGCGTGAAGATTCGCGGCGCTGACAAGAACACAGTCGACATCTGCAACGCGGTTGGCATGGCCGGCGTGGTCATCCCGTTTGGCGAGCTGATTCCCGCCTTGGCCTCCGGCCGCGTCGATGGCGTTGCCACATCGGCTACCACGGCTGTGGATGCGAAGTTCTGGGAGTTCCTGAAATATGTGTACGCGACCAATCACACCTGGTCCTGCAATATGGTCAATATCAATCTGGACACTTGGAAGAAGATTCCCGCCGCACAGCAAAAGGCCATGGAGGACCTGGCAGTTAAGATGGAGCCCGATTTTTGGGAGGTGTCGGCGCAGGCCGACCGGGACAGCATCAAAAAATTGACGGATAACGGCATGGAGGTTGTGCCGGTATCGGCCTCGATGATGGCCGACATCCGCAAACGCGCGGGCGCATTGCAACAGGAATTCCTGCAGCGGGTACCTGCTGCGCAACCGATCGTGAAGCAGTATTTGGCCAGCATGGGCAGAAGCTGACATGGCCGCGTCGGTAGCCGTAAGCCGTGGGCCGATCGGCGTTTTCCAACGGGCAGTCGACAGTTTGTCGATGGCTGCGGCCTATGTTGCCTGCGCATGCCTTGTCGTCATGGTGCTGCTGGTGCTCGCAGAAATATCGGTGGCTCTGCTGTCCAGGTTTATTCCCGGAGTTCCCAGCGGAATCCGGTTCGCGTGGGAATACAGCGCCTACCTGATGGGCTCGGCCTTCATGTTCGGTGGCGCGCTTAGCCTGCGCTCGGGAATGCAGATCCGTGTCGAGCTGCTGTTGCGCGCTGGCCGAGGTCGGTTCATGCGACCGCTGGAGCTCTTCTCGTCGCTGCTTGGCGCATCGTTCCTGGCCCTGCTGGCCTGGAGCCTCATTGCCTTTGCTTGGCGCTCCTGGGTGTCGGGGCAGGTATCCGGCGACACACTCACACCGCTGTGGATTCCGCAATCATCCCTGGCGCTGGCAACCAGCATCTTTGCACTGCAGGCGCTGGCCAGACTGCTGTCATGCATCGTTGGCCTGCCTTTGATTAACGAAGACTTCAAGGTGGCGTCGCTCGCCGAGTAGTCTGACGCGCCCACACGATGACCGCAATATTTATCAGTCTCTTCGGGATCCTGTTTGCCACCCTCGCATCGGGCGTCGGCATTGGAATCGCTCTGGCCGTTACCGCCATGTTGTTGGCGGTGATCTTCAGCGACATACCGATCACGCTGCTCATCTCGCAGCAAAGCTACAACATCCTGACGACTTCGGATCTGGTTGCGTTGCCGCTGTTCATCATGATGGGTGAATTTCTGTTTCGCACGAATCTGTCGCGCTCCCTATTCAATGGGTTGGCGCCATGGGCTGGGCTATTACCGGGGCGGTTGTTGCACGTGAACGTGGCCGCCTGTTCGATATTCGCGTCGATTTCCGGTTCGAGCGCCGCCACCACACAGGTGGTGGGCAAGATGACTCTGACCGAACTGCTGCGTCGCGGGTATGGTCCTAGCGTGGCGATCGGCAGCCTGGCCGGCGCCGGAACCCTGGGCTTCCTGATACCGCCCAGCACCGTGATGATCATCTACGGAGTTCTGGCTGAGGAATCTGTGCTGCGACTCTTTACCGCGGGGTGGATTCCCGGCATGTTGCTGGCCGGCTGCTTCATGGGCTGGATCATGATCGATACCAAGCTTCATCCGGAACTCATACCCGAATCGGAGCGCGCGTTGAAACATGTTGCTTTCAGTGTGCGCCTGGCCGCGCTGAAGGAACTTGGACCCGCCTTGTTCCTGATCGTGAGTGTGATCGGGTCCATGTATGCCGGCGTCGCGACGCCAACCGAGGCGGCAGCGCTGGGCGTGCTGGGTGCCTTCATCGTGTCATGGGTGCAGACCGGGCTGCGCTGGCGGACGCTGCGCGACGTGACCATTGGAACCGTACAAAGCAGCAGCATGATGGGCCTGATTATTCTGGGCGCGTCGATCCTGGGTAACGTGACCGCGGCATTGGGTGTGCCCGATGCCGTAGCCCAGGCAGTGTCGGCATGGCAGTTGTCGCCACTGATGTTGATTCTGGCATTGATGGCCCTGTACCTCGTATTGGGCACTGCGCTGGAAGGGTTCTCGATGATCGCGACCACGTTGCCGGTCGTGCTGCCATTGATCAAGGCGGCGGGATTCGACAAAGTGTGGTTCGGCATTTTCATGGTCTTGGTGGTCGAGATGGCGCAGATCACGCCGCCGGTGGCATTCAACCTGTCCGTGTTGCAGGGCATCACCGGCAAGAGCATGGGATATTTGACCAAGGTAACCTTGCCCTACCTCTTCATCATGATGGGTTTTGTGGTCCTGATTGCCGTATTCCCGGGGATTGTGTTGTGGTTCCCGGATTTCATCCTGAAAAAGTGACGAGGCCAAGGCAGCGCCGGGGTTCGCCGTCACTGTCTCCCAATTGTGCCGGGACGTGCCAGGAGCGCACGAGCACGCCGATGCTGCTG
>JBDTMH010000385.1:0-3331 GCA_039934375.1 Burkholderiaceae bacterium | reverse complement strand
CGCTACCGGCGCGCGCACCGCGCCAGCCAGCGCGCGGCGCAGAACTTCCAGTTGCTGGGCGATATTTCTGGCGAGGTGATGGCGCTGTCGACCCACGCCATCGTGTCGGTGACACTGGGGCGCAGCGAGGAAGCGGTCGAGGCCGCGCTGCTCAGCGTCCGTCTGAGCCAATTCCTGGAGCACCCGGAGCACAGCGTGCTGTCGTACAACGCGCTGGGCGTTGCGTATTTCTGGAGCCATGGGTTCGAAAAGGCCGAGCAGGCACTGCGCAACGCGATCGAGATCGCAGACCAGGCCGAGCCGCGACTGAGCACGTTCCAACCCAAGGTCAACCTGTGGTGGACCGAACTGCTGCGAGTTTTCCACGAGCGTTATTACATCGGCGCGTTCGCGGGCCTGGACAAGCTGCGTCTCTTGCGCGAAGCCATCATTGCGCTGATCGCCAGTGGCGACGCCGGCGGCGGCACGGCCGGAACCCACGTCACCACCGAGGCGGTGCTGCAATTCGGCCTGTGTCTGGAGCAGTGCTGGCATGGCCGGATCGGACAGGCCCTACTCGACGTTGAGGTACTGGCGCAATGGGCGCAGCGCTACGGCACGGTCACCTGGCTCGGTGCGCTCGAGAGCTGGGTCCGCTGCGAGATCGCATGGGCGCAGGCCGACTGGGGCCGTGCCATGCAGGAGGCCGCGAAGATGATCGACATCGCGGTACAGGTGGAACACGAGCAACTGGCCTGCCTGGGCCATTTGCTATCGTCACAGATGTATGTGGCGCAGGGGTTTAACGGCGAGGCGATGGATGAACTGCGCCGCTTGCGCCTGCGCGAGCAGCTGATCCGTTCCGACGGGCTGGAGACGCGCGAGAACGTCGTCGAGTGGCAAGTGGATCTTCGGCTACGCCAGCAAAGCATCAATCAACTCAAGCACAGCGTCAACCAGCTTCAATCGGCTTCCGTCGAGTTGACGCGACTCTCGCTGGAAGACACTTTGACAGCGATACCGAATCGGCGGAATTTCGAAATATATGCTGCCACTTTACTGCGCCAAAGCATAGAAAGAGGCCAATCAACCTGTCTTGCGCTGATCGACGTCGACAAGTTCAAGCAAATCAATGATGGCTTCTCACATCTTGTGGGTGATGCAGTCTTGAGGGAAATCGCTCAGACACTCAAATCGCATATTCGTGAGCTGGACATGGCCGCTCGCTTGGGTGGCGATGAATTTGTGATCATCTTCAAGAATGCCGAACTGAAAGTCGCCGAACAGGTTTGCAAGCGCATTGAGGTTGCTGTTCGCAGCTTCGACTGGACGACTATCGCACCGGGCTTGGCTGCCAGCATCAGCATTGGCGTGGCCAAAGCCGAGCCGGGCGACACGATCGAGACATTGACCGACCGCGCCGACGCGGCGATGTACCAGCACAAGAAGCGACGCACCTGAACCCTGGCGCGGGAGCGCGTTGGTTCTGAGCCGGGCTGGACCGACGCCCGGCTGCTCCCGTGTCCTACATCCATATGTGACGGCAAGGCCCACACTGAAAAACTGCGGTCAGTGTTTCTACGCAACAACGACGGCAGGAGCATATAAGGAGCTTCCGAATGTTGCAATGGCAAGAGCTGCAATCGCTCAACGGTTACTCCCTGCAGGCCCGCGATGGCGACATCGGCACGATCACCGTTGTGTGGTTCGACGACGACCGCTGGACGGTACGTTACCTGGTGGTTCGCACCGGCGGCTGGTTGGTGCGGCGCGAGGTCCTGATTGCGCCGACCGCGCTATAGGGAACGAACCCCGCGCGCGAGCAGATCGTCGTTGACCTCACGCGCGAACAGGTCGAAACAAGTCCGCCCATCGATTCCGCACAGACGGTCTCGCGCCACGATGAAAACCGGTTGCACCACCACTACGGCTGGGCGCCGTACTGTAAAGGCGGAGGCTTTGCTGCGCTCGGACCGATCGCAACCGACACCCCGGCACCGCCCGTGCCAGGTGCGCCGCCCGATCCGCACCTGCGTTCGGCCAACGAGGTGCGTGGATACGGCATGCTCGCCCAGGATGGCGAGATTGGTGAGGTCATTGACTTCGTCATTGACCAAGACGATTGGAGCATCCGTTACCTGGTGGCCGACACTCACAAATGGTTGCCCGGCCGCAAGCTGCAGCTGGCACCGGCATGGGTGCAGGCCATCCGCTGGTCCGACCGGGAAATAGCCATCGACTTGCCGCGCGCATCCCTGCGCACCGCTCCGCAACACCAGGGCACGCAGTCGATCGACAAGCGCTTTGAGGTACACCTTTACCAGCACTACGGGGTGGGACTCAAACACGCGCAGGGTGCACGCACATAGTGTGTGGGCACGGTATCCCGACCAGTGGCACCCCGGCCGCCGGAACCGGTGACTTTGGGTTTGTCGGAAACATCCCACACGCTTAGCAGCTATGCGCCGATGGTCAACGTGGCCTGGAGGCGGGACACTTCCCTGCATCGCCGAACATCGGCATCCCAAGGAGAGACCCCATGAACAAACATGCTGTCACACACCGCCTCGGCCTTTTGGTCCTGGCAATCTCGTCTGCGTTGTTGCTGGGCGCCTGCGGCAAGACCAACGAACCCACGACCGCCGGAACAAAAGTCGACTCCGCCATTGCGAGCGTCGAGAAAAAGAGCGAGGCCGTGGGTGCGGACATGAAGCAAGGCGTCGAAACGGCAAAAGCCAGCGCAGGCGCTGCAGTTGACTCTGTCAAGGCAAGTGCCGAGGACGGCAGCATCACTGCCAAGGTCACAGCCGAACTGGCCCGCGATCCTGAACTCAGCGCGCTGAAGATCGACGTCGACACCCATGCCGGAGCCGTGGTGCTCAAGGGATCTGCGCCCACAGAAGCGGCCAAGGACCGCGCGGTCACGCTGGCACGTGCAGTGTCCGGCGTGGTTTCGGTCGACAACCAGTTGCACGTCGGCGGCTGATCGCAGGCTTGCGTAGGCGCAGTGGTTCTGCGCCAGTGCGGACCCATAACTCCCCGGCCGAAATCGTCCAGGTTGGTGGTTGCCGTCAATAGGTTTCGAGATGCAGCCGGCCTTCGGCCTTGAGCGCGGCAGCGACCGACTCCCAGGGCAATTGCGCCGCTTGCGCAATATCGCGCAAGGCCAGCACCACGCCCTCCTCCATGCTTTTGAGTCCGCACACATAGAAGCTGCTGTTCGGATCCTGAAGCAGCGGCAGCAGATCGGCAGCCCGTTCGCGCATCGCATCCTGCACATAGCGCTTGGGTTGCCCGGGTGTGCGCGAGAACGCAAAATGTGTGTCGATGAAATCCTTGGGCAGGCTCTGCA
>JBDTMH010000384.1:0-3375 GCA_039934375.1 Burkholderiaceae bacterium | reverse complement strand
CAATTTCGCGTAAAGTCTTGGCGACTTTTGCGAAAAGTGTTGAAGATGGCGACCGGGTGACCCCAATCCGGCGCATGCGCTTGACCATCACAACAGCGGGCTGGGCTTGATTCCAGCTCGACAGCCCACTAGCCGCTGCCGCCGATTGGGTGCGCGTCCGCAGAGCCAACTCCATTTTCCTGTCGATACCTTCGCAGTCCCGAATCTCGCTTGCTTGTCCTCGCCGTAGTAGCGAGAGGCTGTGGTAATGACGGCTTTCACCGGTAAACCCGCGCGTTCAAGGATTTCATTTTTCTGCACCGTACCTAGCGCGTCCTTCCGCGCCGCCGCTGATGTGATAGCCCGAAAATCGCACGCCGATCACATAAAGCAGTGTGGCCCAATTAGGAATGCTGTTTGCCCTGGCTCTAACCCCGGGCTCGGCGTGCGATTTTCAGACCTTGATGATACTCAATTTGTGCAATTGCGCAAGCATTTTTCATCAAAAAGAGAATTTGCTACTGTTTTAATAGCTAAAGACGTCCGTATTCATTGGGCCATCTGCGTATTTCAGCGCAAATATGGCGATGCTGCCACGCGTCGGGTGCGCGGTGCCCGTCGTATATGCGCCTCCGACACGGCGACGACAGGGACGTTGGCCTGCATCTCGCGCCGGTCCTCGCGCAGCACAATCTCGCTGTTCCTGTCCAGTGGGGCCAGCCAGTCAGGCACGTTCGACCAGTCTTTCACCTTGTCGAGCCCCAGGAACAGCATGCCGGCGCGGATCATGCGACACAAGTCGAAGCTCTCGTTGCGCTTGCGCACCTGCGCCCACACTCCGTTTTTACCGCGCACTTCCGCCCCCAACTCGTCGAAAAACGCCGGTTGCAGCCAGGTCGGAAAGTGGATCGCGCTAGGCCCGCCGTCTGTACGCTTCAGCCCTGCCGCCACGGCGTCAGACAGCAGGTTCGGGTTGCAGACGTAGAGCGGGATGTCACCCTTGGTGCCTGCCTTGCGCGCGCCGACAAACGATTCCTTGACCACGGGGGCTGTGTTGCTGCTGGCGCCCTTGTAGAGCCGCACGCGGGTCGCGTAGCCTGCCTTGCGCACGCGCCTGAACCAGTCGTAGGCGTTGGCGGTCACGCCGTCCTCGCCGCCCGAGTCCACCACGAGCATTTTGAGCCGGATTTCACGTCCCTCGTCGGGCGTGCGGTAGGTGGCGCGCAGCAGTTGCTCGGTCAGCGCGTCCCAGTCCTCGGGATGGCTGGCCGGGTCGATCTGCGCGAACTCTTCGCCCATGCCTGCGCGCACGGATTTGCGAATCTCGAAGCGGTTGACCAGCCACTGCTCCATGTGCGGCCCGACTGCGTGGACCTGGACAATGAAGCGGCTGTTTGTGCCGCCCTGCACGTCCACCGCTGCGACGACGCAGCGCGTCTCGGGCGGGCAGACGTAGCGCTGCAGGTCGGCCTCGGTCCTGTCGGACGGGCTGCTGGCGTTGCGCGACTCGACCAGGTGGCGGCTCATATATGGCATGCCCTGGTCGGTGTTGATCGTGGCCTTCAGCGTTTCCTCGCTGCCGGTGAGGGCGTAGTCGCGCAGGCCCTGCAGGTAGCGCTCAACCAGTGACTTCCAGGTCTGGTAGGCCGCCGCGACGCCGCCCAGCCAGTAGCCGGCGACGGTGGATGCCGACGGCGTGCCGTGCAGTTGACCATCGTCGCCAAGCGTCTGCCCCTCGGCGACCCAGCGCCCGCCGCGATTGAGCGCGGTCTTGGCCTTGGCCGGGATCAGCACGCCGCAGTGTGGGCAGATGATGCGCGAGCCGTACTCTGCCGCCATGGCCGACACGTCCTCAACGCGAACGCGCTCCAGCAGTTCGTCGTCCGATGGCAAGTTGAACAGGCCCAGTCCCGGCGCAGCCTCGAAGTGGCTGGTGCAGTCAGGACATTGCCAGTACCAGCGAGCGCGGTCACTGCGGTTGTAAATACCGAGGATGCCGCTGACGGGCGGAGCCTCGTGCGGCGTGGCCTGCTTCCAGTTCGGGTCGGTCAACTCGATGCCCGGGCTGGACTCGGCCAGGCACATACCGCGGCTCAAGAAGGTGGTGGTGCGCTTGCGGGCCAGGTCGAACAGCGGACCCTCGCCGTCCACGTTCTCGGCATTGTCGATGCGGTCGAGGTCGGTGATGGCGACGTAGCGGTAGGTCGAGCCCGAGACGTTGCTGACGGTAGGCCATGCGATGCGCAGCCACACGCCGTGACGGAACATGGTGTCGAAGGTGTTGGCGTCGATGGCCCGGTTGCTTTTCATGGCCGCCAGCGCGGGGCTGTTGGTCATGGCGCGGTCCACGTCGGTCTTGCTGAACTCCCTGGCCTTGTCTTTCGACATCTGCATGAACAGCATGTCCCCCGGGTCGTTGACGACCGTGTGGGCCATCCAGCCGAGCAGTAAACCCGCAGTTTTTCCCGTCCTTGCAGGTCCGACGAACACGACAGCCTCGTGCTTGCGGCTCGCCAGCCGGTCCATGGGTTCAACCATGTAGGGCGTCTCGTCCGCTGACCAGGGGGTTCCTGCCATGCCGGTCTGCCGGATAACCAGGTTGTTCGCAGCGCCCTGGCTGACGCTGACACGCAGTGGCGGCTTGAGTGCCGCGTAGCCGCTGCAAACATCGCTGATCGCAACAGCATATTGGTTGTCGCTCATCCCACCGTCTCGTCGGTGAACATCGCCAAGCCTTCGGACAGGTCAGACAACGAGGCATTGATGACAGCCTCGATCTGTTCGGCAATGTCGGGAGACAGGTGGAACTTGCGTTCAAGGTTGTCGGGGATCGACCGCAGGCTCTGCGACAAGCTCGCCAGCAACGTGGCCGAAGCGTCCTGCACTGCCGCGCGCGCCACGTACTCACCGGACTTGACCTTGAAGTTCAACTCGTGCATGTCTGCCAGCGCGGCTTCCTTGCGGGCCTTGGCAACGTCGAAGTCAACCGCAACGGCAGGCTTCTCGTAGCCAGGCGGCTTTCTGCCGGCGCCGAAGCGCGCGCCACCCCTCGTCGGGAATACCGAACCGTTCTCCCCGAGGTCGAAGTCTGCTCTCATGGCGCGAATTGTATGCGCAATTGCGCAATTGCGATACGCAGAACCTCGTGGGCACCGCTATATAACTGCATGGAATAACAAACCGCAGTTTCATATCCTGAAAGTTTGAGAACAAGCGAGCCCCGGGCCTCTCCGTCCCCGCACGTGCGTTTGACCCCTACAGGGTCCCCGGACGGCCGCGTATCTGCAATAAAACGCGGATTCGCGGACGACAGGGCGTGGGCTCAGGCCATGCACACATGAGACGACAGGGCGTGGGCTCAGGCCATGCACACATGAGACGACAGGGCGTGGGCTC
>JBDTMH010000383.1:0-3413 GCA_039934375.1 Burkholderiaceae bacterium | reverse complement strand
GTGCCTCGCACATGGCCGAGGGCTACACCCGCGCCAAGGCCGGCAACATCGGTGTGTGCATCGGCACTTCCGGCCCGGCGGGCACCGACATGATCACCGGCCTGTATTCGGCCCAGGCCGACAGCATTCCCATCCTGTGCATCACCGGCCAGGCACCCCGCGCACGTTTGCACAAGGAAGACTTTCAGGCGGTCGACATCGCGTCGATCGCCAAGCCGGTTACCAAATGGGCCACCACCGTGCTGGAGCCGGCCCAGGTGCCACGCGCGTTCCAGCAGGCATTTCACCTGATGCGTTCGGGCCGACCGGGCCCGGTCCTGATCGACCTGCCGTTCGACGTGCAAATGGCCGAGATCGAATTCGACATCGACACCTACGAGCCGATGTCGGTCTACAAGCCCACCGCATCGCGCAAGCAGATCGAGAAAGCGCTGGAGATGCTCAATACATCCGACAAGCCGCTGATCGTGGCCGGCGGCGGCATCATCAACGCGGATGCCACCGATCTGTTGCAGCAGTTCGCTGAGATCGCCGGCATTCCAGTGATCCCGACCCTGATGGGCTGGGGCAGCATTCCCGACGACCATGCTCTGATGGCCGGCATGTGTGGTCTGCAGACCAGCCACCGATACGGCAATGCGAACATGCTGGCCAGCGACTTCGTGCTTGGCATCGGCAACCGCTGGGCCAATCGCCATACCGGCAGCCCCGAGGTTTATTGCAAGGGCCGCAAGTTCATCCACGTTGACATCGAGCCGACCCAGATCGGCCGCGTTTTCGCGCCCGACTACGGCATCGTGTCCGACGCCAAGGCTGCACTCGAACTGTTCGTTCTGATCGCTCAGGAGTGGAAAGCCGCCGGCAAGCTGCGCGACTGGTCGACCTGGGTCAAGGAATGCCAGAAACGCAAGGGTTCGGTCGAGTACCTGCGCAAGACCAACTACGACACCGTGCCGATGAAACCGCAACGCGTCTACCAGTGCATGAACAATGCCTTCGGACGCGACACCACCTACATCTCGACCATTGGCCTGAGCCAGATCGCCGGCGCCCAGTTTCTGCACGTGTACCACCCGCGCCACTGGATCAACTGTGGCCAGGCCGGCCCGCTGGGCTGGACCATTCCCGCGGCACTCGGTGTGCGCGCTGCAGATCCTTCGCGCAAGATCGTGGCCTTGTCGGGCGACTACGACTTCCAGTTCATGATCGAGGAGATGGCCGTCGGCGCACAGTTCAAGCTGCCCTACATCCATGTCGTCGTCAACAACAGCTATCTCGGCCTGATCCGCCAGAGCCAGCGCGGTTTCGAGATGGACTACTGCGTGCAGCTGGCGTTCGAGAACATCAATGTGTCGCCCGAACAGGTCACGCACGGTTACGGCGTCGACCATGTGGCCGTGGTCGAGGGCCTGGGCTGCAAGGCGATCCGGGTGCACAAGCAGGAAGAGATCGCGCCAGCCATCAAACAGGCCGAAGCCTGGATGGCGGAATTCAAGGTGCCAGTGATGATCGAGATCATCCTGGAGCGTGTGACCAACATCGCCATGGGTACCGAGATCGACAACGTCGTCGAGTTCGAGGAACTCGCCGGCAGCCGCGCCGACGTGCCCACCGCCGTCTCCATGCTCGACTGAAGGGAAACCCGAATGCCAAAATTTGCCGCCAACCTGACGATGCTCTTTACGGAGCATCCGTTCCTGGACCGCTTCGAGCACGCCGCCAAGGCCGGTTTCGACGCGGTCGAGTTCCTGTTCCCATACGCATGGCCTGCCGAGGAAGTCAAAAAGCGACTCGATACCCACAAGCTCAAGCTGGTGCTGCACAACCTTCCCGCCGGTGACTGGGACGCGGGCGAGCGTGGCATTGCCTGTCATCCAGATCGGACTGCGGAGTTCCGCGAGGGCGTCGCCAAGGCCATCACCTACGCCCGAGTGCTGGCTGTACCCCAGCTCAACTGCCTGCTCGGAAAAGCGCCCGCAGGCGTGGCGCCCGAAGTGCTGCGCAAGACCGTGGTCGACAACCTGCGTTTTGCCGCAACCGAATTGAAGGCAGCAGGTCTGCGCTTGCTGATCGAACCGATCAACACTTTCGACTTACCCGGCTTCTACCTTACCGGTACATCGCAGGCGCTGTCGATCCTGGAAGAGGTCGGCTTTGACAACACCTTCGTGCAGTACGACATCTACCACATGCAGCGCATGGAAGGCGAACTGGCCGCGACGATACAAAAGCAGTTGGCACGCATCGGCCATGTCCAGCTGGCCGACAACCCGGGGCGCAACGAACCGGGAACCGGCGAGATCAACTATGCCTTCCTGTTCGCGCATCTGGACCGCATCGGTTACAAGGGGCACATCGGCTGCGAATACAAGCCGGCGACCACGACCGTGGACGGACTGGGTTGGAGACAGCAATTGGCTGGATGAGCCTGGCTTCATCTACCCACCATTGAACACAGACAAGGAACAAGACCATGACAACACAAGCTCGCAAGATCGGCTTCATCGGCCTGGGCATCATGGGCACGCCCATGGCCGGCCACCTCATCAAGGCGGGCCACCAGCTGTTTGTGCACACCCGTGGCAAACTGGCCGCTGAAATTGCCGACAGCCGCGCCACGCAGTGCCTGGATGCCAAGGGCGTGGCACAACGCGCCGACATCATCATCCTGATGGTGCCTGACACACCCGACGTGGGCAAAGTGCTGTTCGGAGAAAACGGAGTGGCCGAGGGCTTGAGCGCCGGCAAAACCGTGGTCGATATGTCGTCCATCTCGCCGGTCGAGACCAAGGAATACGCGAAGAAGATCGAGGCGCTGGGCTGCGACTACCTGGACGCGCCGGTGTCCGGTGGCGATGTCGGCGCCAGGAACGCGGCCCTGTCGATCATGGTCGGTGGCAAACCCGAGGTGTTCGAACGGATCAAGCCGGTATTCGAGGTGATGGGCAAAAACATCACGCTGGTGGGCGCCACTGGCGACGGTCAGACCTGCAAGGTCGCCAATCAGATCGTCGTGGCACTGACGATCAATGCAGTGGCAGAAGGCCTGCTGTTTGCGGCCAAGGCTGGCGCTGACCCGTCCAAGGTCCGACAGGCGCTGATGGGTGGCCTGGCTACATCGCGCATCCTCGACATTCTGGGCGACCGCATGGTCAAGCGCACTTTCGATCCTGGTTTTCGCATCGCATTGCACCAGAAAGACCTGAACCTCGCGCTCGGCGCTGCCAAGTCGCTGGGTTTGGCGCTGCCGGCCACGTCGACCGCTCAGCAACTGTTCAGCGCATGCATTGCGCATGGCGGCGCAGCCTGGGACCACTCGGGCATGGTGCGTGCACTCGAGAAGTTATCGAATTTCGAAATCGGCCAGAAGGCCGTTTGACGCAGCGCCGTGAATCCCCGCAGTGAACCTGTCC
>JBDTMH010000382.1:0-3424 GCA_039934375.1 Burkholderiaceae bacterium | reverse complement strand
CTGTAAAGTTTGTTGTTCGTCCGCAACGGAAAGACCTTTTCAGCGCGACTTTTGGGGTGTTTCTTTTGCCAAACCGGCGGCCGTCTGGTGCAATACGTACAACTTCCTTGAATAGGAGGTTGGCCCGGGGTTCCGAAGACCTCACCGGAGCCCTATGTTTAACCTTGGAGAAAATTGAAATGAAAAAGACCCTCGTAGCGATTGCTGCCCTGGCCGTAGTTGGCGCAGCTTCTGCTCAGTCGTCCGTCACCCTGTACGGTCGTATCGACGCTTCCATTGGCAGCCAGAAGACCAAAGTCGGCGGCACGACCATCGCTGATGGCGGCGCTCTGATCCGCTCTGGTGGCCACACCGGTAGCCGTTGGGGCATGAAAGGCTCCGAAGACCTCGGTGGCGGTCTGAAAGCCATCTTCCAGTTGGAGCAGGGTTTCAACGTCGATGACGGCACCGCTTCCGCCGCCGCGCGTCAGTTCCATCGTCAAGCCTATGCCGGCCTGTCTGGTGGTTTCGGCTCGTTGACCGTTGGTCGCCAGTACGATCCGATCGACAACATGTACGGCGCCCATGACGCGTTTGGCTACTCTGGCTACGGCGCGATGAACTATGTGTTCAACTCGAACTGTGCTACGTTGGGTTTGCCTGCAGGTTCGCAAGGCCCTGGCGACTGCATCGGTCGTCAGAACAACTCGGTGTTTTACGCGACGCCTGACATGGGCGGCTTCAGTGCTGGCGTGATGTGGGCTCCGGGCGAGAACAAGGTTCCTGGCGTCGTCAGCGCTGGCAAGATGTGGGGTCTGCAGGCCGGTTACATGAACGGCCCGATCAACATCGGTGGTGCATGGCAGCGTAACGAGCTGACCGGCAACTCCATCGCCGTGAAGAACTGGGAATTCGGCGGTTCTTACGACCTGGCGGTGGCCAAGTTGTTCCTGCAATTTGAAGGCTCCAAAATCGGTGGTGCAACCAACGCCAAGGACACCGGCTTCCAGATCGGTGCTGTGATCCCGTTGGGTGCTCCTTCGCTGATGGTGAGCTACGCACGTGAGAACCAGAAAGCCGGCGGCGCCAAGTATGCTGAAGCCACCGGCTTTAGCTTGATGGCCCAGTACCCGCTGAGCAAGCGCACCTATGTGTATGCTGCGTACCTGCGTGGTGAAGTCGATCCGACCGCTGCTGGTGTCGGCACCACGCAGCAGCGGAACTTCGGCCTGGGCCTGGTTCACAACTTCTGATCTCGTGCTGGCGTAAGGCCAGCGTGAGGGTCTGAAACTTTAAACCCGCTGTGCAAACAGCGGGTTTTTTTTACGCCTACTTCCCCACCTCGTTTTTGCCACAGGATTCCGTGATGCGTTCATGTGACAGGGGCTTGCTACGGCGCTATGGACTGATCTGCTCGTTTGCCGTGGTCGTGGCGGGCTGTGCCCACGGTCCACCAGAGCGGGCCGCCAGCGAAATCTCGCAAAGCGCCTGGGCCACCGCCGAGTCGCCGCCAGGCAGTCGTCACCCGTGGATCCACCAGACTTTTCCCGGCAAGCGTGCCACTCAGTATCAATACGAGCGCAAGGATGGGCGCGATGCCTTGTTGGTGCGCGCCGTGTCCTCGGCCAGCATGCTGCGCCAGACGGTACGGATCGAGCCCGACCGATTGGGTCAACTGCGATTCTCCTGGATGGTTCCGGCACTGATCACTGCCGCCGATCTGGCGCAACGCGATGGCGACGACTCGCCGGTGCGCATTGTGCTGGCCTTCGAAGGCGATCGCGCGCGATTTGCGGCCAAGGATGCGGCATTGTCCGAGTTGTCGGAATTGCTGACCGGCGAGCCCTTGCCGTATGCCACGTTGATGTATGTCTGGAGCAACCACCAGGTGCCGGGTTCCATCATCGTCAATTCGCGCACCAGCCGAATCCGCAAGCTGGTGATGGAGTCGGGTACGGGCCGATTGCGCCAGTGGCTCGACTACGAGCGTGATGTCCGCGCCGATTTTGTCAAAGCCTTTGGTGAGGCGCCCGGCGCCTTGCTGGCGATTGGCATCATGACCGATACCGACAACACGCGCTCCGAGGCTCAGGCATGGTACGGGCCGGTGCGTCATCTGGCCGTCAAGGCAAAGCCGCAGACAGCGAGGCTTGATTGAGGGCCACTGGCGGGAGGCACGGCAGTGTTTGCCTTGTCATCCTCTGGGCAGGGTGTAACGTTGATTGCGGTATGGTTCGGATTCAGCGTCAACGGATGTGGCGACAGGAGAATGAGCGATGAACATGGCAATCACACAAGGGGCGCGATTGCGCGCGCGTGGCCGCGCGTTTGCGCATATCAGCCAATACCACCCCGAACTGACCGCATTCCGGCGTGATTTGCACGCCCATCCCGAATTGGGTTTCGAGGAGCGGTACACCGCAGCGCGGGTCGCGGAATCGCTCAGACTGTGTGGTGTCGATGAAATCCATACCGGCATCGGCAAGACGGGTGTGGTGGCTATCGTGCGCGGCCAGCAGACCGGGAGTGGCCGGACGATCGGCTTGCGTGCCGACATGGACGCCTTGCCGATGGCAGAAAACAATGACTTCGCCTGGAAATCGGCCACCCATGGCCTGATGCACGGCTGTGGTCACGATGGTCACACGGCGATGCTGATCGGCGCCGCGCGCTACCTGGCCGAGACGCGCAATTTCGATGGCACGGCTGTGCTGATCTTCCAGCCGGGCGAAGAAGGGTACGCTGGAGCCCGCGTGATGATCGAGGACGGCCTGTTCGACCGATTCCCGGCGGACGCGGTATACGCCATGCACAATGCGCCGCTGATGCGGCCCGGCACCATCGGCGTCAACGCCGGGCCGGTGATGGCAGCGGCAGATCGGATCCGGATCGAGGTCACCGGCAGGGGCGGCCACGGTGCCCATGCCTATGCCACGGTGGATCCGGTGCTGGTCGCGGCCCACATCATCACGGCGGTGCAGAGCATCGTCGCGCGCAATGTGCGCCCGATCGACAGCGCGGTGATCAGCTTGTGCTCGCTGCAGGCCGGCGACCCGGGCGCGATGAGCGTGATTCCCGACAGCGCGACACTGGTGGGCACGGTGCGCACGTTCAGTCCCTTGGTGCAGGATCTGATCGAACGCCGCCTGACCGAATTGTGCGGCGCCGTAGCCATGGGGTTTGGCGCCAGCGCGACAGTGGTTTACGAACGCCTGTACCCGGCGACGATCAACAGTGTGGCGGAGTCCCGCTTCGCGGCGGATGTTGCCACGGCGCTGGTCGGTCACGAACATGTGGCACGTGACCTCGAGCCCAGCATGGGCGCCGAAGACTTCTCGTTCATGTTGCAGGTACGCCCAGGCGCCTACCTGCGCATCGGGCAAGGCGCCGAAAACGGCGTAGGCAGCTGCTCGTTGCACAACAGCCGCTACGACTTCAACGACGA
>JBDTMH010000381.1:0-3447 GCA_039934375.1 Burkholderiaceae bacterium | reverse complement strand
TGTGCCACGGCAGTACCTGATACGGCTAGCCATTCATAAAGAAGCGAAAAGGAAAGCACCATGCGTCACGGACACGGACTACGTAAACTCAACCGCACCAGCTCGCACCGCCTTGCGATGCTGCAGAACATGATGAACTCGCTGATCGCGCACGAGGCCATCAAGACCACCCTGCCAAAGGCCAAGGAACTGCGCCGCGTCATCGAGCCGATGATCACGCTGGCCAAGGTGGCTACGGTTGCCAATCGCCGCCTGGCGTTTGACCGCCTGCGTGACCGCGACAGTGTCACCAAGCTGTTCGATGTGCTGGGCCCGCGTTATGTCGCGCGTCCCGGTGGTTACACCCGCATTCTTAAAATGGGTTTCCGTGTTGGCGACAATGCACCCATGGCTTTTGTCGAATTGGTAGACCGCCCTGAAGTTGCAGACGAAGTAGTTGAGGAATTGGGCGACAAAGCCTGATTCATGGGGTACACTCCCGGATTACCGCGCGATGGAGCAGCCTGGTAGCTCGTTGGGCTCATAACCCAAAGGTCGCAAGTTCAAATCTTGCTCGCGCAACCAAACCTCGGTTGAAAAAACCGGACACCAACGCCCACCTTCTGGTGGGCGTTGGTGTTTCTGCGTTCTGTTTTTTGCTGCTGCCTGCACAGTATCTACGTTTAGGCCCATGATTTCAACTCATGGCATGGCGGCGTAAACATGGGGCTGGACAGGACCTGATTTGACCGGATACTCCTGCGATTCACAGGTCCAGTATGAGGAGCGCAGTCATGACGGATTCAGCAACTCCAGCCGCAGCAGGCCGACGGCGTCCCGGCGGGCGGGGGACCGGTGTTGCCAGGGTATTGCAGTCCACGGCCAAATACCGGTCGCTGAAGCACCGTTTCGCGCCGACGCCAGTGGTGTCCGAGGATGAGTTGGAGGCGATTCACGATGCGTCGCTGACCATTCTCGAAGAGATGGGCATGGACTTCATGCATGCGGGCGCGCGCGAGATCCTGAAGAAAGCCGGCGCCGACGTGCGGGAAGGTTTGGAGCGCGTGCGTTTCGACCGCAACCTGATCCTGCAATCGATCAAGACCTGCCCGTCCCAGTTCACGCTGCATGCGCGTAACCCCGAACGCAACGTCCAGATCGGCGGCAAGAACCTGGCCTTCGCGCAGGTGGCCAGCCCGCCCAATTGCTCGGATCTGCAAGGGGGCCGCCGGGTCGGCAACCAGGTCGACTTCCGCAATATGGTGCGACTGGCACAACGCTACGACATCGTGCACGCCAGCGGCGGCTACCCGGTCGAACCGGTTGACATTCATGCCTCGGTGCGGCATCTGGACTGCCTGTCGGACATCGCCAAATTGACCGACAAGCCATTCCATGTGTATTCGCTGGGCAAGGAGCGCAACCAGGACGGTTTGGAGATTGCCAGGATCGCCCGTGGCATCTCGCGCGAACAGATGGAGACCGAGCCATCGCTGTTTTCCATCATCAACAGTTCGTCGCCGCTGCGGCTGGACACGCCGATGCTGCAGGGCATCATCGAGATGTCGTCGCGCAACCAGATCATCATGCTGACGCCGTTCACGCTGGCCGGTGCCATGGCGCCGGTGACGATCGCCGGCGCGCTGGCGCAGCAAAATGCCGAGGCGCTGGCGGGCATTGCCTTCACGCAGATGGTGCGCCCGGGCGCACCCGTGGTGTACGGCGGGTTCACGTCCAATGTGGACATGAAGACCGGCGCGCCTGCTTTCGGCACGCCCGAATACATGAAGGCGGTGCTGGCCGGCGGGCAGCTGTGTCGCAAATACGGCATTCCGTATCGCAGCTCCAACGTCTGCGCGGCCAACACCGTCGATGCGCAGGCGGCCTACGAGTCGGTGTTTTCGCTCTGGGCAGTGATTCAGGGCGGCGCGAATTTCATCATGCATTCCGCCGGCTGGATGGAAGGCGGATTGACCTGTTCGTTCGAGAAGTTCATCGTCGATGTGGACCTGCTGCAGATGGTGGCCGAGTTCCTGACGCCGCTCGATGTCAGCCCGGCCGGCCTGGGTCTGGACGCCGTGCGGGAAGTCGGCCCAGGTGGCCACTACTTTGGCACCGCGCACACGCTGGAGCGCTTCGAGAACGCCTTCTACTCGCCCATCATCTCGGACTGGCGCAACTTCGAGACCTGGCAGGAGGCCGGCAGTCCGACGGCATTCCAGAAGGCCAACGCGGTCTGGCAGAAGGAGCTGGCCGCCTACGAGCGCCCGCCCATGGACCGGGCGATCGAGGAGGAACTAGACGCCTTTGTTGCGCGCCGCAAGGCCGAAGGCGGTGTGCCGACCGATTTTTGAGTGCCGGCGCTGCCGTCCCGCGTCCGAACTGGGCGCATCGAGCCGTGGCGCGCGAATACAGCGACAATGCACATGAAGGAGCCTGGACCGTGAAATCAACAGCACAAGTCGTTGTCATCGGGGGTGGCGTGGTGGGATGCTCCGTGCTGTACCACCTGACCAAGAAGGGCTGGAAGGACGTTTTGCTGCTCGAGCGCGACCAGCTCACGTCCGGCTCGACCTGGCATGCGGCGGGCGGCTTTCACACGCTCAACGGCGACCCGAATGTGGCCATGCTGCAAAGTTATACCGTGGGCCTTTACAAGGAACTGGAGGAAATCTCCGGTCAGTCCTGCGGACTGCACCTGTCGGCCGGCATCATGCTGGCCGACACGCCCGAGCGCATGGAGTTTCTCAAGACCACGGTGGCCAAGGGGCGCTACCTGGGCATGGCAACCGAGATCATCTCGGTGACCGAGGCCAAGAAGTACTTTCCGTTCATCGAGGAGCAGCATTTCATCGGCGCCTTGCTCGACCCCAATGAGGGCCATCTGGATCCGTCGGGCACGACCTATGCCTATGCCAAGGCTGCGCGTCTGGGCGGTGCGACGATCGAAGTCCAGACCATGGTCGAGAGTCTGGAGCAAAAGCCCGACGGAACCTGGCGCGTGATCACCAACAAGGGCGTTGTCGAATGCGAGCACGTCGTCAACGCTGGCGGCCTGTGGGCGCGCGAGGTCGGGCGCATGGTCGGCATCGAATTGCCGGTGCTGGCGATGGAGCACATGTATCTGGTCACGGACGAGATACCGGAGGTGGTGGCCTACAACAAGGAAGCGGGCAAGGAGATCGGCCATGTGATCGATTTCGGCGCCGAATGTTATTTGCGCCAGGAAGGCCGGGGCATCGTGCTCGGCGCGTATGAGAAGGCCTGCGTACCCTGGTCGCCCAAGGAGACACCGTGGACCTTTGGCCAGGAGTTGCTGCAGCCCGACCTGGACCGGATCGCGCCTTCGCTGGAAGTGGCGTTCCGCCATTTCCCCAAACTCGAGAACGTCGGCATCAAGCGGGTCATCAACGGGCCGTTCACGTTTGCGCCCGACGGCAACCCATTGGTCGGCCCGGTGCGCGGGCG
>JBDTMH010000380.1:0-3462 GCA_039934375.1 Burkholderiaceae bacterium | reverse complement strand
TACCTTCCACCCGATCTGCGTGCATTCATTACGCCAGAGGCTTGGGAAGAGATGGCATTGGCTAGTGCCGGCCGCGTCGAACATTGGCTCACTGGCGCTCTGACGAGACCTTTGGAGTAACTCATGGCACTCGACTGGAAAGTACGGCTCGATCGCCGACTGATGGAAAGCGACGTGGAAGCCTGGACCACCGGCATGCTGTGGAACGAGGCGTTGGCAACAGCTGCGCCGCCGTCCAGGCCCACATTCGAACGCTGGCTTGCCAAGGCCTGTGCGTCCGGATGGCTGCGCAAGGTGCGCAATGGCCTATTTCTGAATGCAGCAGGCAACAAATCGGTCAGCGCAGGAGCCGCCGCGGGCTACATCAAGCAGACTGCGGTTCCCAGCCTGGCGTGGGTGCTGGAGCAAGACTGGATACTGAACAACATGGGGGACGTTATAACCTGCGTCGTGTCGCTGACCCCGGGCCTGCCCGTGCCCAACCTGAGCCCGGTCAAGACGCCGTTGGGTGAATTCCGTTTTCGGGCTCTGCCCTGGCATGTGTATGAGCTGGGCAGGCTGGAGGTGCTGGACTGGCGCGACAGCCGTTTCGCGCATCCCCGGGCCACACCTGAGAAGGCGCTGTGCGACTGGATATACCTCGCAGCCTCATCACGCAGTCCGGTGCGGCCACCGCCGCTGGACCTGGACGCCGAGCGACTCGATGCAGACCGTCTGCAGCGGGTAGCCAAAGCCATGTCAATCCAGCAGCATCTAAACGAATGGCTCCGCTCCAAACGGCGATACGACGACGATCCTGACGTGATCGAGAACGCGTCGAACCATCTCAATGCATCGAAGCCGCAGGCTTGATTGAGAAATTGCTGATCGAAGGTGTCGACGTGCTGCGCGGCTCTAACCACATTTATTCGGCAGCGCTGCGGCAGCGCTTCAGTGGCAATTGCTATGGCGACAAATCGACCCAGGGCAAGGACATAGCAAGAGCCCAGATGCTGGCGAAGGAGTTCAAATGAGCAAAGACCAGACAAGAGCGTTCGACATGGCCAATTACCTGCAGGACGAAAAAGATGTGGCCGAGTACCTGCGGCAGGCTTTGGAAGATGGCGATCCGGCGGAACTCGCGGCCGCACTGGGCGCCATTGCGCGTGCACGCGGAATGACCCAATTGGCGAAGGACACCGGCCTCTCCCGAGAAAGCCTTTATCGCAGCCTCTCTGGAGAGCGAGCGCCGAACAGCGATACGCTATTCAAGGTGATCAAGGCCATGGGCCTCAAGCTGACTGTGGAGCCAATGGCGCCAAACTGACCTGGCCTGGCGCCTTGTTGAAAGCTGTGCGGGCTACATGAACCGGACCGCATGGTGTGCATGAAGCACCCGGAATTCGACCCCTATTCAGCGTCGGCGCGGGGGCCTGCCTTGATGCAGCAAGACTTCATCGCGTCGGGCCTGAGGATCGATACGCCGGTGGTGCAGGCTATCCGACACGAATTGTGTTTCGTCAGCCGGCACCCCCCCACGCACGGCGTTGATCTACCAGGAACGGCCTGTCGATTTGCTGAGCCAGTGACTCGACATCGGCCGCCCGCACACCTGCCGCAGTGAAGTGGTGCTTCCATCCTGCCGCCACGGCTGCCACCTGGCGCACTTGGGACTCGGCTTCATCTCGCTTGAGCCCGAACTGTCCGTGCTCGGACAAGGCATTGGCGATGGAGGAGTCCGCCATGTCGACACCCACTCGCATCTGCTGGTAGCCCAACGCATGGCCCGAGGGCAGCACATCAAACGCGGGTGACAACTCGTATTCGCCACGGTCGTTCATGAGCAGGACGTGGTTCTTCTCGTGATCGTCGGTGTTGTCGATGAGGATGTTGAACACCATGCGGCGGAACAACTCGGCCATCTGGGCCCTGCCCAGCAACGACTCGGCGACGCCGCGCCGGCGAAGCAGCTGGGCCAGCTCAGGGTAGCCCAGGCCCTCGCCCGCAGCCTTGAGCGCCACATTGGCGGACAACGCGTGCCGGCGCCTACCGCCATCCCCGCCATAGATCCTGTCGAAGCGCTTGACAGCAACCGCGTGCCCTCGCGCCAAGGCGATTGGCTGCGTCGTGGCCACACGAATATGCGCCCGTTCAGCCAGCGTCATCGCTGCGTGCTCGATGAGGGGCATGTCGACGTAGTCGCCTGGCTCCGAGAACTTCAGCACCCACTGCTCACCACCGATGTTGAGCAGCGCCTTGGGCCGTACGCCACCCATGGTCGCGCCGGGCGCGATCAGTCGGCGCTGCTCCGCGGGCACCGGCTCACCGGTGGCCACCTTTTTCACCAGCTCGTCAATCTGCGCAACATCCACCAGCTCGGGCAGTGGCCCCAGGCGGCGCGGCAAATATCGATCCTTCGAAGTCGACACACCCAATGCGCCGAACCGCTCATCGCCAGCGAAGTACAGGTACTCCATCAAGGACAAACGCAATGGTTTGTCCAGGACGCGGATAACCCGCTCGCCCCAGCGGTCGGGCCGGGCATCGTCCACCGCGCCGGCAGCTGTCTCCTTGCTCGAAGGAAGGAATTCGGTGTCGATCAAGGGCAGATCTTCGCTGAGCGAGAAGCCCGCGGCGCGCCAACTGGCTGCGTAACGCAGCGACACCCCTCTGGACGCACGCACCATGGCGAGTTCGCCGATCAGAACCGGCCGCGCCAGATCTCCCGTCCACCAAAGGTAGAGGGTGTCGACGGGTGTATAGCCGTTGGTCTCCGGTGCAGCCATCAAGATGCACCAGACAATTTGGCAGGAACAGCTGCGGTGCTCGTGAGATCCGCCTGGACTGCGTCCGAAGATTGGAGCCGCGCTTCCAGAGAAATCGGTGAGCGGACCGCTCGCGCTCGAGCCACCCGGACCTCGCTTTCAAGCGCACCGAGGTCGAGTTGCGGCGCGGCCAGTTCGGGAATGGCCTGCGCACGGCCGATCACCCACAGTGCGGTGGCGTAGGTGCCGAAGGCGACGCCGGGGTCGCCCCGCTCCATGCGCGCCAGCGTGGGCTCAGATACGCCGATGCGCCCGGCCCATGCCCTGATCGATTCCTTGCGACGCTTGCGGCCGACGGACAGGTTGGCACCAAGCTCGCGCAGCAATGAGCGCACCGCAGGCGGTATTTCAGTGAGAGCAATTGATCGCTTTGGCATGACATAGATATTATCAAAATGCCGACGATTGCGATATCTTTACACTTTTTGCGTCAACCAGAATAGGTCGCCCGACCAAAGATATCATCCCGTCCAGCGGCCAATCGATGCCACTTGAATGCTGCCCGGATCAGCGACCCGTCAGCGCCCGATTGCCAGCATGGCATTGGCAGCGTATTTGGTCAGCTCGGCGCTGCGCACGTCCATGAGGATCAGCCGCTCGTGATTGCGCTGAAACGGTGCGTACAGCGCCCGCATGTAGTGCGCTGCCTGCTCATCGT
>JBDTMH010000379.1:0-3463 GCA_039934375.1 Burkholderiaceae bacterium | reverse complement strand
CATGTAGTGGATACGTAGCCAACACGTGATTGGTATCTGGGAAGACTCACTTTCTCCAGCGGCAACGTTGACGCTCAGCCGACGGCGGTCGGACGGAGCAGTCGGTTCGACCTCATGTTCACGCTCGATGCGATTGCCGGGACACGTACTTTCGCAACACACCGTCCATGCGCGACTGCCAGCCATCACCCGTGGATTTGAAGTAAGCAACGACCTCCGGGCTATAACGCACAGACACCAATTGCTTAGCCGTCGCAGACTTGGGCCGCCCACGCAATGTCCGCATCGGGACCATTTCATCAAGCTGCTTTAGCGTGAGAGGTAACGCTTCCGGATCTTTCTTTGCCGCAGCTGTAATCGCCTTGTCTTCCTGAGTCGTCGGAATGACGATCGAGCGTCGACTAGATATTTTGGACATAGTGCTTCACCTCACGACGATTGGCACGGCGAAGGCTGATGACCCTTCGAACCCGGCCACGATCCACAAATGCAACGAAGTAAAGGACCTGTGTCTCGGGCGCTAGTGCAATCATGCGCAACTCGCCATATTCGAAACGGCCATCGACCCACACCAACGCTGCTTCCCAATCGAGTTCGGCAGCCAATTCCAACGAGACTCCATGTTTGGCTTGGTTGATTGCATCCTTGTCAGGATCAAACTCGAATCGCATGTATTACTGTAGCTACAGTAATGTCACATGTCAACACCAAGTGCGTTGACATTCTCCTCCCGCGCAGCTTGATAACTCGCCCGAGAAGCCCCGCAATCCAGCATTAGGGTATCGAGCCGACTTGCCGTGAATTGCAGACCTTGCGGCGCAACGTGACCATACCGCGCAACCATCGTTTGTGTCTTCCACTCGCCCAGGCATTGCAGTTCATGGATGGGTCCGCGTCCCGGTGCCAAGTTGCAAATGTGTGCCTCAGGTCATGGCAGCGGAAGTCATGGATGCCTTCCAGCCAAACAGCCAGCGCATGCCAGTCCTGCACCATCGAGCAGCCCTTGCCCATCAGCGAAAAGAACACGTGCCAGCGTTGGGATTCGCCACCCCATGCGACGATGCCGACACCATCGCCGAAGCGTGCAGAGTAGCGAAAGCCAAACATGCCCTTACGTTGCTGGAACCCCTGGATATCAAGGAACTGCTGCATCTGCGCCATGACCCAGACGTACGACTTTTCGTCGGGCGGGACTACGGAAAAGGTCACCGCATCAATCAATGCGGAAGTCGCGGGAACTTCATCGCATGTCGCGATGCACAGCGTCTCATGCCGACGACACCCCACGTCGAATGCGACGACAGGCTCCCCGGTCTCCGGGTCCATCCTCACAAACTCAACCGGTGTGTCGTTGCTAATCTTTCTCCCCGTCGTTTCTCCCCGCGGTTACTACACGGGGCAAGGCCAGCGCGCGCGGCGGCACGCGCCTTAGCCCATCGTATGAAGCGTGCGTCACTAACGTCGATTCTCAGAAAAATTTCGATTGAAAGCCGGAGCTATCAATGCCCGCCTACCGTTTCGTCCGCGAGGCTGGTGGGAGTCTGGGTATGCCCTTGATGGTGGCCTCAAATGCCTCACTCGCGTCCGATTCGGCCGATGAGTGGTGGCACACAAACGGCCTTGGGTATACACGAGAAAAGTGTTGTGCCGGCCGCGTAAGTCAGCACCAGACAAACTCTGTCACTGTCAGCCCGACGACCACAGTTTGTCTGCCTGGATGTTCGACGGCCGACTGACCGACGCAGAATGCAGGTTCGCGCGACGGGATTCAGTGCCGGGTGCGGGACCTACCCAGGCACGTGGTCCCCATCACCTGCAGGCGTCAGAGTATTCGCCAGATCACCTATACCCCTTGGCTGTTCAACTCGACAACTCCTCGTGGGGACTGAAACGTCGCCCTGATGTTCGCCGGGCCTGAGTTGATCACAACGCCCGTCAGTCCGATGGCCTCGTAAGCCAACCGGAGCTTGTCGGCCGAAGGGTGCGTGACAGCAATGGTCTGCAGCGAGACGCCCGAACGCGGCAAGCTGTTCCTTGGGTGCAGGCGAAGTGGATCAGCGTCATCTGCCTTTCCCCACTGAATCAAGGTTGGAAGCGCGCCGTCAAACAGCCGCTGGCCATCTTCTCGTACCGTGATCTGCCACTGCAACAGTCCGCGACGCGAATGCCGACTGGCTTGCACCGCTGGTCCACGGTCGATGTCAAGCGCGCTCAACGCTGCACGTCCGGCCTGAACGTCGCTTGTACTGGCCACGAAATGCACCAGACGCGGCTCAATCGCAACAGCGGCTCGCACAGCATCATCGTCCATGTCAAACCAGCGTTTGCGTGGGGCCTTCGGTGGACGCGCGACACCCCCATCGATGGCAATGATTTCAAGATAGGCAAGCGGGTTGGCCGGCGTGGCGATCTTGAACAAGCGGTTGTGCGTGCCAAACTGCGCATGCTCACCGCCGGGCCCAGGCGTGATACCAAAAGTGGCCTCGCACCATTGCACGCCCTGGTTAAGGGTCTTCGCCACGACCACCAAGTGATCAATCTGAGTTTTCATAGTCCGTCTGGAGCATTCAAGCCCCGATTGTCGCGTGAACCCCTGATCGATCTAGCCCACCTTCCAAAAGCTGGGGGTCCGGCGGGCAAGAAGCCAGAGGTTGACCGGGATGAACCGACAACCGCCATCTGGACATCGAACACGGCCTAGCCAAGAAAGAATGATCCATACCGAAACCCTCCTTTGAATTTGCCGCACCCGTCCCTCTGATCAGCGACGCCAAGGGCCGCAAGGACAGACCTCAACTGGATGCAATGCTCAAGGGCGTCGCTAGGAAAGACTTCGATATCGTCGCGTCCTGGTCAGTCGACCGGCTCGGACGCTCACTGATCGACCTCGTCAATGTGCTCCAGGAGCTTTATTCGACCGGCGTCGACTTGTATCTCCATCAGCAAGTTATCAACACCACCACGCCTGCAGGCAAGGCCCTGTTCGGAACGATGGGAGGACCGACGCATATTTTGCAAAGGTCGGGGCAGCCGCGGGGGGCGACCCCATTGAGCACCAAATCATGAGTCCAGAGTGCAGGTATGCGTCGCTCAAGAGCTATTCACACGCACCTGCATAGCGCGCGACGCGATTCGCTTACTCGACTGCACTGCCCAGTGCTTCGAGGGTTGTGAGGATTTGCGAACAACCTTGCATGTACCCCACTTCGCCGTGCCCAAGCAGCATCTCGGCGTGCGCCCGATCACACTGAGGTTCCCGCGCCCGGTGCACGCGCAGCACCTCGCGGCCTTCGACGGACCTGCCGTCGCCCGCCAATGCCGCGGCGAGCAAAAGCGGCGGCAACGGCAGACATTCGTTGGCAGCCATCGCTTGCTGCGCCTCGATCGCCGCCTGCAAGT
This sequence comes from Burkholderiaceae bacterium, assembly GCA_039934375.1. Classification (GTDB taxonomy): domain Bacteria; phylum Pseudomonadota; class Gammaproteobacteria; order Burkholderiales; family Burkholderiaceae_C; genus CAISIP01. The sequence continues at coordinate 64 of JBDTMH010000379.1, read as the reverse complement.
GCCGGCCCGCCATCAAGTGCGCGCAGGCGGCCTTCGAGCACCACCAGCCGGCGCGAAAGTCGTC
>JBDTMH010000378.1:0-3469 GCA_039934375.1 Burkholderiaceae bacterium | reverse complement strand
CGATCACGATGCCCAGGATGGTCAGGAACGAACGCATCAGGTTGCGCCGGATCGAACGCAGCGCCAGCAGCAGCGTGTTCAACCACATCAGGCGACCCCAGCCAGCGCAACGCCCGATGCCACCACCGGGTGCAGATTCGGCTCGTCGCGTTCGATGCGGCCGTCAACGAAGCGCACCATGCGATGCGCATAGGCGGCCATGTCGGGCTCGTGCGTCACCATCAGCACCGTGATGCCCTGGTCGACGTTCAGCAAGCGCAGCAACTCCATGATCTCCAGGCTGCGCTGGCTGTCGAGATTGCCGGTGGGCTCATCGGCCAGCAGCACAGCCGGCTCGGTGACGATGGCCCGTGCAATCGCAACCCGTTGCTGCTGCCCGCCTGAAAGTTCCCCGGGCGTATGGTGCTCCCACCCGCCCAGGCCCACCGATTGCAGCGCCCGCATCGCAGCCAGGCGGCGCGCGCGCGCGCTTTCGCCGCGATAGAGCAACGGCAGCTCGACGTTCTCCTGCGCCGAGGTGCGTGCCAGCAGGTTGAAGCCCTGGAACACGAACCCCAGATAACGACGGCGCAACCGGGCACGCTGGTCGCGGGTCAGCGCATCGACACGGGCGCCGCGAAACAGGTACTGTCCCGCCGATGGCGTGTCCAGGCAGCCCAGAATATTCATGGCCGTCGACTTGCCGCTGCCGCTGGGCCCCATGATGGCGACGAACTCCCCGGCGTGGATGTCGATGTCCACCCCTTTGAGGGCCATCAGCGCCACCGCACCACTGCCATAGACCTTGGTGACACCACGCAGCTGGATCAATGGAATCGTCATTGACCCACCGCCATTTTCTGGTCGGTGATTACCGCCATGCCGGCTTGCAGCTCGCCCGAGACGATCTCGGTCATGCGGCCGTCGTTGATGCCGGGCACCACCTGCACTGGCACCGCGACAGCATCGCGCAACACCCATACCCGACGCGCCAGTGCGGTGTCGGAGGCACTGGCGGCCGACTTGCGCGTGTTGCTGCGCGGCATGCGCGGAATCAGACTGAAACCGCCGCCGGATTTGGACGCGGCTGCGGCGCCATCCTGCGCCTGCGTGGGCTCGAACCGCAGCGCGCTGTTCGGCACCAGCAGCACGTTTTCGCGCTGCACCGCCGTGATGGTGGCAGTGGCCGTCATGCCAGGACGCAGGCTCATGTCCTTGTTGTCAACTTCGAGGTAGGTCAGATAGGTCACCACGTTGTCGGTGATCGTCGAGCCAAAGGACACCCGGGTGATGGTGGCCGGAAACTTGCGGCTGGGGTAGGCGCTGACGGTAAACGTCGCCTTCTGTCCGACCTTGACCGAACCGACATCTGCCTCGTCGACGTTGACCAGCAATCGCAGCTGCGTCAGGTCTTCGGCGACGGTGAACAACGTCACCGCCTGCAGCGAGGCGGCCACTGCATTGCCGGGGTCGACACTGCGCGTGAGCACCACGCCGTCGGACGGCGCACGGATCGAAGCCTTGGACTGGTTGATCTCGTCGGTCGACAAGGCCGCTTGCGCATCGGCCACGCCGGCGCGGGCACTGGCGTTGTCTGCAACTGCGCGCTCAAGCGTGGCGCGCCCGGTATCGAGTTCGGCCTTGGATGGCACCTTGCCGCCCGACAGGCGCGCCACCTCTTCGAGCCGTCCCAGGCTGGCGCGCGCTTCGGCCACCGTGGCCACGGTCTGCGCCACCTTGGCATTGGCCGCCGCCAGTGTGGCACGCGAGCGCAGGATCTGGTCGCGCAGCTTGGCGGTGTCGAGTTCGACCAGCACCTGGCCCTTGTGGATCCGGTCGTTCACGTCCACGTTGACCTTGAGCACCGTGCCCGAAAGCTCGCTACCGATGTTGACCGAGCGGGTCGGCTGCAAGGTTCCGTTAGCGGTGACGTTGAGCGTCAGGTTGCCGCGCGTCACCGGCTGGGTCGTATAGATCGGCACCGCCTGTGCGCTCTGACGTGCCTGCCAGTACCACGCGCCGCCACCGGCCAGCAGCAGCACCAGCAGGCCCAACCACAGGCCGGTTCTGCGGTACCAGGGCCGGGCTGCGGGTTCGTCAAGCAAGGTGGCGATGTCGACGGCCGACGTGTCAGGAGCCGTCACGGCGGCGCTTTTTTTCGGCGCATCGGCGGCTCGGGCTTGGGCATCATCTTTGGGTTGGGTGTTCATGCGGAAGGACGGCCAGTCTTGTTGTCGGGTGACGGTGATACCTGGGAGTCGGCGGCACCGGGCTGCCAACCGCCGCCCAGCGCCTTGTACAGGCGCACGTGGTCGGCGCTGACCGTGGCCTCGGTACTGGCCACACTGTCCTGCGCATTGAGCTGGCTGCGCTGGGTATCCAGCACGGTCTGAAAATCCACCAGGCCGCTGCTGTAACGCTGGCGCGCCAGCAAGGCAGCATTGCCGGCGGCATCGGCAGCTGCCTGCAGGTTGACCAGGCGCGCTCGGTCCTGGCGCAATGCGACCAGCGCGTCCTCCACCTCCTGCAATGCGGTGAGGATGGTGCTCTGGTAACTGGCACGCGCCTGCTCCAGCGCCGCCTGCTGCACGCCGACCTGCGCGCGGATTGCGCCACCGTCGAACACCGGCAGCGAGACACTGGCCAGCAGCGCGCTGGTCAGCGAGGCGGCATTGGTCAGGCCCGCCAGCGTCAACGCGCTCAGGCCCAGTGAGCCACCGATCTGGAAGCTGGGCAAGCGCTGGGCGTCGGCCTGGGCCACCCGGGCCAGCGCCGCCTCGGCCTGGAGTTCGGCCGCGCGCACGTCAGCGCGCTGGCGCAAGGTGTCGGCGGGAAAAGCCAGCGCGATGTCCGCGGGCGGCTGCGGCACCGGGGCGGCCGTGTCCAGTTGTGCCGACAGGGCATCCGGCGCCTGGCTTGCCAGCACGGCCAGCGCATGGCGCGACTGCGCGATCTGCGTTTGCAGAAGTGGCAACTGCGCGCGGGTCAACTCGACCGCCGCGCGCGCCTGTTCGGATTCGAGCGACGTCGCCAGTCCGGCCTGAACCCGCCACTCGGTGATCTGCAATGTGTCGGCCTGGCTTGCCAGATTCGCATTGGCAATTCCCAGCCGCTGCTGCGCGCTGCGCAGCGTGATGTAGTTCAGCGCGACCTCGGCCGCAATCGACACCTGGACGTCGCCCAGGCTGGCGGCACTGGCACTGGCCGTGGCGTTTGCCGCATCGACCGCGCGGCGATTTGCGCCGAACAGGTCCAGTTCCCAACTCGCGTCCAATCCGGCCTGGAAGGTATTGCCATTGCTGCCACCCGCCGGGTTGCGCCGCGCCGAAGCCGAACTGCCCACGCTCGGCGACAGACTCGCGGCCGAGACTTCGCGCTGGGCCCGCGCCTGGCGCAACGCAGCCTGGGCAATCTGCACGCGCGTATTGGACTGCAAGGACTGCTCGATCAGCGAGACCAGCAAGGGATCATCGAAAGCCTGCCACCAACG
>JBDTMH010000377.1:0-3488 GCA_039934375.1 Burkholderiaceae bacterium | reverse complement strand
ACCCGTTGCAGCAGCGCGATCAAAGCAGGTCCTTCTCTTCCTCGAAGTACGCCTCGACGTCGGTGGGCAGCAGTTGGATCGTGGCGCGCAGCCCCGGCACCGCACTCATCAAGGCCTGCTCCACACTCATGCGCAACGACGCCGCACGCCCGAGCGTCCAGTTCGATGGCATGTGCATGTGCAGGTCGACAAAGCGCCGCTGGCCCGAACGCCGCGAGCTGACATGGTCGAAGCGGATGGTGTGGTGGTCGAATTCGTGCAGCGTGCGCTCGATCTGCGCCAGCACATCGGGCTCCAGCGCCTCGTCCATCAGGCCCTGCGACGAGCGCCACACCAGATGCGCACCCTCGCGCAGGATGTTGATCGCCACGCCGATGGCCACCAGCGGGTCGAGCCACAACCAGCCGGTGATTCCGACCAGGCCAATGCCGACCACGACGCCAACCGAGGTCCAGACATCGGTGATCAGGTGTTTGCCATCGGCCTCGAGTGCGATCGAACGGTGTTTGCGCGCCACGTCGAACATCACCCACGCCAGCAGCCCGTTGAACGCCGAGCTGATGACCGACAGCGACAGGCCCCAACCGACCGAGGTCAGCGGCTGCGGGTCGAACATGCGATGCCCCGCCGCCCAGATGATGCCGCCGGCCGCACCGATGATCAGGATGCCTTCGAAGCCCGACGAGAAATACTCCGCCTTGTGATGCCCGTAGGGGTGCTCGGCGTCGGCCGGGCGCTTGGCAATGGTCACCATGCCCAGTGCAAACAAGGCACTGGCCAGGTTGACGAACGATTCCATCGCATCCGACAGCAGGCCGACCGAATCCGTGATGTACCAGGCCAGCGTCTTGAGCACGATGGTGATCACCGCGACAACGACAGAGGCTCGCAACAGGTGTTGCGGTGTCATATAGGCCGATGGCAGGAATCGCATCGGGTAACGGGTTCAGTGCAGCGTCACGCGCGCGAACTTGCGTTTGCCGACCTGCAGCACATAGGTGCCGGCGCCCAGCTTGAGGCCCTTGTCGCTGACCACGCCGGCGTCGATGCGAACACCGCCGCCGTCGATCAGGCGATTGCCCTCGCCACTGGAGGCCGTCAGCCCCGCGGCCTTGAGCAAGGCGCCGACGCCCAGTGGCGCGCCGCCTTCGCCCAGCGGCAAGCGCAGCTCGGGCATGTCGTCGGGGATGCCGCCCTGGGCCCGGTGGTTGAAGTCGGCCTCGGCGACGTCGGCGGCCGCATTGGAGTGAAACCGCGCGGTGATCTCCTTGGCCAACGCCACCTTGGCGTCCTTGGGGTTGCGACCACCGTCGACCTCGGCCTTGAGCGCCGCGATCTCGGCCTCGGAGCGGAAACTCAGCAGCGTGTACCAGCGCCACATCAGCACGTCGGAGATGCTCAGCACCTTGGCAAACATGGTGTTGGCGTCCTCGGAAATGCCGATGTAATTGTTCTTGCTCTTGGACATCTTGTCCACGCCATCGAGCCCCTCGAGCAGTGGCATGGTCAGAATGCATTGCGGCTCCTGCCCGTACTCGGACTGCAGATGCCGGCCGACCAGCAGGTTGAACTTCTGGTCGGTACCGCCGAGCTCGAGGTCAGACTTGAGCGCCACGCTGTCATAACCCTGCATCAGCGGATACAGAAACTCATGCACGCTGATGGAGCGGCCTTCCTTGTACCGTTTGGCAAAATCATCGCGCTCCATCATGCGCGCCACGTTGTATTTGGCCGCCAGTTCGATCATGCCGCGCGCGCCCAGCGGGTCGCTCCACTCGCTGTTGTAGCGAATCTCGGTGCGCGCCGGGTCCAGCACCATCGAAGCCTGCTGGTAATAGGTCAAAGCGTTGGCCTCGATCTGCGCGCGCGTCAGCGGCGGGCGGGTCGTGTTGCGGCCGGACGGGTCGCCGATCATCGTGGTGAAGTCGCCGATCAGGAAGATCACCGTATGGCCAAGATCCTGCAACTGGCGCATCTTGTTGAGCACGACGGTGTGCCCGATATGGATGTCTGGCGCGGTCGGATCCAGGCCCAGCTTGATGCGCAGCGGCGTGTCGGTGGCCTGCGCGCGCGCCAGTTTGCGCACCCAGTCGTCCTGCGGAATCAGCTCCTCGCAGCCGCGCAGCGTCACCGCCAATGCGGCGCGCACCGCGTCGGTCACCGGAAAATCTGTCTTCGTGGTTACATTCATGTCGCTTTTTGGCTTGCACTATCGGGGTGCGTCGATATAATTTCCGCTTTTCCTGGCGCTCGATTCTATGTCGCACCAGGGACTCAACATCGACGGTGCATAGATGCCGCGGTCAACCACCAATCGTTGGGAATCCCGATTTGACTCACGGTAAGCTCGCCGTAGTGCGTGCAATTTGCACCTCTGCCAGCCGCGCCATCGCGCAGCACCCCCGTCGACTCACCGCCCTGGTAGCAGCCATGCTGCTGGGCGCTGGCTCGCTGGCCATCGCCTCGCTGGCGCCCGATGCCTCCGACCTTGCGGTATCGCAAATTGTCGAGTCGGTCGAGCCACTGCCGGTCCAGGCCCAGATCGAACAACTGAGCGAGTTCACACAGCGGCTGTACCGTTCGGAGCTGACGCGCTCCAACGACACGGCCGACACCTTGCTCAAACGCCTGGGTATCAACGACCCGGCGGCCTCCAAACACCTGCGCACCGACACGCTGGCGCACCAGTCGCTGCTGGGCCGCGGCGGACGCAATGTGCGCGTCGAAGCCGACGAAAACGACCACCTGCTGAGCCTGACCGCGCGCTGGACGCAAGACGACGACGGCAATTTCAAACGCCTGGTGGTCGAGAAGACCGCGCAGGGCTTCATCTCCAGCATCGAGACCGCGCCGCTGGTGGCGTCGAACCGGCTGGTCAGCGGCGTCATCCAGTCGTCGCTGTTTGCAGCCACCGACGACGCCCGCATTCCAGACCCGGTTGCGATACAGGTGGCGGAGATGTTCTCTGGCGACATCGACTTTCACCGTGCCTTGCGCAAGGGCGACCGCTTCTCCGTCGTCTACGAAACCCTCGAAGGCGACGGCGAGCCGCTGCGCAGCGGGCGCGTGCTCAGCGCCGAATTCGTCAACGCCGGCAAGACCTTCCAGGCCATGTGGTTCCAGGAGCCGGCGGCCAACCCCGGCGACGTGCCGAGCAAGGGCGGCTACTACACGCTCGATGGCGAAAGCATGCGGCGCAGCTTCCTGGCTTCGCCAATGGCGTTCTCGCGCATCACCAGTGGATTCTCGATGCGGTTTCACCCCATCCTACAGCAATGGCGCGCCCACCTGGGTGTCGACTATGGGGCACCTACCGGCACGCCGGTGCGCACCGTCGGCGACGGCGTGGTCGAATTTGCCGGCGTGCAAAACGGCTACGGCAACGTTGTGATGGTGGCCCACCGCAACAACAACACCACGGTGTACGCCCACCTGAGCAAGATCAACGTCACGCGCGGGCAACGCGTGAGCCAGAGCGACGTGATCGG
>JBDTMH010000376.1:0-3508 GCA_039934375.1 Burkholderiaceae bacterium | reverse complement strand
TACCGCCAGGTCGGCCTGACGCTGCCGCTGTACCAGTCGCACGGCGTCGCGTCGCGCGAATACATCAAGCTCTCCGGCCCCGCCGCTGAAGGCGTGCGACTGCCAGCCGCCGGTTTGTTGGTGGCCAACCTGCTGGCCGACAACGACCCGCAAAAGCCGATTGTGGTCGGCTACACCAAGGCTTACGAAGACAGATACAAATCCGACATCTCGGCTTTTGGTGGCCACGCCTATGACGGCCTGATGCTGGCTGTGAATGCCATCAAGGCAGCCGGCTCGACCGACAAGGCCAAGGTGCGCGACGCGCTGGAAGCGACCAAGGGTTACATGGGTACCGCCGGCATGGTGAATATGTCGGCCAAGGACCACATGGGCCTGGATCTGAGCGCATTTCGCATGCTCGAAGTACACAATGGCGACTGGACCATGGTCAAATAAACCCGACTAGCGTCCTGACACGGCCATCACCATGAGCAGCGCGTGGCTCCAGTTCATCGCCAGCGGCCTGACCGCTGGCGCCATCTATGCGCTGGTCGCCTTGGGCTTCTCGATCATCTACAACGCCAGCGGCGCGATCAATTTCGCGCAAGGCGAGTTCGTCATGATCGGCGGCATGAGCGCGGTCACTTTGCTGGCGGCTGGACTGCCACTGGCGCTGGCGGTCACGCTGGCAATCGTGGTCGCGGTGCTGGTGGCGCTGCTGGTGGAGAAGCTCGCGATCGAACCAGCGCGCGATGCCGACACGGTGACACTGATCATCATCACCATCGGCGTGTCGCTGTTCCTGCGCGGGCTGGCGCAACTGGTCTGGGACAAGGGTGTGCACCGTCTGCCGGCGTTCTCGGGCGAGCAGCCGCTGCAGATCCTGGGCGCCACACTGTTGCCGCAGAGCCTGTGGGTGATGGGTGGCACTGCGCTGGCCGTCGTCGCACTCAGCGCGTTCTACGGTCGGACCTTGCTGGGCAAGGCCATGCTTGCCACCTCATACAACCGGGTCGCGGCCCAACTGGTCGGCATTCCGACCCGCGGTGTTCTGTTCGCCAGCTTCGGGCTCGCGGCGGCGCTGGGCGCCTTGGGCGGCGTGCTGATCGCGCCGATCGCATTCACCGCCTACGACACCGGCATCATGCTCGGCCTCAAGGGATTCGCCGCCGCCATGCTAGGTGGCCTGGGCAGCTTTGCGGGAGCCATTCTCGGTGGCCTGCTACTGGGCCTGCTCGAGGGCCTGGGCGCCGGCTTCATCTCGTCGGCCTACAAGGATGCGATTGCCTTTGTCGTGATCCTGGCGGTATTGTTTCTGATGCCGGGAGGGCTGCTCGGTGCGCGCCGCAGTGATAGGGTCTGAGGCCTTTGTCCGCAAGCGTTCGCGGGTGGCGACACCCCGCGTGGCCGGAAGCCTGCTACTGGCGCTCCTCATCGCCTCGGGGCCGTTGTGGATGGCGAACAACTATGCCTATGACGTCGCGATCCAGGTCGCACTCAATGCCATCGTCTGCGTCGGCCTGAATCTGCTGATCGGTTACGCCGGACAAATCAGCCTGGGCCATGCCGGCTTTTTTGCGCTGGGCGCTTATGGCAGTGCCATCCTCGCCTCGCGTTATGGCGTACCGGTGTGGCTGTCGTTGCCAATCGCCTGCACTGCCGTCGGCTTGCTGGCCTTCGTCATCGGCCGGCCGACGCTGCGGCTGAAGGGCCATACGCTGGCCATGGCCACGCTGGGCCTGGGCGTCATCATTTCGATCGTATTGACCACCGAAGACCGCTGGACCGGCGGTCCCGACGGAATGGTGGTACCGCCACTGGTGTTGTTCGGCGTCGCCGTGCAAGGAGAACGCCTGTGGTACTGGATCGCCGGTGTGCTGCTGCTGCTCACGGTGTGGCTGGCACTGAACCTGATCGAATCGCCCAGCGGCCGTGCACTGCGGGCATTGCACGGTTCGCCGGTGGCCGCCGAGACGCTGGGCATCGCCAGCCAACGCGTCAAGTTGCAGGTATTCGTGTTGTCGGCCGTGCTGGCTGCCCTGGCCGGAGCGTTGACGGCGCACTACGCCGGGTTCCTGACGCCGGCCAAGGCCTCGTTCATGCATTCGGTCGAACTGGTGATCATGGTTGTATTCGGCGGCATGGCATCGGTGTTTGGCGCCGTGCTGGGCGCCGCCGCGCTGACCATATTGCCGCAATTCCTGACTGTACTCAAGGAATACGAGATGATGGTGTTCGGCGCGGTGCTGGTTGCCACCATGATATTTTTTCCACAGGGCGTGGTGCCGACGCTGCAATCGTGGTGGCGCCAGCGCCGCCCGTCAAGGCCCCGGAGCGCGCCATGACACTGCTGGTGGTTACGCGATTGTCCAAGTCGTTCGGCGGCGTCCACGCGATCGCCGAGTTGGAGCTGCAGATCCACGAGGGCGCGGTGCACTCCATCATCGGCCCCAATGGCGCCGGCAAGACCAGCCTGATCAATCTGCTCAGCGGCGTGTACGCCCCCAGCGCCGGCAGCATCAAGCTTGACGGCCAGGAACTCGCCGGCCAGCCGACGTTCCGGTTTGCCCAGGCCGGCATCGGCCGCACGTTCCAGAACCTGCAGGTGTTCTTCAACATGACGGCACTCGAAAACGTCATGACCGGGCGTCATCTGCGCCAGTCCTGCTCGTTGCTAGCGTCGCTGCTGCACACGCCCGCGTTGCGGCGAGCCGAGGCCGCGTGCCGGGCAACGGCGCGGCAATTGCTGGCCCGGGTCGGGCTCGAAGCCTACGAGGATGCACCCGCCGACAGCATGCCCTACGGTGCGCTCAAGCGGCTCGAAATCGCGCGTGCGCTGGCGGCCGAACCCCGGTTGCTGCTGCTCGACGAACCGGCGGCCGGGCTGAACCAGACCGAGGCGCGCGAGATCGACGGCCTGATCAAACGGCTGGCGCAGACCGGCACGACCGTGATCCTGGTGGAACACAACATGCGCCTGGTGATGGAAGTGTCCGACCATGTATTCGTGCTCGACCACGGCCGCAAGCTGGCCGAAGGCACGCCCGCGCAGGTCAGCAGCAATCCGCAGGTGATCGAGGCTTATCTGGGAATCCCGGACGAGGCGCCGCACGCCACACGCGAGAGCGTCCATGCTTGAGGTCGACCGCCTGGAAAGCCGCTACGGGCGGATTCCCGCGCTGTCGGGGGTGAGCTTGCGGGTAGACGCCGGTGAACTCGTGGCCCTGGTGGGCGCCAATGGCGCGGGCAAGACCACGCTGCTGCGCACGCTGTCCGGTATCCAGCCCAGTTGCGGCGGGAGCATTCGCTTCGAAGGCCAGGACATCGCACGCCTGAATCCGCGTCAGAGGCTGCGGCTGGGCATCGTGCAGGTGCCCGAGGGGCGCCAGGTGTTCGGGCCGCTGAGCGTCGAGGACAACCTGCGCCTGGGCGCCTTTGCGCGCGGCTCGCAGGATGTCTTGCCCGAGGTGCTGGAGATGTTCCCCGCGCTGGCCCAGAAGCGACATGAACTGGCCGGCAACCTGTC
>JBDTMH010000375.1:0-3546 GCA_039934375.1 Burkholderiaceae bacterium | reverse complement strand
TTCTTGTTGCGGCTGATGATGGTCTGGAACGCCTGCACCATCTGGCAGGCCACCGGCACCGGATCGATGCCGTTGTGCGGCAAGGCCGCATGGCCGCCCTTGCCGGTGATCCGGATCCGGAACTCGTTGCTTGACGCCATCACCGGGCCGGCGCTGACCGCGAACTGGCCGACCTGGTAGCCCGGCCAATTGTGCATGCCGAATACCGCCTCCATCGGGAACTTGTCGAACAGCCCGTCCTTGATCATCTCGCGTGCGCCGCCACCGCCTTCCTCGGCCGGCTGGAAGATCAGGTATACCGTGCCGTCGAAGTTGCGGTTCTGTGACAGGTGTTGCGCCGCCGCCAATAACATCGCGGTATGGCCGTCGTGCCCGCAGGCGTGCATCTTGCCGGCGTTTTTGCTGGCATGGTCAAAGGTGTTGAACTCCTGCATCGGCAAGGCGTCCATGTCGGCACGCAGGCCCACGGCGCGCGTCGAGGTTCCGTTCTTGATGATGCCAACGACACCGGTCGTGCCCATGCCCCGGTCGATCGGAATGCCCCACTCGGTCAGCTTGGCGGCGACCACGTCGGCCGTACGCACTTCCTGGAAACACAACTCGGGATGGGCATGGATGTCACGTCGGACAGCGGCAATCGCGGCCGACTGGGTAAGGATCGAGTCGATGACTTTCATGGGCACTCCTGGTGGTTCGCCCGGGGTGCGCGCAACGCGATTCGCGTTGTGCGCACCCTGGGCATGCACAGTTGATCTAAGATGGCGGACTGCACCGCCTGGACTAGTCTACCGCCCGAACGCATCCGGTGCTAGCAAGTCCCTGCCGATGCCGGGCTTGCCGTCCTGCCACCCTTGTTCCGGACCGACCATGAACGCCGTCACCCACACCACTGTCCTGGGCGCCTGCCCGCATGATTGCCCCGACACCTGTTCGCTCGTCACGACCGTGCGGGACGGCATCGCCATCAAGGTTCAGGGCAATGCCGACCATCGCCATACCGACGGCGCCTTGTGCACCAAGGTCTCGCGCTACACCGAACGCAGCTACCACCCTGATCGCGTGCTTCAACCGCTCAAGCGGGTCGGCCCCAAAGGCCAAGGCCGTTTCGAGCCGGTGTCCTGGGATGCGGCGCTGACCGACATCGCCGAGCGGCTGCGCGCCATTGCGGCCAAGGGCCCGGACGCAGCCCAGGCGATTCTTCCGTACAGCTACGCCGGCACCATGGGACTGGTGCAGGGTGAAAGCATCGCTGCTCGCTTCTTCCACCGACTGGGTGCATCGCTGCTGGATCGTACGATCTGCTCGAATGCAGGCGGCGAGGCACTCATCCATACGCTGGGCGGCAAGGTCGGCATGCGTGTCGAACAGTTCGCCAACGCGAAGCTGATCCTCATTTGGGGCAGCAACTCGATCGCCAGCAACCTGCATTTCTGGCGCCATGCGCAAGAAGCCAAGCGCCGCGGTGCCAAGCTGGTGTGTATCGACCCGCGGCGCAGCGAAACCGCCGACAAGTGCCAAGAGCACATCGCCTTGCTGCCAGGCACCGACGCCGCACTGGCGTTGGGCCTGATGCACGAACTGATCCAGCACGACTGGCTCGACCACGACTACCTCGCGCGCCACACCCTGGGCTGGGATGCACTGCGCACGCGAGCCATGTCATGGCCACCCGAACGCGCCGCGGCGGTCTGCGGCATCGACGCCGAGCAGATCCGCGCGCTGGCACGCGACTACGGTGCCTGCCGGGGTGGCGACGGTGACGCCGCAGCGATCCGGCTCAACTACGGCATGCAGCGCGTTCGTGGCGGCGGCAACGCGGTACGCGCCGTTGCCTGCCTGCCGGCGCTGATCGGTGCCTGGCGTCAGCCGGCCGGTGGCATTCTGCTGTCCAGTTCCGGCCAATTTCCGGTGCGGGGCCGCGCGCTCGAGCGTCCGGACCTGCTCCAACGACCGGTGCGCACGATCAACATGAACACCATTGGCGACGACCTGCTGCGGCCGGCATCGGAGTCGTTCGGCCCGGCCATCGAGGCCCTGATCGTCTACAACAGCAACCCGGTCGCGGTGGCCCCCGACTCCAGCAAGGTGGCACGAGGCTTCGCGCGCGAAGACTTGTTCACGGTGGTGCTGGAACACTTCCGCACCGACACCGCCGACTATGCCGACTATGTCCTGCCAGCCACGACGCAGCTGGAACACTGGGACATCCACCTGAGTTACGGCCATACCGACGTACTGCTCAACCGTCCGGCGATTGCACCGCTGGGCGAAGCCAAACCCAATACGCAAATCTTCCGCGATCTGGCACGCCACATGGGTTTCACCGAAGACTGCTTCGCCCAGGACGATGAATCGCTATGCCGCATCGCGTACGGCGATGCCGTGGACTACGAGCAACTGCTGGCCCAGGGTTTTACGTCACTGCGGCTGAGTGACGCACCGTTTGCCAACGGCGGATTCCCCTCGCCGTCGGGCAAATGCGAGTTCTTCAGCCAGCGCCTCGCCGACCAGGGCCTGGATGGCTTGCCCGACCATGTGCCGAATTACGAAGTACCCGGCAGCGCGGCCTTGTACCCGCTGGCGATGATTTCGCCACCGGCGCGCAATTTCCTCAACTCGACCTTCGTCAACGTGACCAGCCTGCGCGACATCGAAGGCGAGCCACTGCTGGAGATGAACGCAGCCGACGCGCAAGCGCGCGGCCTGTCCAGCGGGTCCGTGGTGCGGGTGTTCAACCCGCGCGGCGAGTACCGCTGCAAGCTCAAGGTGTCGCCCCGGGCACGTCCAGGGGTTGTCAATGGCCTGGGTGTGTGGTGGCGCAAGCTGGGCATGGACGGCAAGAACGTCAACGAACTGACCAGCCAGAAACTGACCGACATCGGCCGTGCCCCGACCTTCTACGACTGCCTGGTGCAGGTCGAGTCGACCTGAGGCCAGGCGAGCGCACGCGGCCGATCTCCACTTCGCATCAAACCTGCAAACGGCAGTTGACCACTTGTAGCGGTAAAGGACCCCTGGCGCCATGTATGAAAACTACCAATCGCTGACCTTGAAGCGCCATGATGGCGGCATTCTCGAGATCATCATGGGCGCCAGCAAGAGTGCCAACCAGAAGCTGTCGACCGCCGACCACAACATGCACCGGGAGCTGTCGACAATCTGGCTCGACATCGACCGCGATCCGGACACCCGGGTCGCGCTGATCCGCGGCGAAGGCAAGGGTTTCTCGGCTGGCGGCGACCTGGGCCTGGTCGAGGACATGGCGAACGATTTCGAAGTGCGTTCTCGCGTCTGGCGCGAAGCGCGCGACCTGGTCTACAACGTCATCAACTGCTCCAAGCCGGTGGTCTCGGCGATGCACGGGCCGGCCGTCGGTGCCGGCCTGGTGGCCGGCTTGCTGGCCGATATCTCGATCGCGACCAAAAGCGCACGCATCATCGACGGCCATACCCGGCTCGGCGTGGCCGCTGGCGACCATGCCGCCATCATCTGGCCATTGCTGTGCGGCATGGCCAAGGCCAAGTACTACCTGCTGCTGTGCGAAGC
>JBDTMH010000374.1:0-3577 GCA_039934375.1 Burkholderiaceae bacterium | reverse complement strand
TGGCCGGCGTGCTGCTGGCCGAAAGCGAATACCGGCGCGAACTGGAAACCGACATAGAGCCCTTCAAGGGGCTGCTGCTGGGCCTGTTTTTCATCGCGGTGGGCATGAGCATCGACTTCGGCGTGCTGATCGCATCGCCCGGGGTCATGGCCCTGATCGTGCTCGGATTCCTGCTGCTCAAGGGTGCCGTCATATATACCGTGGGCCGCGCGATGAAGCTGCCAGTGCAGGACCGTGCGGTATTCACACTGTTGCTGGCCCAAGGTGGTGAGTTCGCATTCGTGGTGTTTCAGGCCGCGGCCGGCGCCAGGGTTTTCACGCCCGAGACCGCATCGCTACTGATCGGAGCCGTCACTGTGTCGATGCTGCTGTCGCCGCTGTTGCTGGTGGCAGTAGACAATTGGCTGCTGCCGCGGTTCGCCGCTCACGCCACCGTCGATATGCAAGAGATCTCCGAGCAACAAGAGACGCCGGTGCTGATTGCCGGTTTCGGACGTTACGGCCAGATCGTCACGCGGATGTTGCTGGCCGAAGGTTTCGCCTGCACCGTGCTCGAACACGACTCGGAAATGGTCGAAGTCGCGCGCAATTTCGGCAACCAGGTGTTCTATGGCGACGCCACGCGGCTGGACCTGCTGCGCACCGCAGGTGCGGCGCAGGCACGGGTGCTGGTGGTGGCGGTCGACGACGTCGGGCAATCGCTCAAGATCGTTGATCTGGCACACGCGCACTTTCCCAACCTGGAGATCGTGGCGCGGGCGCGCGATGTCACCCACTGGAACAAGTTGCGCGACCGCAATGTGATGCTGGTGCAGCGTGAACTGTTCGAATCCAGCCTGCGCAGCGCACGCAGCGTGCTCGAGCTGCTGGGCCACAACCCGCACGACGCGGATACCAGTGCACGGCGTTTTCGCAAGCACAACCTCGAACTTTTCGAGAAAATGCACCCCCACTACCAGGACCGGGCCAAGCTGATCGCAGTGGTCAAGGAAGGCCGCCAGCAACTGGAGCAGCAGATGGCGCAGGAAAGGCTGGAATACAAGCGGCACAATCAGGCGCCGCGCGAACCCAAGGCGACGGACCGCACAACCTGAACGCGCACGGGCGCCAAGCCTGCCTTTCGCCGAGCCAGACGCCGATAGGAGCGAACGGCAGTACCCGCAGCGCCGAAATGCTGACCAGGAAGAACCAGGGATCGTCGATGACGGTCGGGCTCTACCCGCGACAATCCTCGCATGCAAAGTGTTCACGTCTGGGGCGAAACCGTCCGGCTGCTGGTGGAACTGGGTGCGACGGCGGCGTTCGCGCTGTCCGGTGTGCTGGAGGCGGCGCGCAAGCGGCTCGATGCGGTCGGCGTCTGCGTCGTGGGGTTCCTTGCGGCGTTCGGGGGCGGCACGCTACGCGATTTGCTGCTGGACCAGCGGCCCTTGTTCTGGGTTCGGCATGTGGAGGTCTTGTGGGCCGTGATGGGATTGTGCGTGCTGGCCATGCTGTTCCTGCGCCAGCGCCACTTCCGCCTGACCGAGCGTGCCATCCAGTGGCCCGACGCGCTGGGCCTGGGGCTGTTCGCCGCCACGGGTGTGCACCAGTCGCTGTTGCTGCAGATGCCGGCCCTGGTGGCGGTACTGATGGGGGTCATCACGGGTGTATTCGGCGGCGTGTTGCGCGACATGGTCTGCAATGAGATTCCCAGCGCGTTTGCCGACCACCGGCCCTATGCGCTTTGCGCGTTCATCGGCGGCTGGGCCTACGTCGGCCTGTGGCAGGCCCAGGCCCCGGGCTGGTTGTCGCTGGTCGCCTGTGTCGGCATCACCGCCGGGCTGCGTGCCCTCGCGTTGTGGCGCAACTGGCAACTGCCGCCATGGCGGGTCTGACCACGTCGACCGGCGCCCGGCAAAATGCGCTGCGGCGATAATTCAACCCATGCTGATCCAGCCCTCTCAAGCCGATGTTCGCAGGTTTTTCTGTGCTGTTTATTCCAAGGCCCGCGCCGGCCAGCCGATGGAGGCGATCGAAACGCTGGCCAGCGGCTGGATCGACGAACATCCCGAATACCACGCCGAACTGGCCGATGTCGACAGCGCGCTGCGCAGCATGGCCCAGTTGTCGGACAGCGGCGACAATCCGTTTCTGCACCTGTCCATGCACCTGTCGATCAGCGAGCAATGCTCGATCGACCAGCCGCGCGGGATTCGGCAGGCGGTCGAGTTGCTGTCACACCGGCGCAATTCATTGCACGCAGCCCACCACGCAGGCATGGACTGCCTGGGAAAAATGATCTGGGAGAGCCAGCGGGCAGGACGCGCGCCGGACGGCGACGCCTACATCGCCTGCGTGCAGCGCCACGCCACCAGCGACTGAGAGCATGAGAAGCGGCGCCTCGGCGCCGACAACCCGGCTACTTGAATTTGTGCTGCGGCACGGTATGCAGGTCGCCCGGCAACGTATGCAGGTAATTGGCCAGCGTCTTGAGTTCGTTGTTGGAAAACTGCTTGGCAATGCCACCCATGATGGCATTGGAGCGGCCCCAGGTCGTATGCCCTTCGGACTTATAGGATTTCAGTGCCGCGAACAGGTAATCGGCATGTTGCCCCGCAACCTTGGGATACGAGGGATCGATGGGCTTGTTGAAGTTGTCACCATGGCAGGCGACGCAGCCACCCTTGGCGATCAGTTCCGCCGCTTTGGCATTGGCAGGTGCGGTGCCGGCCGGTGTTGCGCCAGCGCCTTGCTGGCCACTGGCCGCGTAGTAGGCCGCCACATCGGCGATGTCCTGGTCGTCCAGGCCCCCGGCGATACCACGCATCGATGGGTGCTTGCGCTCGCCTTTCTGGTAGGCATGCAAGGCGGCGGCAATGTATTTCTCGCCCTGGCCCGAAATCATCGGCACCTTGTAGACTTCAGGAAAACTGGCCTGGTAACCTTTGATGCCGTGGCAGCCAATGCACATGGCGATCTTGCCCGCTCCGGCCTTGACGTCGCCCGTGACCTCCTGGGCACTCGCAGACAACGCGGTCACAGATGCGACAAACACCACAAACAGGGACGACAACAACTTGTTCATTTTGCGCAGACAATCAAAGATGGGCCGGGAATCTCAAACCGAGCAGATTATATCGGCCATGTTTTCTCGCTGTTCGACCATCACCCGTAGCCATTCACAGATCCCGCCCCATGAAATTCCAAGGAACCAAGAATTACGTTGCCACGCAGGACCTGATGTTGTCCGTCAATGCCGCGATCACGCTCAAGCGTCCGCTGCTGGTCAAGGGCGAACCCGGCACCGGCAAGACCATGCTGGCCGAGGAAGTGTCCGCGGCGCTCAACGTGCCGCTGCTGCAATGGCACATCAAGTCGACCACCAAGGCGCAGCAAGGCCTGTATGAGTACGACGCTGTCAGCCGCCTGCGCGATTCCCAGCTCGGCGACGAGAAGGTCAAGGACATCCACAACTACATCCTGCGCGGGGTGTTGTGGCAAGCGTTCACGGCCGAGCAGCCGGTGGCGCTGCTGATCGACGAAATCGACAAGGCCGACATCGAGTTCCCGAACGACCTGCTGCGCGAGATCGACCGCA
>JBDTMH010000373.1:0-3605 GCA_039934375.1 Burkholderiaceae bacterium | reverse complement strand
CGCGACGTCCGACACCCGTATCGTGGGCTGCACCTGCTGTTTTCCTGCAGGCAGGGAGGGTTCCTGGGTAACCCCTTCCAGCATATAGCCTGCGTGCACCCTGCTGAAGTTATGCATCTTCCGCATGGCTTGACAGCGTAAACCCCAATGTGGATTCGTGCCAGATTTGCTACTGTTCACGCTTGTCGTTTCGCTGGCGGTTTGACCCCAGCGCGGCGGTTCACGAATATCACTACTGGAGTACTTTCGATGGCATTTCCCAAATTGGCGATCACCATTGCACTGACGATGATCGTTACGTCATTGGTCGGCTGCGGCAAAAAGGATGAGGTCGCACCGGCGGCAGCACCAGCGCCCGTAGCGGCACCAGCGCCCGTAGCGGCTTCGGCACCCGTGGCCACTCCAGCGCCTTCGGGCGGCGGCAAGACTATTGGCGCAATCAAGGCGCGTGGCCAGGTGATTTGTGGCGTCAACACCGGCCTTGCCGGATTCTCCGCCGCAGACTCTGCCGGCAAGTGGTCTGGCATGGACGTGGATACCTGCCGGGCCATTGCGGCTGCCGTACTTGGCGATCCTGAAAAGGTGAAATGGGTTCCGCTGAATGCACAGCAGCGATTCACGGCACTGGCATCGGGCGAGATCGACATATTGGCGCGCAACACCACATTCACGCTCACACGTGACGCATCACTGGGGCTGGTCGCCACCGCCGTCACCTATTACGACGGCCAGGGATTCATGGTGCCGACCAAGACCAAGATCACGAGTGCCAAGCAACTCAAGGGCCAGACGGTCTGCGTCCAGTCTGGAACAACTACCGAGAAGAACCTGACCGACTTTTCCAAGGCCAACAACCTCAATATCAAGCCTGTGGTGATTGAAGGTTTCGAGGCATCGACCGCGGCCTACTTCTCCGGCCGATGCCTGGCCTACACAACAGACGCTTCCGGGCTGGCCTCGATCCGCAACAAGGAAGCCAAGAACCCGGCAGACCACGTGATCTTGCCCGAGCTGATCTCCAAGGAGCCGCTGGGCCCGATGGTTCGCCGTGGCGACGACGAATGGGCCGCCATTGTCAAGTGGGTGATCTTCGGCCTGCTCGAAGCGGAAGAAAACGACATCACGCAGGCCAACGTCGACAAGATGATGACCAGCGACAGCCCTGTCGTGGGCCGCATCCTGGGCACCAAGGAGGATACCGGCAAGCTGCTGGGTCTGGACAAGGACTGGATGGCGCGGGCCATCAAGGCCACCGGCAACTATGGCGAAATCTTCGAGCGCAACGTCGGCCCGAAGTCGCCACTGGGGCTGCCGCGTGGTGTCAACAATCTGTGGAACAAGGGCGGCGTGCAATACGCATGGCCGATCCGCTGATCGGGTAACACTGTAGCTACCGCGGAATGATCCATGCCGCCTGTCGTTGACCACGGCAGGCGGCATTTCCGTATGGGCGGCACGCAGCCGTCCGAACCCACGCGCACGGAGCTGCCGCCATGAATTCATCCATACCACCCAAGGTCAGCCATTGGTCCTGGCGCAGCAAGACGCTTCGGGGTTATGTGTACCAGCTGCTGGCGGTCTCCTTCATCGTCATGATTGTGTGGATGTTGGCACACAACACGTTGGTGAACATGCGCAACCGCGGCATCCAGAGCGGCTTCGACTTCCTGTTTTCCACCGCCGGCTTCGATATCGGTGAACACCTGATCCCGTACAACTCCGATCAGGAGTATTGGCGCGCCTTCGTGATCGGCGTGCTCAACACCTTGCGGGTAGCGGTGCTGGGCATCATCTTGACCACCATCATGGGTGTGCTGCTCGGCGTCGGACGCTTCTCACGCAATGCACTGGTGCGCGGCATCTGCATGTCGTATGTCGAGGTTTTCCGCAACATTCCCGTGCTGCTGCAATTGCTGATGTGGTACCTGATGCTGACGCAATACCTGCCCGACAACCTCGATCCCTTGCACGTCGGATCGTTCTTCGTCAGCAAGGGCGGTGTCAATTTTCCGATGCCGGTGTGGAGTTCGGGTTATCTTTGGATGCTGGGCGGCCTGATCGCCGGCGCTTTTCTGGGCTGGGGCTACCGGCGCTGGGCCATTGCCAAATTCGAGCAAACCGGCGTGCAGCGCAGCATGTTCTGGGTCCCACTGCTGGTGCTGTTGCTGGCCACCGCGGTCGGCTGGTTGATGGGTGGCGCGCCGGCCGAAATGAACTTTCCGGTCAAGGGCCAGTTCGCGATCGAACACGGTGGGGCGATCACGCCGGAGTTCCTGGCACTCTGGTTGGGATTGACCTTTTATACCGCGTCGTATGTTGCCGAGGTGGTGCGCGCGGGTATCCAGTCGGTGCCGACCGGCCAGCGCGAGGCAGCGGAGGCGCTTGGCGTCGGGCGTGGCACCGTGATGCGGCTGATCGTCTTGCCGCAGGCCATGCGCGTCATCATTCCGCCGCTGACGAACCAGTATCTCAATCTCACGAAGAATTCCTCGCTCGCAGTGGCCATTGGTTATCCCGACATCGTGTCGATCAGCAACACGACGCTTAACCAGACCGGTAGAGCGGTCGAGTGCATTGCGATCGTGATGCTGATCTACCTGAGCTTTTCGCTGACCACGTCGATCGCCATGGGCTGGTACAACAAACGCGCCGCGATTCACGAGCGCTGAGGGCCGACAACATGTACGCATCGACATTTCAGCCCATCGCCGCCCGTCCTGCTCCGATCCGTACCGAGGGCCTGGTCCCCTGGTTGCGCCAGAATCTGTTTGGCGACGTCAAGACCGGGATCGCAACCCTGATCCTGGGTGGCCTGCTGCTGTGGTATTTGCCGCAGGTGCTGAACTGGGCGCTGTTCAGTGCCACCTGGATACCCGATGCCAAAGCCTGCAAGGCCAACGACAGTGGCGCCTGCTGGGGCGTGATCACCGAGAAATACCGCTTGATCCTGTTCGGCCGCTACCCATACGAAGATCAATGGCGCCCGCTCGTGGCGACGGTAGCGATGGTCTTGCTGTTGGTCGTCAGTTGCGTGCGCAGCAGCTGGAAGCCCTGGCTGGCGGTGGCATGGGTCGTCGTGCTGGCCGGTTTTTTCCTGCTGATGGGCGGGGGGTTCGGGCTGCTGGAGCCGGTTCCAACAGATCGTTGGGGCGGTCTGCCACTGACCGTGATGCTGGCTGCGATCTCGATTGCGCTGGCGTTCCCTATCTCACTGGCGGTGGCGCTGGGCCGGCGTTCCACACTGCCGGCGATCCGATCCTTGTCCACGGTCTTCGTGGAGCTGATCCGTGGCGTGCCGCTGATCTCCGTGCTGTTCATGGCGTCGTTCATGTTTCCGCTGTTCATGCCGGTGGGCATGACCGTCGATGTATTGATCCGTGTGCTGGTGGGCATCACGCTGTTCCAGGCCGCCTACCTGGCCGAGGTCATCCGTGGCGGGTTACAGGCCATTCCGAAAGGCCAGGTCGAAGCCGCAGCGACGCTGGGCCTGTCGTATTGGCAGACCCAACGCAAGATCGTGCTGCCGCAGGCGCTTGCGATGGTCGTGCCCGGCATCATGAACAGCTTCATCGCGATCTTCAAGGACACCTCGCTGGTGACCATCG
>JBDTMH010000372.1:0-3606 GCA_039934375.1 Burkholderiaceae bacterium | reverse complement strand
TGACCCCAATTGATGTGACCCCACTGATCAGACGCGAAACCTGTATCTGTTCGAATCAACCGGCATGCGCCTCCACCTGCGGTCACCATGAACCTGCTTGGCTCGCTGAAGTATCTCGTCGCACTCGACGAGCACCGGCATTTTGGCCGCGCGGCGCAGGCCTGCCATATCACCCAGCCAGCCTTGTCCAATGCCTTGCGCGCGATGGAAAAGGAGTTCGGCTGCGCGATCGTGCTGCGCGGGCGCTCCTATGTGGGACTGACGCCGGAGGGCCAACGGGTGCTCGACAGTGCCCGGCGCATGCTGCGCGAGCACGAACGGCTGCGCCAGGACCTGGACAGTGGCGCCGACAACCCGCGGGGAGCGCTCAAGATCGGCTGCATCCCAACGGCCATGCCGATTGCTGCGCGTTTCGCCGCCCGGCTGCAGGCACGCCACCCCGGTATCACTCCGGCCGTGTTGTCGCTCAGCTCGCCCGAGATCGAAGCCGGCCTGGAAAACCTGGTGCTGGACATAGGGTTGGGTTATACCGAACGCCTGCGCGTGCTCGGACTGCATCTGCGAGTGGTTCCGCAGTACACCGAACACTATTTTCTGGTGCGCCGCGCCGATCGCCCGCAAGCATCGCAAGTGCAGTTGCAGCCGCAGTTCGGCGCCGCGATCTCGTGGGCTGACGCGTCCCGATTGCCGCTGTGTCTGCTGACGCCGGACATGCACAACCGCACGCTGGTCGACGGTGCATTTTCGGCGGCTGGCGTGGTCGTGCAGCCGGTCATGGAAACCAATTCGATCGTGACACTGGCACTGAGCGCGGCAAACGGCGCAGTCTGCAGCGTGATGCCAGGGGCGCTGGTGGCGGCGTTTCGCGAGCAACATGGTCTGGAGGCCAAGCCCCTGATCCGACCCGAAATGCGCACGCCGGTGGGATTCATGGTGCACGCCAGCGACCAGCCTTCGCGGACGCTGTCGGCGGCGTTGTTGATGGCGCAGGAGCCGGCATGGATGGGGCAGGTCGCGGCCAATGCTGGCGCCCTAGGGTAAACCCGACATTCAGCGTTTGAATTGACCGGTGTTCCGATTCAATTGGACCTGGCGCGCCACTGGCGCGATACTGAGAGCGGTGTCGCAACTCGCAAATCGCGCGTCGTATGGGCAACGGCAGGTACGGGCCCTGCATAGTTGATTTCACCACCACGTGCGCCGATCTGGCAAATGCCGTCTGTGGCGCTGGTGCCCAGGCGACGGCTGATCCCGGTGCTGGCGATCCGGCTTTACATTGCAAGACCATGAGTTCCTCCATTCCATCCCCATCCTCCTTAGGCGTCGCTCTGGCCAGCGTCGACGACATGCGTCAGCGCATCCGGCAAAAGCGTCAGCTCAAGGGGCGCCAGGTCGATGCCGAGTCGGCGGCACAGGTTCGTGCCCTGATCGGCGAGCCGACCGCGTCTGGTTACCGGCGCGACCTGCTGATCGAGTACCTGCACCGCTTGAACGATATGTACCGCTGTCTGCACGAGCGCCATCTGGTGGCGCTCGCTGCTGCGATGAGGATCGGCATGGCCGAGGTCTACGAGGTTGCGACCTTCTATCACCACTTTGAGGTGCTGGGAGCCGACGCGACCGCGCCTGGCCTGACCGTGCGCGTATGCAGCGGGCTCAGTTGTTCGCTGGCAGGGGGCGCCGAACTGCTGCAGCAGTTGCATCTGGCGCTGGGCTCGGTCGATGCGCGCGTGCTGGCTGCGCCATGTCTGGGCCGATGCGAGCAGGGACCGGTGGCCGTGGTGCACCAGAACCCGGTGCCGCACGCCGATACCCGCAAGGTGATGGACGCGGTGCAGGCGCGGTCAACGCAACATCCGGCGGCGCACGACAACGGCGCATTCGACCTCGCGGCGCAGGTCGAGCGCAGCATTACCAGCGGTCCGGCGGATCACGCAGTCGCACCTGCCTATGCCGGGCTGCAAGCATACAAGGCGCAGGGTGGTTATGCGCTGTTGGCATCCCTCGCGTCCGAGCGGCATGAAGCCGAACATTTCATCCACGTGATGGAGAGCTCGGGTCTGCGAGGACTTGGCGGCGCAGGTTTTCCGGCCGGGCGCAAATGGCGCATCGTGCGTCAGATGCAGGGGCCGCGCATGATGGCCGTCAACATCGATGAAGGTGAACCCGGCACCTTCAAGGACCGCACCTACCTCGAACGCGATCCGCATCGCTTCCTCGAAGGCATGCTGATTGCAGCGCGCATCGTGGGCGTGTCGTCCTGCTACATCTACCTGCGCGACGAATACCATGGTTGCCGCGCCATCCTGGAGACCGAGCTGGAGAAGCTGCGTGCCCAAGCACCGTTCCCGTTGCCGCATATCGAACTGCGCCGCGGCGCCGGCGCCTATATCTGCGGCGAAGAGTCGGCCATGATCGAGAGCATTGAGGGCAATCGCGGCGAGCCGCGCAAGCGCCCGCCGTACATCGCCAGTGTCGGCCTGTTCGGCCATCCGACGCTGGAGCACAACTTCGAGACCCTGTACTGGGTGCGCGACATCCTGGAGAAGGGTGCCGACTGGTTTTCCGGCTTCGGGCGCAATGGACGCAAGGGTCTGCGTTCGTACAGCGTCAGCGGGCGCGTCAAGTCGCCGGGCGTCAAGCTGGCACCGGCCGGCATCAGCGTGCGCGCACTGATCGACGAATATTGCGACGGCATGCTGGACGGACACGATCTTTATGCCTACATGCCTGGCGGCGCATCCGGCGGCATCCTGCCTGCAAGACTGGCCGAAGAGCCGCTGGATTTCGATACCTTGCAGCCGCATGGCTGCTTCATCGGATCGGCCGCGGTCATCGTGCTCAGCCAGCACGACAAGGCCCGCGATGCGGCCCTGAACATGATGCATTTCTTTGCCGACGAGAGTTGCGGCCAATGCACGCCGTGCCGCGTTGGCACGGTCAAGGCCGCGCAGCTGATGCAGGCACCGGTATGGGACAACGAAACGCTGGAGGATCTGGCTAAGGTCATGACCGATGCCTCGATCTGCGGTCTGGGCCAGGCCGCACCCAATCCGATCCGCAGCGTGCAGACATATTTTGCGCAGGAGATCTGCTGATGAACGCACCCGCAACCGTGGCGCAGATCACACCCCAGACCATCGCTTTCGTGCTCGACGGCCGCAGCGTCGACGCCTTCGAAGGGGAGTCCATACTCGATGCGGCGCAGCGCCATGGCATCGCGATTCCGCATCTGTGCCACATGCAGGGCTATCGGGCCGACGGCAACTGCCGCGCCTGCGTTGTCGAGATCGCCGGCGAGCGCACGCTGGCACCGAGTTGCTGCCGCAGTGCGACCGACGGCATGGAGGTGCAGAGCCAGAGCCCGCGCGCCCTCAAGAGCCAGCAGATGGTGCTGGAGATGCTGCTGTCGGACATGCCCGACCAAGGCTTCCTGTGGAACGACGCCGACGGTGCGTCGCCACATGGTGAACTCAGCGATTGGGCGACACGTTTGAACGTGCAGGTGCGTCCTGCACTCAAGGCGCTGCGGCGCGAACAACCGGCGGCGGATCTGTCGCATCCGGCGATGGCGGTCAATCTGGACGCCTGCATCCAGTGCAACCG
>JBDTMH010000371.1:0-3627 GCA_039934375.1 Burkholderiaceae bacterium | reverse complement strand
AACCCCGCTCGGCGGCCTACCTGAACGGCCAGCCGGTGGTCGGCTTCGAGGTTTCACGCAGCAAAGGCGAAAGTGAGGTGACGGTGGGCGACGCGACACAGCAGGCGCTGCGCGAGCTGAAGGCGGCCCATCCGGACATCGAATTCACCGAGTCGTTCAACTTTGTCGAGCCGGTCGAGGAGGAATACACCGGCTCCATGCACCTGCTGTTCGAAGGCGCAGCACTGGCAGTGCTGGTGGTCTGGTTGTTCCTGCGCAACCTGCGCGCCACCTTTGTCTCTGCCGTGGCGCTGCCGCTGTCGGTGATACCGGCATTTGCCGGCATGTACTTGCTCGGCTTCAGCGTCAACGTGATTTCGCTGCTGGCCTTGTCACTGGTGATCGGCATCCTGGTCGATGACGCCATCGTCGAGGTGGAGAACATCGTGCGCCACCTGCGCATGGGCAAGACGCCGTACCAGGCCGCGATGGAGGCAGCCGACGAAATCGGCCTGGCGGTGATCGCCACCACCTTCACGCTGGTGGCAGTGTTCCTGCCAACCGCGTTCATGAGTGGCGTGGCCGGCAAGTTCTTCAAGCAGTTCGGTTGGACTGCGTCGCTGGCCGTGGTGGCTTCGTTGATCGTGGCCCGCGTGTTGACACCGATGATGGCCGCCTACATGCTCAAGCCGATCAAGGGCGAGCACAAGGAGCCGGTCTGGCTGAACATCTACATGCGCTGGGCCGGCTGGTGCCTGCGCCATCGCCTGGTCACGATTGTGGGCGCGATCGTGTTCTGGGTCGGATCGCTGTTCCTGATCCCGCTGCTGCCCACCGGCTTCATACCGCCGGACGACAACTCGCAGACCCAGATCTACCTGGAGCTGCCACCGGGAACGACGCTGGAGCAGACCCGGCGCACGGCCGAACGGGCGCGCCAGCTGGTGATGGGCGTCGACCATGTCCGCAGCATTTACACCACCATCGGCGGCGGCTCGGCCGGCGCCGATCCGTTCGCGCCGCAGGGCTCGGGCGAGGTGCGCAAGGCCACGCTGACGGTGCAGCTGACCGCGCGCAAGACGCGTCCACGCAAGCAAGGCATCGAGAACCAGATTCGGGCCGTGCTGGAACAGCTGCCCGGCGCGCGCAGCAAGGTTGGCCTGGGCGGTTCGGGCGAAAAATACATCCTGGTGCTCACCGGCGACGACCCGCAGGCCTTGCAGAGCACGGCGCTGGCGGTGGAGAACGACCTGCGCACGATTCCGGGACTGGGCAGCGTGGCCTCCAGCGCCAGCCTGATCCGGCCCGAAATCGCGGTGCGGCCGGATTTCGCCCGGGCGGCCGATCTGGGCGTGACCAGCGCCGCGATCGGCGACACCTTGCGCATCGCGACCCTGGGCGACTACGACATGTCGCTGGCCAAGCTCAACCTGTCGCAACGCCAGGTGCCGATCGTGGTGCGGCTGCAGGATGACGCACGCAAGGACCTGCACCTGATCGAGCGGCTGGCGGTTCCGGGCGCACGCGGTCCGGTCATGCTGGGCCAGGTGGCGACCGTGGAGATGGCCGGCGGCCCGGCGGTGATCGATCGCTACGACCGCGCGCGCAACGTCAACTTCGAGATCGAGCTCTCCGGTCTGCCACTGGGCGATGTGAAGGCGATGGTCGACAAGCTGCCGTCGATCCGCAAATTGCCACCGGGCGTCAAGGTGGTCGAGATCGGCGACGCCGAGGTGATGGGCGAACTCTTCGCCAGCTTCGGTCTGGCCATGCTGACCGGCGTGATGTGCATCTACATCGTGCTGGTGCTGTTGTTCAAGGATCTGCTGCACCCAGTCACCATCCTGTGCGCCTTGCCGCTGTCGCTCGGTGGCGCCTTCGTCGGTCTGCTGGTTGCCGACAAGAGTTTCTCCATGCCCTCGCTGATCGGCCTGGTGATGTTGATGGGAATCGCCACCAAGAACTCCATCCTGCTGGTCGAATACGCCATCGTCGCGCGGCGCGACCATGGCATGAGCCGCACTGACGCGCTGCTCGACGCCTGCCACAAGCGGGCCCGGCCCATCATCATGACCACGCTGGCGATGGGCGCCGGCATGATGCCGATCGCACTCGGCCTGGGTGTGGCTGACGCCAGCTTCCGCTCGCCGATGGCGATTGCCGTGATCGGCGGCCTGATCACGTCGACCGTACTCAGCCTGCTCGTGGTACCGGCGGTTTTCACCTATGTCGACGACCTCGGCAGTGGCCGGCGCCGCCTGCTGCAGTGGCTGCGTCGACAACCGCCGACGCCGGACGCATCGACGCATATCAGCGCCAACGCGCCGTCCGAGGCCCCCGCCGTCCGTGGCTGAGTCGCGCTCGATGGCCTGGCCGGGACTGTGCCTGGCATTGAGCCTGGGCAGCCTGTACGCCTGGTCGGGCGGTCGGCAGTACCTGCTGGTCTGGCATGTGGCTGGCTGGATGCACCACCCCTGGCAATTGTGGACCGCCAGCCTGGCCCACCTCAGCGCCGCACATCTGCTGATCAACCTGGCGGCGCTGCTGGCCATGGCGGTGCTGGGTTTGTTCCTGCAGGCCGGCCGCGGCGCGGTCGCCGCCAGTCTGCTGGCCTGGCCGCTCGGCACACAGGCGTTGTCGCTGTGGCCCGAGATCCGCTACTACAGCGGCATGTCCGGTCTGCTGATGGCGATGCTGACGGTGCTGGCCATCCATGCGACCCGGCGGCCCGAGCAACGCGCGACCGGTGCCGTGCTGCTGATCGTGCTGGGCTTGAAGCTGCTGACCGAACATGGCTGGAGCCAACCCCTGGCATTCGATCCAAATTGGGGTTTCAACGTAGTGTATGCAGCGCACCTGACGGGTGCGCTCGCCGGGGCGGCGTCGGCATTGCTGATCGGCAACTGGCCACGACGCGCGCGCCCTTGACCTGGCGCAGAACAAACGCGGCCGAAGCGGGTAAGCTGGAGCGCCCACCACCAAGAATCATCACGTGAACTGGCTGCGCAAACTGCCCGGATACCAGCGCACACCACCCGGTTTCGAACTGCGGTTGCTGCGCCTCATGCCATCCGTTTGGCTGGCCGGCACGCTGCTGCCGGCGCTGATGGCGTTTGCCGCGCGTTACCTGTTGAGCGGCAGCACCGCGGCCGAGCTGGCGCGCAACATCCAGCTGTTCGACTACGTCATGATCGGTCTGGCGATCCTGATCTGGACACTGGTACTCACCACCACCATTGGCTGCATCATCGTGTGGCTGATGAAAGGCCCGGCCTACGTGGCCGACGGCTACGAGGTATCGCACAGCGACAAGCCGCGGCGCTGATACCAGGCTGCGGCTTTTCCCGCATCAGGATAGCTGCGCATGACTTTGCATGCGCGGTGGGCGTCCCAGCGCCACCTCGATCTCCTGCACCACCTGCATGGTTTGCAGCACCCGGTCCGGTGTCAGGCTGATGCTGTCGATGCCAAGCCCTACCAGGTAACGCGCGACCTCGATGTGGTCGGACGGCGCCTGGCCGCAGATGCCGCAATGGCGCTTGTTGCGCTTCGCGCCTTCCACGGCCATTTTCAGGATCTTGCGCATGCCGGGGTCCTGCTCGTCGAAGGAATCGGCGACGATGGCGCTGTCGCGGTCCACGCCCAGCG
>JBDTMH010000370.1:0-3628 GCA_039934375.1 Burkholderiaceae bacterium | reverse complement strand
CTGACGTTTCACCGCTGCAGCTGATCCAGCTTGCCCTCGACCGTGGCCCACGCATCGGCATCGGGCAACGCAGGCTTGGTGCGTGTGATGGTTTTCCACTGGCGCGCCAGTACGGCGTTGAGCGGCGTGAACGCCTGCTGGTCCGCCGGCACGTCTTCGTCGGCGTAGATCGCGTTGACCGGGCATTCCGGCACGCAGACGGCACAGTCGATGCATTCGTCCGGATCTATGACCAGAAAGTTGGGACCTTCCCGGAACGCGTCAACCGGGCAGACATCAACGCAGTCGGTGTATTTGCACCGGATGCAGGACTCGGTGACGACGAAGGTCATGGCCGACGCACGCTCGCATGCGGAAAACCCGGGCCGCCGCCTCGTTTCCTCACAACCCCTCGGGGGGTCTGGCGAAGCCAGGGTAGGGAGCAATCATCAGCCACCGCAGGCGCCGCCGGAGCAGCAGCTACCGGCAGCACTATCGTCGCGAGCCACCGC
This sequence comes from Burkholderiaceae bacterium, assembly GCA_039934375.1. Lineage (GTDB taxonomy): Bacteria > Pseudomonadota > Gammaproteobacteria > Burkholderiales > Burkholderiaceae_C > CAISIP01. The sequence goes on along the minus strand of JBDTMH010000370.1, from coordinate 3,137 downwards.
CGTGCGGGTGATCTGCACTTGCCACAGGTCGGGTCCCGACTGCAGATAGATCCATGCAAACTGCTCGCCATATCGCTGCGAGAACTGGAAGTACAGCGGGCGCGGGTCGTGGTCGTTGACCAATTGCAGCGACTCGCCGGGCTCAAGGGCGTCGAAACGGCCGAAGATCAGTGGATGGCGCTCACGCGGGGCGATGGTGCGCACGTCGATCGTGCGGGCTGTGGTGATGGACATGAAGTCCTCCTTTAAGGGTTTGGGGTTGTGAAATCGAATGCTGGAGGCTGAACCGCAGATACGGCTCGCGGAACGCGTGGCGGATGCTCAGCCGTCCTTCCCGTCGAGCCGCGTGCGCAGCAACCAGGGTGTGTACATCGCCAGGTAAAGCGCGAAGGCCAGCGCCCATGCGCCTGCGGCGACGACGATCGATAGCACCAGATGCTGCGGCGCCACCAGTGGCACCAACACGCGCAGTACCGCGGTCAGCATCACCAGCGCATAGGCCGCCACTTCCAGCGGCGACGCCAGCAGCGGCCGACCGGTATGGCCGCGCGCGGTGCGCGTCACCATGCCGATGATCAGACCACCGGTGGCACCAACCGCCAGCGCGTGGATGCCGGGCGAAACACCGATCCAGCCGAGCTGACTCAACGCCAGCAGGCCGAAGCCCACAGGAATCCAGGCATAGGCGAGATGCAATATCCACAGGATCGGTCGGCTGCGCGTGCGCCAGGGCTTCCAGCTGAGCAAGCGCGCGAACTGCAGCGCGGCGGCCAGCGCGAGCAGCACGGCGCCCACGACAAATGCAGGTGCAAACACCCACCACAGCAAGGCTGCAACCGTGGCCAATGCCGTTGCCCACTCACGCTTCGGATCGGCCTTGAGCCGCAAACCCGCAATCGCATTCATCGTAAATGCCGGGATTACCCGGCCAGCCATCACGGACTCGATGAGCACGATCAGCGCCAACGCGGCATACAAGGCGTGCACCGGTGGCAGGTCCAGATATCCGAGCACCGAAAGATGGAATACCAGATTGGCCAGGGTCAGCAGGCCGAGCAGGCTGACCAGCGGCAGGTTGCGGCGGTTGTTGGCACGCAACAACAGGCGCGCCAGCACAATCGCGACGACCGGCAACAGCAGCAGATCCAGGCTGGCATACACCGCGTACGGCGCCACCATTGCGGCGATCCGTGCGGCCAGCCACAACAGGATCAGGGCCCCGAGTGCGTTGCCACGCGGCGTGGGCAGACCGGTCCACGCCTTGACGCCGGTCATCATAAAACCGACGATCACGGCGGCAGCGAAGCCGAACAGCATTTCATGCGCATGCCACAGCAGCGGGGGCAGCACCGGTACTGCTTGGGTACGACCCAGAAACAGCAGCACCCACATCGGAACCGCCAGGCAGGCAAACAGTGCGGCGCCCAGATAGAAGGGCCGAAAGCCCAGCCGCAGCAGCGGCCAGCCATGGCCAGTGTCCACGACCTGGGCAGGTTGCGCGGCGAGGGGTTGAGTCAGCGTTTTCATGGATCGGATTCCGCGAGTCGCCGGATGTCATCACCCGGCCCTTAACATGCACACCAATTGCATGTTAATGCCGTGCAGCCTTTAAAGCAATATACTTTGCGCATCTTCAAGGACATTCATGCGCCTCTCCGAATACACCGACTACAGTATGCGCGTGCTGATGTACTGTGCCGCGCACCCGGACCGGTTGGTGACCATCGGCGAACTGGCCGAGCATCACCAGGTGTCGAAGAATCACCTGATGAAGGTGGTCAACGACCTGTCCCGTCAAGGTGTGATCGAGACCACGCGCGGGCGCGGCGGCGGTCTGCGTCTGCTGCAGACGGCGACGCAAATCCGTATCGGTGACGTCGTGCGTGCATCAGAAACCGATTTCCGGTTGGTGGAATGTTTCGACCCCGCGACCAATACCTGCACACTGACGCCGTCGTGTCGACTCAAGCAAGTGTTCGGCAATGCACTACAGGCGTACTTTCGCGAACTCGACGGCGTGACGCTGGCCGATCTGGTGCCGCCCCTCGCGTCAACGCGCACCGGCGCGGTCCGCTCAGTGCGTTCCAAGGTCGTTGCTCCGGTGCATGTCGCCATGCCGAAGCCTCGCGCACTCTGAACAGCGGCTGGCGAGAGATGCCGCGAACAAGGCGGTGGCGAACCACAATGGTCGCCGTGACAGCGCGCAGTGGCTGCGCACGCTGCCCAGTACGGTCGGCTGACGGTTTCGCTTTCGCCCCGTCATTGCGCCCCGGCGCATCGACACCTTGATGGCAGTGCACGTGTGGTGCAGGGGACTCGACAGGCTCGGATCTGGCAGCGCTCAGGGCCCACGGATTTGGCGTCAAGCGCAAGCCGGTGTCAGCGGGCAACCACCCGCAGCACCTCGTCGCCATAGGCCTCGAGCTTGCGTGCACCAATGCCGCTGATGCCCTGCAGGTCGTCCAAGGAATGTGGTGCGCGCTGCGCGATCGCCGCCAGCGTGGCGTCGTGGAAGATCACGTACGCCGGCAGGTTGTGCTGGCGCGCGACTTCGGCGCGCCATTCGCGCAGCGCTTCGTAGCGTTGCTGCGCTGTGGCGTCCAGCTCGGCCGGCGCCTTGGCCACTGCGTTGCGACTGCCGCTGCGGCGCCGGATGCGATCGGCTGCCGGTGCGGCGCTGGAGACCCGCAACTGCACGAGAACCTCGCCCTTGAGCACCGCGCGCGACGCTTCGGTCAGCGCCAGTGTGTTGTAGGCCTGCGCGTCCACATGGACCGCGTTGATGGCGATCAGCTGGCGCAACACGCCGCGCAGCTGCTGCTCGCTGAACTCGGCGCCGATGCCGAAGGTACTCAGCTGCGCATGCCCATGTTGCGTCACCTTCTCGGTCTTCTTGCCGCGCACGATGTCCATGATGTGGCCGGCACCGAACGTGATACCGCTGGTCTGCTGCACCCGGTAGATGGTGCTGAGCAACTTGCGCGCCGCGTCGGTGCCGTCCCAGACCTGGGCTGGCGCGATGCAGTTGTCGCAGTTGCCGCAGCGGGAGATGGCCCCCACGCTCGGCGCTGCGCGTCCTCCCTGCCCCCCGAGGGGGCCGTCTTCGCCTTGGGGCGGCCCGGCGGCGAAGGACAGCG
>JBDTMH010000369.1:0-3649 GCA_039934375.1 Burkholderiaceae bacterium | reverse complement strand
TGTTGACCCGCTCGACGGCCCTTACCAGGTTGCGGTAGACCGCCTCGCCGGTATTGGCAAAGGGACCGCTGAGGCCCTCGATCATCGCGATCTTGATCGGTAGCGTTGGCGTCTGTGCCATTGCAAGCGCCGGCATACATGCGAGCAGCCAACACAATTTCAAGACCCAGGCACGAAGATTAAACATCAGGGAAATCCACTTGAAAACGCGGCGCCCAGCCGCAGCTTGGATGCATGTGGCACTCGGCGTCGAGAGCCGCGCAGTTTACTAGGAGCTTTCCCATGTTCTATTCCGCCACCACCCCGGGTTTCGGTCGCCGCCCCACATTCATGGCCGCTGGCCGCACGCTCGAGCGCGCACCCGATCAGCTTGCGCAGCGCAGTCTGCAACCGGCCACCGCGATCGAGCAGGACGAGAAATCGTACACGCTGACGTTCGACGTTCCCGGCATCAGCCGCGAGCAGCTGAGCATCGGTATCGAAGGCAACGTGGTGCGCATCCAGTCGCTCGAGACTGCGCCGCGCAAGTACAAGGCCGCCTACGAATTGCCGCTCGACATCGAAGTGGCCAGCAGTTCGGCCAAGTTGGAAAACGGCGTGTTGACCGTGCACCTGGCCAAGCAAGTGCCAGCGAGCCGGGTCACCGAACTCGCCATCAATTGAGCTCCACCAGGCCCGGCCCGCCCCCATAGGGGGTTCAAGCCAAGCGGCAAAGCCGCATTGGCTTGAGTGCATCAAAGCTGGTCCAATGGCCAGCGCGGCTTCACGTCGAAGGCATAGGCCACACTGCCTTGCTGGCAGCCCGACTGCAGGCGCATTGCGCCGGCCAGAGCGATCATCGCGCCGTTGTCGGTACACAGGTCCAGTTCCGGGTAGTACACCCGGACGCCCCGCTTGCCGCTGGCCACATCAAGTTGCTGGCGCAGCAAGCGGTTTGCGCCGACACCCCCTGCCACGACTATCCGGCGCATGCCGGTATCGGTCAACGCGGCCAGCGACTTTCGCACCAGCACATCGACGATGGCAGCCTCGGCAGATGCCGCCAGGTCGGCCTGTTGCTGCGCCGGCAACAACACGAAACCTTCGGCCAGCGCACCAACGTGTTGCGGCAGCGCCGCCGCCACCAGCTTCTTGGCCTGGACCATCACCGCGGTCTTGAGGCCGGCAAACGAGAAATCCAGATTGCCACTGTGCAGCAGTGGCCGCGGCAACGCAAACGCCGTCGGATTACCCTGCTGCGCCAGCCGCGACAGGTGCGGTCCGCCCGGATACGGCAGCCCCATCAGCTTGGCCGATTTGTCAAAGGCCTCGCCGGCCGCGTCGTCGATGGTTTCCCCGAGAATCTGGTAACTGCCCACGCCATCAACCCGCATCAACTGGGTGTGGCCGCCCGACACCAGCAACGCGACAAACGGAAACTGCGGCGGATCGGCACTGAGGAACGGCGACAGCAGATGGCCCTCGAGGTGGTGCACCCCCAGCACCGGTCGCGCCAGCGCAGCGCCGAGTGCGCAGGCGACGCCGGCACCGACCAGCAACGCCCCGGCCAGCCCGGGGCCGCGGGTATAGGCGATTACGTCGATCTGGTCCAGCGTGCGTCCGGCTGACTGCAGCACCTGGCGCGCCAGTGGCAATACGCGCCGGATATGGTCGCGGCTGGCCAGTTCCGGCACCACGCCGCCATACGCCTGGTGCATGTCGATCTGGCTGTGCAGCGCGTGGGACAACAGGGTTGGAATACCCGCGCCGTGCGACTGCACCAGAGCGACACCGGTCTCGTCGCAGGAGGACTCAATTCCCAGTACCAGCAGATCGTCGGTGGCAGTTTTCATCAGCATGGAAGTTTAGGGCCTGGCATCCGATCGACGTCCCGGTCTTCGACGAAATGGCGCTTGCGGCGGTCACAGGGACGGCCTGAGGGCATAAGCTCATAACCCATAGTCATCAACGATCCGGGACAATTCGCGCATGACCATCGCCAGATACATCAAGGAGATCGGCCGCGGCAAGGACGGCGCCCGGGCCTTGTCGCGCGAACAGGCCGCCGACCTGTTCGGCCAGGTGCTCGATGGTGCAGTCACCGATCTGGAGGTCGGCGCGTTCTGCCTGGCGATGCGCATCAAGGGCGAGACGGCACAGGAGATGGCCGGCTTTCTGGACGCAACCAGCCAGCGACTGAATCGCATTCCCGCCGGCGCACGCCCGCCGGTGGTCATTCCCAGCTACAACGGCGCGCGCAAGCTGCCGGTGCTGACCCCATTGCTGGCCTTGCTGCTGGCGCGCGAGGGCCTGGCCGTGCTGGTCCATGGTGCGGCCAGTGAATCGACCCGGGTTTTCACGTCTGGCGTGCTGGAGGCACTGGACGTGCCGGCGGCCACACATATCGCGCCGGTCGCCGCCGGCGACGTGGTGTTCGCGCCGACCGCACTGTTGTGCCCAGGATTGCAGAAGCTGCTCGATGTACGCCGCGTCGTCGGCCTGCGCAATCCGGCCCACAGCCTGGTCAAGCTGATGAACCCGGTAGCCGGCACCAGCCTGATCGTGAGCAGCTACACGCACCCGGAATATGCGCTATCAATGGCGGCGACCTTCGAGCTGATGGCGGCCAATGCCATGCTGCTGCGCGGCACCGAAGGCGAAGCGGTGGCCGACCCGCGCCGTGCGCCGCGCATCGACCTGTTCCTGCAAGGCCAACGCCAGACCTTGCAGGAAGCCCAGTCCGGCTCGCTGGAAGCCTTGCCCGAATTGCCGCGCGACATCAATGCGGCGAGCACTGCGGCCTATATCCGCGCGGTATTGGCTGGCAGCAGCCCGATTCCCGCCCCGATCGCGACCCAGGTGGCACACATCGTGCACGCCGAAAAACGACTGCAGGAAACGCCCCCATGAATCCACGAACCGTAACCCTGGTCGGGGCCGGCCCCGGCGACCCCGACCTGTTGACCGTCAAGGCGGCACGCGCCATCGCGCAGGCCACCGTGCTGCTGGTCGATGACCTGGTCAGCGACACCATCGTCGCGCTTGCCAGCCCCCGTGCGCGTGTGATCCACGTCGGCAAGCGCGGCGGCTGCAACTCCACCCCACAAGCCTTCATCGAAAAGATGATGGTCTCGGCAGCCTGCGACGGCGAGATCGTGGTGCGGCTCAAGGGCGGTGATCCGTTCATCTTCGGCCGCGGCGGCGAGGAGGTGGAACATCTGCGCGCCAGCGGCATCGAAGTCGACGTCATCAACGGCATCACGGCCGGTGTCGCGGCTGCGACCGCCATCGGTGTTCCGCTGACCCACCGCGACCTTGCTCAGGGTGTGGTGTTCATCACCGGACACCGCCGGCGCGACGGAGCGAGCACCGATTGGCGCGCGCTGGCCGTCACTGCGCACGCTGCCCGGCTGACGCTGGTGATTTACATGGGGGTTTCCGGCGCCCAGCGACTGCAGGACGAACTGCTGGCCGGCCTGCCAGCCGACACCGCGGTGGCGGTGATCCAGAACGCCAGCCTGCCCCAGCAACGCCAACTGCTGACCGAACTCGGCCAGATGGCGCAGGCGATCGCAGCCGAGCAGATCGGCAGCCCGGCCATCATCGTGGTCGGCGAGGTGGCGCGTGCAGCGCTGCTGGCCGCCGACCTTGCAGCACAAGCTGTCGCTGC
>JBDTMH010000368.1:0-3649 GCA_039934375.1 Burkholderiaceae bacterium | reverse complement strand
GTTCGCGGCTGACGTTCAGCGGCAGGTCGGCCGAGTCGATCACGCCCTTGACGAAACGCAGGTAGGTCGGCAGCAGCGCCTCGGCGTCATCCATGATGAATACGCGCTTGACGTACAGCTTGAGACCGCCCTTCTTGTCGCGGTTCCACAGGTCGAACGGCGCCTTGGCCGGTATATACAGCAGCTGCGTGTATTCGGTACTGCCTTCGACGCGGTTGTGGGTGTGGGCCAACGGGTCTTCGAAATCATGGCTGATCTGCTTGTAGAAGTCGTTGTATTGCTCGGGCGTGATGTCCTTCTTGGGCCGAGACCAGATCGCGTTGGCCTTGTTGACGGTTTCCCACTCGTCGGTGACAACCATCTCGCCGCCTTTGGTGGCGCCGGATTCGTCGCCGTCGATCTTCTCGCCTTCCTTCCACTCCTCCTTTTGCATCAGGATCGGCAGGCTGATGTGGTCGGAGTACTTGCCAATGATGCCCTTGACCTTCCAGCTACCGGTGTACTCTTCGGCGTCCTCGCGCAGGTGCAGCGTCACGCTGGTCCCGCGCTGGGCGCGTTCGATGGTCTCGACCTCGAAATCGCCGGCGCCGCCGCTGATCCAACGCACGCCGTGTTGCTTCTCCATACCGGCGCGGCGGGATTCGACCGTGATCTTGTCGGCAACGATGAAACCCGAATAGAAGCCGACGCCGAACTGGCCGATCAACTGCGAGTCGGCCTTCTGGTCGCCAGTGAGTTTGGAGACGAAGTCCTTGGTGCCGCTCTTGGCGATCGTGCCCAGGTTGTCGATCGCTTCCTGCTCGTTCATGCCGATACCGTTGTCCGAGATGGTCAGCGTGCGGGCCTTCTTGTCGAGCGTGACGCGCACTTCCAGATTCGGCGCGTCTTCAAACAGGCCCGGGTCGTTGATGGCTTCGAAACGCAGCTTGTCGCACGCGTCCGACGCGTTGGAGATCAACTCGCGCAGGAAGATCTCCTTGTTGGAGTACAGCGAATGGGTGACCAGATGCAGCAGTTGCGCGACTTCGGCCTGGAAGGAAAGGGTTTGTTTGTTCATGGAGCTCAACTCACAGTCGGAGATACAGAAATGGCTGTGCGTTCATGCGCAACCGCCATCCCACCGGAAACCCTCAATTATGGGCGATGGGATGGATTTCAATAGCCGGGCGCGACGGCGCGGCTGTGCGCCAGCCAGTCACCCACCGTGCGGCCCACGTCCGGATCGCTGAGCAGTTGCATGTGACCGGTGCGGTAGGCGATGGCCTGGTCGTGCGGGCCGAACGCCAGCGACCGGGTCGGATCGTCGTGCTGGCCCAGCGCGCTGCGCAGCGGCACCAGGCCATCGCCGAGCAGGCGTTCGGCAACCACGCTGCGCTGTCCGGCCAGTGTGGCGGCGACCGCCAGACAGGTGATGCCGGCTGGCAGCGGCACGTGGTTGCGGGTGTCCGCATGGCGCTGGAAACGGTCACGGCCGGACCAATCCTCTTCGACCAGGTTGCCGTGGCGCAGGTCGGTGATGCCGCAGCTGCGCAGGCGCGCCAGCCGCGCGAATGGCGCCGACCAGGGCGTGCTGCCCAGCAGCTGGTCGACCCAGTTGCCGGCGCGTTCGAGCGGCGCGCCGTGGTGCGGCGTACCCAGGAACACGATGTGCGAGAGTCGGTCGGCCCAGTCCTGGCCGCGCTGCCGCGCCTGGTGAACGGCGCTTCGCGCCACCAGCCCGCCCATGCTGTGTGCAACGACGACCAGTTCGCGCACCGGCACCGGCCAGGCGGCGAGCAAGCGCTGCAGCAAAGCGGACAAATCGTGCCCGTTGTCGGATACGTGGCGACCGGAGTTGTAGCGCAGGTAGAGCGGCGTGAAGCCCTGGGCCAACGCCAGCGCCCGGCCATGGTCCAGGCCCGGCTCCAGCGGACCGTCGGCCGCCTTGCGCCAGGTTTGCCACTGCAGGTCGTTCATGCACAGGCCATGCACCAGCAGCAGGATTTTGCCGCCCACGTCGCTTGCCGGCGGCAGCGCGGCCGGATCGAGGACACGGCCATTCAATTGCAGCGTCATCGGCAGTGCCAGTGGATTGCCGTCGGCGAGCAGCCGGTCTCCGATGACACCGTTCAGTGCGGCCAGTACCGCCAGCCGCTGCGGGGATTCCGGCGCTGTCGCATCGATCGAGCCGAACAGCGGTTCAAGCCGCGCCAGCGCGGCGTCGATGCCCAGGCCCACGGCCTGCGCGATGCCGCCGACACAGCGATAAACCAGCCCGGTCAGGCCGCGAGGCCGGTCGGGCGGTTGCCCGCCCGGCACACCCATGCTGCGCCAGACCGACTGGTGCACACCGTCGATGATGCGGGTGGTTCCCAGCGTCGCGCTGGTCGCCAGCCGCGCGGCTGCGCGCAGGTCGGACACGCGGATATGGCGTGACGGCTTTTTTGGAGGTGTCTCGGACAAAATTAGAACCGTTCGTGCGGCGCCAGGTAGCGCCACTGCCCCAGCGGCAGATGGCCCAGCATGACGTTGCCGATGCGCACCCGCTTGAGACCGACGACCTTGAGCCCGACCAGCTCGCACATGCGCCGGATCTGGCGTTTCTTGCCTTCAGTCAACACCACCCGCAGCTGCTCCGGGTTCTGCCAGTTGATACGGGCCGGCTTGAGGACTTGCCCGTCCAGCGCCAGGCCGTGGCGCAGGCGCGCCAGCTGCTCGGGCGGGAACACCGCCTGCACGTTCTGTGTCACCGGGTCGTTCTCGTGGATTTCGTCCATTTCGCCGTCACCCGAAGCGCCAGCTGGCAGTCCGCCATAGGTAACGCGCACCAGGTATTCCTTTTCCATCGCCGAGTCCTCACCGATCAGCTGGCGCGCGACCCGGCCGTCTTGCGTCAGCACCAGCAGGCCGATGGAGTCGATGTCGAGCCGCCCGGCGGGCACCAGGCTTTGCAACTGCTTGGGGTGGAAGAAGAAGCGGGCGTTGTCGTCGACCCAGCGGTTCTGCGGCTGCACCAGCGTGATCGCTGGCAGATGGCCGTCCTCGGCCTGGCCGCTGACGATACCCATCGGCTTGTTGAGCAGGATCGTCACCTGGTTGGCCTGTTGGCCCTGGGCCTGCTTGTTGATCTCGATCCGCGCGTCGGGCGTGACCTGCATGCCCATGCTGGCGAGCTGGCCGTTGACCTTGACCCAGCCGCGGGCGATCCAGTCGTCGGCCTCCCGGCGCGAGGCCATGCCCAGTTCGGCCATGCGTTTGTTCAGCCGGCTGGTGCCGCTGCCACCAGCCATGCCTGGTGCGGTTGCGGGGGCGCGCCGAGGTGCATCGACGGGTTGTGGGGCACGGCGGAATGCCGGCCCGGATGGTGGTTTGTTCATGGGGTCTCGTGTCGGGGAAATACCCGTGATCGCAAGGCATCCGGGCTCAGCACCCGCAGGCCACCGTATTCGACCCGAATCACACCTTGCTCCTGCAAGGCGCTCAGGGCCTCGTTTACGCGCTGGCGCGACAGGCCCACCAGGTAGGCCAGTTCCTGCTGCGTGATGCGCAGCACCTCGCCCACGCCCGGGTACAGCACCGGGTTGAACAAGGCGGCCAGGCTGCGCGCGACGCGGGCGTCCGGGTTGTTCATGCGGTCGATCTCGCGTGCGGCGATGAACTGGCCCAGCCG
>JBDTMH010000367.1:0-3670 GCA_039934375.1 Burkholderiaceae bacterium | reverse complement strand
ACGACCCCCACCATGTCAAGGTGGTGCTCTAACCAGCTGAGCTACGCGCCTGGGATAAACCGAGAGCGTGAGTATAGCAGCAGACTTTCGGCCTTCCGCCGTGCGTAGGCCATAATCTTTCATCGCGACAAAAACACGTCTCTTACGCTCGCAAAAAAGGAAACACATCATGGAAATCGCAGGAAAAGTATTCATCGTGACCGGTGGCGCATCGGGTCTGGGCGAAGGCACGGCACGCATGCTGGCGGCCAACGGTGGCAAGGTCGTCATCGCCGACATGCAGGTCGACAAAGGTGAGGCCATTGCCAAGGACGTTGGTGGCGCCTTCGTGAAGTGTGATGTGTCGCAGGAAGCCGATGGCCAGGCCGTTGTAGCCAAGGCAGTTTCCATGGGCAAGCTGATGGGCCTGATCAACTGCGCCGGCATTGCGCCCGCCGAAAAGACCGTGGGCAAGAGCGGTGCGCACAGCCTGGCCGTGTTCAGCAAGACCATCACCGTCAACCTGATTGGCAGCTTCAACATGATCCGCCTTGCGGCCGACGCCATGTGCAAGAACGACCCCGAATCCACCGGTGAGCGCGGCGTGCTGATTTCCACCGCATCGGTGGCGGCCTACGACGGCCAGATCGGCCAGGCCGCCTACAGCGCGTCCAAGGGTGGCATCGTCGGCATGACGCTGCCGATTGCGCGAGACCTGGCGCGCAACGGCATCCGCAACATGACCATCGCCCCCGGAATTTTCGGCACCCCGATGTTGTTCGGCATGCCCAAGGAGGTGCAGGATGCGCTCGCGGCCAATGTGCCGTTCCCGTCGCGCCTGGGCACGCCAGAAGATTACGCAAAGTTGGCAAGGCACATCATCGAGAACGACATGCTCAATGGAGAGGTGATCCGGCTCGACGGCGCGATTCGCCTGGCGCCGCGCTGAACAAGGGAAATGCTATGGCAATTCTCGGCATGAACCACTTCACCGTCCTGTCCTCCGATCTGGATGCGACGCTGGCGTTTTATGGTGACGTTCTCGGACTGCGCAGCGGTCGCCGCCCGCCGTTCGACTTTCCCGGCGCATGGTTGTACAGCGGGGACGCCGCCGTGCTGCATGTGGTTGCCGGTCGCCCGCTGCCAGCTGAGCCGGCCGGCGTGATCGACCACATGGCATTCACAGCCAGGGACCTTGTCGGCACTGTCCGTGTGCTGCAGCAGCGCGCCATCCGGTTCGACCTGCGCCGACTGGTCGGCGACGGCACCTGGCAATTGTTCTGCCACGACCCGGAGGGCGCGCGCGTTGAACTCGACTTCGATGCGACGGAGCCTGCGCCAACGGGATTTGCCCACTGAAGCTGACCGACGCAAAACTGGCGTCCACGCGGCGCATCGTCACCCCGCTCCGGCCTGCCCAAGCAGTCCCGCCCCAAACCTTTCCAACACGATATCCACCATCACCATGAACGCGAAGACCACCTTGCGCCTGAGCGCCCTGACGCTGGCAGCCTTGCTCACCGCATGCGCCAGCGGACCGGGCAAATTCACCTATACCGTGCCGGATCAGCCCGAGGGCTCATCGGGTTATGTCGAGAAACCCGGCTGGGCAACGCAAAAGTTTGCCGTGGCAGCCGCCAATCCGTTGGCCACCGATGCCGGCTACCAGGTGCTCAAGGCCGGAGGCAGCGCGATCGACGCAGCCATTGCTGTGCAGATGGTGTTGGCCCTTGTTGAGCCGCAGTCCAGTGGACTGGGCGGCGGCGCGTTCCTGCTGCATTACGACGGCAAGGCGGTCCAGGCGTATGACGGACGCGAGACTGCACCCGCTGCGGCCGACGAAAAACTGTTCCTGGGCACAGATGGCAAACCCCTGCCGTTCTACCAGGCCGTCGTCGGCGGCCGCTCCGTCGGTGTGCCGGGTACGGTGCGCATGCTGGAATTGGCCCACCAGCAACATGGCAAGCTGCCCTGGGCCCGACTGTTCGAACCCGCGATCACACTGGCCGAAGCGGGCTTCAAGGTCAGTGCCCGACTCAACGGCCTGCTTGCGAGCGAGAAATACCTGCGCAACGACCCCGTCGCTGCCGCTTATTTCTACCACCCCGATGGCAGTCCGCGCGCCGTCGGCGAAACGCTGCGCAACCCGGAACTGGCCAAAGTGTTGCGCGCCATCGCCAGCAATGGCTCCAAGGCCCTGCTCGAAGGCGATGTCGCAAAGGCCATCGTCGACAAGGTGCAAGGCCACCCGACCAATCCGGGCAAGCTGAGCCTGCAGGACCTGGCCAGCTACCGTGCGATCAAGCGCGACCCACTGTGTTTCGACTACCGTGCCAACGCGCGCGAGTTCCGTGTTTGCGGCATGCCACCGCCGAGTTCCGGCGCGCTGGCCATCGGCCAGATCCTGGGCATTCTCAGCGACACCAAGGCGGCGTCATTGTCACTGCAGGATGGCCTACCTTCGGCCGATTGGCTGCACCTGTACACCGAGGCTTCACGCCTGGCATTTGCCGACCGGGCCCTGTACGTGGCCGATCCGGCCTTCGTCCAGCCGCCAGGTGGCGACTGGATGAGCATGCTGGCCCCTGCCTATCTGGCGCAGCGCGCCAGCCTGATCGACCCCGCGCAAGGCGCACAGAGCATGAAGACCGCCAAACCCGGGTCGCCCGGTGGCGTCAAGACCTCGTTCGCACCCATGCCGGCGCAGATCGAATACGGCACGTCGCACATCTCCATCGTCGACTCCTATGGCGAGGCGATCGCCATGACCACGACCATCGAGGACGGTTTCGGCGCACGCCAGATGGTGCGCGGCTTCCTGCTCAACAACGAACTGACCGACTTCAGCTTCGCGCCCACCGACGCCACGGGTGCGCCGATCGCCAATCGCGTTCAGGGCGGCAAACGGCCACGTTCGTCGATGGCGCCCACGCTGGTGTTCGACAAGGCCAGCGGCGAATTGCTGATGAGCGGTGGCAGCCCGGGCGGCGCGCTGATCATCCACTACACGGCCAAGATCTTGTACGGCGTGCTGAACTGGGGCATGTTGCCGCAGCAGGCCATCAACCTGCCCAACTTCGCATCCCTCAATGGTCCGACATTGCTCGAGGAGAAGCGCTTCCCCGCAGCCACGGTCGATACGCTCAAGGCGCGCGGCCACGAGGTCCGTGAGGTCGAGATGACCAGCGGCCTGCAGGCGATCACCCGCGGCCAGGCGCATGGCAAGTCGCTGTGGCTAGGTGGTGCTGACCCGCGCCGCGAGGGTATTGTGATGGGTGACTGAGCGTCAACGGCGGCCGCTGGCGCGGCAACGTCGCGCCAGCTGAAACTTACACGTCGATCGCCTCGGCCGACCCCGCCTGGCGTCGCAGTTCAAATTTCTGGATCTTGCCGGTCGCGGTCTTGGGCAACTCGCCGAAGACCACGGCTCGCGGCACCTTGAAACCGGCCAGATGCCGCTTGCAATGCTCGACCACGTCCTGCGCGGTGACCTGCACACCGGCCTTCAGCTCGACGAACGCGCATGGCGTCTCGCCCCAGCGGGCGTCGGGCTTGGCCACCACGGCTGCGGCCAGCACGGCCGGATGGCGGTACAACACGTCCTCGACCTCGATCGACGAGATGTTCTCACCACCCGAGATGATGATGTCCTTGCTGCGGTCCTTGATCTTCATGTAGCCATCGGGATACA
>JBDTMH010000366.1:0-3718 GCA_039934375.1 Burkholderiaceae bacterium | reverse complement strand
CTCATGAGAAGCTATCCTTTTGCCAATGGCCGCTGATCTGCGTCAGCGCCGCTGGCTTTGCATCGCCTGCCAATTGCTGCATCGAACCATGAACACCGCCATTCTTCGGTCCGGATCCGTACGTTTGCGCAACGGGGTTGGCGGGGCCGCCTTGGCGTTGTGCAGCTGGCTGGCCATGATGGGCGTCGGAGCGGGACAACCGGAAACCGTCGCCGGGCCGCAGCCCCATGAAGCGTCGGTCGCTGTCGCGTCGTACACTCCGCCAAGCGACACGGAGATCGCTCGGGGTGCGTACCTGGCTCGGCTGGGTGATTGTGCAGCCTGCCATTCCGTGCCCGCCAAGCCGGACTACAGTGGTGGCCTGCCAATGCGGTCGCCGCTGGGAGTAATCATTTCGACCAACATCACGCCCGACCGCGAAACGGGTATCGGCAGCTACACCCTGCAAGACTTTGACCGGGCCTTGCGTCAGGGACGTACGCCGCGTCACAATCTGTACCCGGCGATGCCCTACGCCGCTTTCACGAAGGTCACTGACAACGACATCGCTGCGCTGTACGCTTACTTCATGCACGGAGTGAAACCGGTACATCGCAAGCCGCCACCGACCGATCTGCCGTTTCCGTTTAACCAGCGCTGGGGTCTCGCGTTGTGGAACGGGCTCTTCGTCGAACACGGTACCTACCAACCCGACAGCGGCAAGAGTGCGCAGTGGAACCGCGGTGCCTACCTGGTGCAAGGGCTCGGGCACTGCGGCTCGTGCCACACGCCACGCGGCGTGGCGTACCAGCCGCTGGGATTCAGCGAAACTTCGCGGCATTTCCTGGCCGGCGGCATTACCGACCACTGGCTCGCGCCGAACCTGACGGGCCAGCGCGAAAGTGGGCTCGCCGATTGGAGCGCCGAGCAGATCTCGCAGTTCTTGAAGAGCGGCCAGACGGTTCGCAACATGGTCTTCGGGCCCATGAGGCAGGTGGTAAGTGACAGCAGCCGCCACTTCGACGACGCAGACTTGGCGAGCATCGCCACCTATTTGAAGTCGCTCGGCCCACGGCACAGAGATGCTTCCTTCCTGCCCGCCACGGCGCCGCGGCACACGGTGGCCTGGCTGCAAAGCGGCGAGGTCCGCATTCCCGGCGGCGGCCTTTATGCCAACTTCTGCGCCAAGTGCCACCAAGCCGGCGGCGAAGGTGACCCAACCAAAGCGCCCGCGCTCGTGCGCAGCGGGGTGGTGCGCTCGCCCGACCCTTCTTCGGTCATCCATATTCTCATCAGTGGCGGCAACCAGCACCCTGCGTCTGACATTCCCGCCATGGCCGGAATCGATCCGATGCCAGCTTTCGCCAAGCAGTTCAGCGACCGGGAGATCGCGGAAGTCGCCAGCTTCGTCAGGCGCTCCTGGGGCAACGACGCGGCGCCCGTGACCGAGCGTCAGGTGCAGAAGATCAGGGCCGCAGCGGCTGCCGAGACGCACTGACACTGAAGGCGCATCGCGCGGGGTGGGTTTCATGTGTGCGCCATCTTGCGCGCCGCGCTCGCGAGCCATGCAACGAACAGCAGGCACAGCGCGATCAAATCGACCACGCCCATGACAGCCCACATCAGCACCCCAGCGAGTTGCTGATCTTCGAGCGGCGTCAGCGGGCTCCACAGCGGCCCCAGAGCATGAACTCCATAGAGCACGCGAGGCGCGAAGATCAGGATCGCAGCCAGCATGGCGCTCTGCATCGCGTAGCTCAGCACGAAGATCATCGTCGCAGCGATCGAGATCCGACCGCCGCGCGGGCCATCGATAACGACGCGCCAGAACAGGACCGCTGTGAAGAAGAACGACAGGTGCTCCGCCGCATGCGCCAGCGGATAGTGGAAAGCCAACGCGTAGGGCCGCGGCAGGTGCCAGAACCACAACGCCGCGCTGGCGAGCAACCATGCCGATAACGGCATAACCAGCAGTTCGTATGCGGGCCTTGACCAGCGATTGTGCAGCCACCACGCGCCAACGAAGTGCCGGCGGCCGCGGGGCAGCGCCCACAACGCCACGACCACCGGACGGCCGAGGATCAATAGCGGCGGTGCCAGCATCATCAGGATCAGGTGTTGCACCATGTGCCCTGCGAACAGCGCATCGCCCCAGGCTTCCAGTGGCGACAGCAGCGCCAGCGCCAGCAGCACCATGCCGGCGGTGAACGACAGCGCGCGCCAGCGGGTGCCTTTCGGCAGCCGCCGCTCGCCGCGCTGACGCAGCAGGCCGGCGCCATATGCTGCGGCCCAAACCAGCAGCAGCGAGCAGACGAGCGGCTGCAGTTCCCAGCTCCAGGGCATCACCGCTGCGCCCGGCACGGCCACGAGTTGTGCGCCGGTCAGGCGCCGCAGCCCGGTATCCACAGGATGCCCATGCTGGTGAAGAGTTGGACGATAGCGAACAGCGCGCTGACCCACAATCCGCACGTGGCCATGAAGCGCGAGCGGCCGGCGCCCGATTGAACGCTGTACTCGGCCCAGTCGGCAGCGTGCGCCCGCGTCGACTGCCAATTACGCCAGGCGATGAAAAAACCCACGGCCAGCAGTATCCACAACAGCACCGAGACGGTGCCCACGATCGCCCGCAGGTGCGGCCACAGCGGCGCCGACAAGGCGATGTCGGTGGGGTAGCAGGCGTGGGCCGCCAGCCCGTAACCAATCAGCATCTGCAGCGCCCAGGCCAGCGGCGCCATCACCATGCCGGCGAACAGGCTGACGACGCCGGGGCCGGCTCGGCTCATTGGCGGCGCTGGCACTTCGGGGTCTGCGTCCATGGACGGTTTCAACTCAACCGCGGACTCAGGTACAGCGTCGCGTAGACCGCAAGCCATACCACGTCGACGAAGTGCCAGTAGACGATGCCCACCGAGACCTCCAGGCGCCAGTCCTTGGAGAAGCGGCCCATCAGGTTCCATACCAGCAAGGCAAGGAGCATCAGCAGGCCGACGATAACGTGCGCGCCGTGGAAGCCGGTGATGACAAAGTACAACGCGCTATAGGGACTGCTGGAGAGCTGGAACGGCTGCGTCGACCATTCGTGCGCCTGGATCGCGAGGAACACCATGCCGACGACGATGGTGGCGGCGAGCGCTATCGACAAGCGCCGCCGGTTGCCACCGGCAATGCCGCGTTCACCCCACCACGCCAGACCGCTGCTGGACAGCAGCAGCACGGTGCTGATCGATCCCTTGAGCAACTCGGGCGGCCCGGTCGGCGGCCACGGGTCGCTGCTTTGCGAGGCGAGATAGAAGTAGCTGAACAACAGATACGCGAACAGCGAGCCTTCGGTCAGAATCAGGAACGCCATGCCCCACCACGCGGTGGACGCCCAATGCATGCCGCGCAGCGGCAGCGGGCGTTCGAGCCGGCTCAAGCTTGTCGCCACGGAGATTGCTGCCGCCATCGGCGCGCCGGTGGCAGCAGGGGTGACGGCGCTGTTCACGGTATCACTCACCGTGCCCACCCTGCTCGTGTGCCGAGCGCTTCACCGG
The DNA here is from genome assembly GCA_039934375.1 of Burkholderiaceae bacterium. GTDB lineage: Bacteria > Pseudomonadota > Gammaproteobacteria > Burkholderiales > Burkholderiaceae_C > CAISIP01. Next base: position 206 of record JBDTMH010000366.1, on the reverse strand, counting down.
CCACAGCCACACCGTCAGCACCGTGCCGAGCGCCAACAGCCCACCCGCAGCCATGACCCAGGAATGCAGCAACAGCCCGACGAAGCCGAAGGCCATTGCCAGAGCGGTGAACAACGGCGTAAGTGAATCGCCCGGCATGTGCAGGATGACGTTGGGCACCGCGTCGAGCATGGTCGAGCCCAGGGTTTCGCGACCGTTGGCCAGCA
>JBDTMH010000365.1:0-3728 GCA_039934375.1 Burkholderiaceae bacterium | reverse complement strand
GCGCCGACCTTTCTGCGCAGGTTCTCACGCACTGCGTCGGGCTGGTTCAGCACGCGCGACACCGTGGCCGTCGAGACGCCGGCACGCCGCGCCACGTCCGCGACGGTTGGATGTTTGGTGTCAGGGACATTCATGTTGATCACAAAAGTATTCAGTTGATAGTACAAGCCAATGACGACAAATGTACGCGCTTGCAGAAAATCCTGCGTCAGGCGTTTGCTTTCCTTGAGGGTTTGTACCATGAAGATTTATATCTTCATGGGTTGACGCACCGCGATAACCCGTCAAGAATGAAAGCGCTTACAAAAAATGGAGACCGCTCAAGTGACTACCACCGACACTGCGCTGCCCGCCGCAACCGCGAGGGGAACTTCAACCGCCTCCCGAATGTCCGGATGGCGCCGCCCGCTCTGGCGCGCGCTGGCGGCGCTGGGAATTGCCCTGCTGGCGTGGTGGGCACTGACCGAAGGCAGCGGTCTCATTTCACCAATCCGGTTCCCGGGGCCGTCCGAGACCTGGGCCGCCTGGCAGCAAATCCTGTGGGAAGGCTACGCAAGTGCGCTGTGGTATCAACACGTGCTGCGCAGCGTGGCGCTCGTGACCATCGGCTTTCTTGTCGCATCGACGCTGGGGGTTGCGCTGGGACTGGCGATGGGCGCCAGCCGAACAATCGAGGCGCTGGTGAACCCGGCCTTTCTGTTCTTGCGGCCAATCCCGCCGCTGGCCTGGATTCCGCTGGCGATCGTCTGGCTGGGACTGGGCGATGCGGCCAAGATAATGGTGATCTTCGCCGCAGCCTTCGTGCCGTCCGTGATCAACAGTTTCAGCGGGGTGCGGCAGATCGACAAGCCGCTGTTCGAGGCCAGCGCGATGCTCGACATCCGCGGCTGGCGCTACTGGACGCAGGTGTTGATTCCGGGTGCGTTGCCGAGCATCTTCACCGGCCTGCGGCTGTCGTTGCAAGCCTCATGGACCACCCTTGTCGCGGCCGAGCTGATCGGTGCGATTGCAGGCCTGGGGCAGATCCTGAACCAGGCCTCACAGGATATTTATCCGCCGATGATTCTGGTCGGCATGATCAGCGTCGCACTCTTCGGCTGGGTGATGACGCTCGGCCTCGGGTGGATTGAAGCGCGGGTCATGCCGTGGAGGGCACGTTGATGCTGCAACCGAAACTGACACCGGCCCGCTTCTGGACGCTGAGCGCCGCAGGAGCACTGGGATTTCTCGCGTTTTGGGTCGTGGCGGCGCAGTCCGGCCTGGTTCCGCGCATGTTTCTGCCGGGTCCGCTGCAGGTGCTCGAGCGGCTGGTGCAGCTGATGCATGAACCGTTCGCCGGCTACACGCTGCAAATGCATTTGCTGTCCAGCCTGCAGCGTTTTGCGTTGGGCTATGGTCTGGCGGTGTGCGTCGGCATTCCGCTGGGCTTGCTGATGGCCTGGTTCCGCAGTATCGACCGGATCGTCACACCGGTGTTCGAAGCCGTGCGCTTCGTCGCGCCGATCGCGTGGGTGCCGTTCGCGGCGCTCTGGTTCGGCACCGGCATCGGCGGGCCGATGCTGATCATTTTCATGGGCGCGTTTCCGCCGGTGCTGATCAACACCTATCGCGGCGCGAAGCACGTCGACAACAAGTACATCGAAGCCTCCAACATGCTCGGCGCCGGGCCGTGGCGCGGCATCACGCAGGTGCTGCTGCCGGCGGCCGTGCCGTCGATCGTGTCGGGGCTGCGCGTTTCGGCCGGACTGGGCTGGCAGTCGCTGGTCGGCGCCGAACTGATCGTCGCGTCCAGCGGCGTCGGCTACATGCTGGTCAAGGGCCAGGCCAGTCTTTCGACCGCCACCGTGATGAGCGGAATGATCGCGATCGGCATCGTCGGCCTCGTCATCGACGTGCTGCTGCGCAGGCTGGAGCAGGCGATCGAAACGCGGCGCGGGCTTTGAACGCCGATCAAGCACACATCAAGAGGTAACCATGGCCAACATCGAATTTGCGAACGTGGAGAGAACTTTCCATCAGGGCGGCACCGCTTTCATCGCGCTGCAAGGAATCAACCTCGAAGTGGCCGACCGCGAATTCGTCGCGATCGTCGGCCCGTCGGGCTGCGGCAAGACCACCTGCATGCGCATGGCGGCCGGCCTCGAGCATCCGACCGGCGGCAACGTCAAGGTGGATGGCATCGAAGTCACGCGCCCCGGCCCCGATCGGGCGGTGGTGTTCCAGCAGTTCGCGCTGTTCCCGTGGAAGACTGTCTGGGACAACATCGAATTCGGCCTGCATTCGTTGTCTGTTCCGGCCGATGAACGCAAAAAGCGGATCGAGCAGTACATCGAATTGATGGGGCTCAAAGGATACGAAAAGGCCTTTCCGCACCAGCTCTCGGGCGGCATGCAGCAGCGCGTCGCAATCGCCCGCGCTTATGTGCTCGATCCCAAGGTGCTGTTGATGGACGAGCCGTTCGGCGCGCTCGATGCCCAGACCCGCGTGGTGATGCAGGAAGAACTGGTGCGGCTGGCGCGAAAGCACCCGCGCACGGTTCTGTTCATCACGCACGCGGTCGAAGAGGCGGTCTATCTGGCCGACCGCGTGGTCGTGATGTCGAGCCGCCCCGGAACCATCCGCGAAATCGTCGATGTGAAAACCGTGCGCGAAGCCGAAAACTGGGACGCATTGCCAAGCATCGAGGACGTGATGGACCAGGCCTCGTTCGTGCATATGCGCACCCACATCTGGAAGCTGTTGCGCGAGCAGCAGGGGAAAGACCTGCATTGATCACCCACTCACCGTTCGCTAAACCAACCCTGGAGACAACATGAACAGATTCCGCAACACAATCGTGCACGCTGCACTTGCAACCGTTCTCGCGAGCGCGACACTTGGCGCACAGGCACAAGCGCCGCTGCAGGAGATCAAGGTCAGCTACCAGCCAGCGCTGTATTGGGCTTTGCCCTTTTACGTGGCGACCGAGAAGGGCTGGTGGGCCGAACTCGGCTTGAAGCCGGAGTTCAGCATCTTCCCCGCTGGCGTGCCGCAAATGGCGGCCGCGGCAGCCAAGTCGTGGGATGTGGGCGGAACCGGCTCGGTGCCCGCGGTGCTCGGCCATGTACGCTTCGGCGTGATGACCATCGGCATCTCCAACGACGAATCGGATGCGAATGTGTTGATGGCAAGCAAGTCCGCGGCCGAAAAGTTCGTCAAGGACCCGGCCTCGATCAAGGGCCAGACCATCCTCCTGACCAGCAACTCCACCGGCGACTACGCGGTGCAGTCCTGCCTGAAGAAGTGGGGCCTCAAGAAATCGGACGTGAGCATCAAGAACATGGGGCAAGGCGAGATCATCTCCGCGCTGTCATCCGGCGGCGCCGATCTGGCCGGGCTGTGGGCGCCCAACAATTATTCGGTCGAAGAAAAAATCGGCGCCGTTCAGCTCTGTTCGGGCAAGGACGGTGGCGCCGTGGTGCCGGGCGCATTGATCGTGCGCGAGGAATACGCGAAGGAGAACCCCGAGAACGTTGCCAAGTTCCTCGCGATCTACCTGCGTACCTGGTCCTGGATGAGCGCGCACAGGCCAGAAGCGCTCGCGTTGATGAGCAAGTTCTACAAAGAGGGCGGGGTCAACATCTCCGAATCCGCGCAGAAGAAGGAATTTGCCAAGCGCCCGACCTTCGATCTTGAACAGCAACTGGCGCACATGGACCGCAGCAAGGGCGCTTCCGACGCGGACAAGT
>JBDTMH010000364.1:0-3737 GCA_039934375.1 Burkholderiaceae bacterium | reverse complement strand
ACCTCCACCCGCCTGCCCTGCACACTGCGCGACACCAGCGCCCCCAGCCCCAGCATTCCCAGCGCCACCACAGAAAACGCCGACGCCAGGGTGCCGCTGTCGGCACACAGCGCAATGACCAGCACGCCGAGCGACTGGCCCAGGAACAACACGCAGGCAAACAGCGACACCGCTGTGCCGCGCAACTCGGGCGCCATCTGCGTGGCCTGGGTCTGCAAGGTGTTATGCAGCATGTAAAAGCCCAGACCCGCCAGAAAGCATGAACTGATGGCCAGCCAGGGTTGGGATGCCCAGGCCAGCACCAGCAAACCGGTGGCGATCAGGCTGCCGCCGACACGCGCCAGGCCTTTCTCTCCCAGCAGCGACAGCCAGCGCCGGGCCAGCTGGCTGTACATCAGGCCACCCACCCCATACAAAACCATCACGCCACCGGCACCGGCCGCCGACAGGCCGAACGCGCCAATCAGCCGGCTCGGGACGAACGCCAGCGAGCCGTAGGCCAGCGCGCCTTCGATCGCCGTCACGCTCAGCACCCAGCGCACCCGCGGCAGCTGCAACAGGCGCAGCGTGTTGCGCGCATAAGCCGCGATCGATACCGGCCGCCCGGTGGGCGCGTCTGCCGATGTAGCCATGGGACCGGGCTGCCCGCGGACATTGCGCTGCAGCACCAGCGCCGCGCATAGAAACAGCGCGGCCAGCACCATGAATGCCGAGCGCCAGCCCAGCGACTGCGCCGCGAAGCCGCCGAACCATTGGCCGGCCATCATGCCCGACAAGGTGGCGCCCATCAGCCGCGCCAGCGTTTCCTGGCGCTTGTCATACGACACCTGGTCGCCGATCCAGGCAATCGACAAGGGCACGATGCCAGCCGCGGCCGCGCCCATGGCCACGCGCGACAGCACCAAAAGGTCGAAGGTCGGTGCCATCGACGTCATGGCGCTGAACAGCGCGCAGCCAAAGCTGGCCAGCACGATCACGCGCAACTTGCCGATCCGGTCGCCCAGCGGGCCGTAGATCAGCTGCATCAGTCCGTAGGCAATGGCAAAGGTCGAGATCACCTTCGATGCATCCCCGGTGCTGACCTGAAATTCCCGGCCCAGTTCGATCAGCATGGGATCGCAGATGCGCATCGACGCCATGCTGCAAAACGCCACCAGTCCGATCAGGCGCAAGGTGCTCGTCGTTGCCATCAGCGCGCCCCTGCCCGGGATGACGTACGGTACGCGGTCATGGCGGTTCGCGCGCGCCCGGCGCAATCAGTTGGCTGCAACAGCGCTGTCGGCCGTCCGAGCGTCGACGCCCGCGCCCGCGGCCGGGCCTGCCTGCGCGGCGTCCAGCGGATCCTGCAATTCGTCGGCCAGAAAACCGCCGGACTGGCGTTGCCATAGCCGCGCATAGTGACCGCCGTGCAGCAACAACTCCTGGTGCGTGCCCTGTTCCACGATGCTTCCCGCGTCCATCACCACCAGCCGGTCCATGCGCGCGATCGTGCTCAGGCGGTGGGCGATGGCAATCACGGTCTTGCCCTGCATCAGCGTCACCAGCTGCTCCTGGATCGCGGCCTCGATCTCGCTGTCCAGCGCTGACGTGGCTTCGTCGAGGATCAGGATCGGCGCGTCCTTGAGCAACACGCGTGCCAGGGCGACTCGCTGGCGCTGTCCGCCCGAGAGCTTGACACCGCGTTCGCCGGCATGCGCCTCGTAACCGGTACGGCCGGCCCAGTCACGCAGCTCGGTGATGAATTCGTGGGCATGGGCGCGCCGGGCGGCGGCCATCATGTCGGCGTCGCTGGCATCGGGGCGGCCATAGCGGATGTTGGCGGCAATCGAGCGGTGCAACAGCGAGGTATCCTGCGTCACCATGCCGATAGCACAACGCAAGCTCTCCTGGGTCACGTCGCGCAGGTCCTGACCGTCGATGGTGATGAGTCCGCCCTCGACATCGTGAAAGCGCAGCAGCAGATTGACCAGCGTGGACTTGCCCGCACCCGAGCGGCCGATCAGGCCGACGCGCTCGCCGGGGCGGATATGCAGGTTCAGGTCCTGCAACACCTCACGCCCGCCTTGGGCTTTCTGGCCATAACTGAAGCTGACCTTGTCGAAGCGGATGTCGCCGCGCGTGACTTCGAGCTCGCGCGCCTGTGGCCGATCCACCATCGCGTGCGGCACCGCAATGGAGCCAATGCCCTCCTGAACCACGCCGATGTTCTCGAAGATGCCCGACACCTCCCAGCTCACCCAGCCCGCCATATTGCTGACCTGCCAGACCAGCGGCAGGCTGGTCGCCACCACGGTCGGACTGATCAAATGAGAATGCCACAACCACAGGCTGATGGCCGCCGTTCCCACCAACAACATCGCATTGAGCACTGTCAGCGTGCCCATGAAGCGCGTCGTCATGCGCATGTGCGCTGCGATCTTGCCGCGATGCGCATCCATCGACTCGCGCACATAGGCGTCTTCGTCCCTGGCACGCGCGAACAGCTTGACCGTCATGATGTTGGTGTAGCTGTCGACCACCCGGCCCATCACCAGCGAACGGGCCTCGCTGCTGGCGCGCGAGAGGTCGCGCATGCGCGGCACGAAATAGCGCAGGAAGTACAGGTAGGCGGCGATCCAGCACAGCATCGGTATTGCCAGCCGCCAGTCGAACGACACCATCATGGCCAGTGCACTGATGCCATAGACCACGATGTACCAGACGGCGCGCACGGTGGCCACCACGCTCTCGCGCATCGACATGCCGGTGTTCATGACCCGGTTGGCGATGCGTCCTGCAAAGTCGTTCTGGAAGAACGGCGTGCTCTGGCGCACCACGTGCCAGTGGTTCTGCCAGCGGATCAAGGTGGTGATGCCGGGAATGACCGCGTTGTTGCGCACCAGCGAGTCGAGCACGATCATGACCGGGCGCCCGATCAATATGGCCAGTGCGATGCCGAGCAGCAGCGGACCTTGCTGCTGCAAGGCCTTCGCCGGGTCGGTGGCCGCCATCAGGCCGACCATGCGCCCGATGAACACCGGCATCAAGGTGTCGATCAGCGCGACACCCAGGCCGGTGGCCAGCATCGCCAGGTACAGGCCCCGGGTCTGGCGCACAAAGTGCCAGTAGAACGCCAGCAGGTCCGGCGGAGGCCCCTGATCTGACACATGGGAAGGCGCCGCGTTTTCGGGCACGCGGGTTTCGAAGAAGCGGAACATGGTCGGGAAGCGTTGGTCCCCGAATGCTAACGTTTGCGCGCAGGTTTGGCGCTGCCGATGACCCGTGGCGGCAGGCCGGTGTGCTGGGTCAGCAGGCGGCCCTTGACCGGTTGCACGACCTGCTTCGCAGGTGCCCCGGTCGAGTTCTTCTTGCGCGCGCTGGTGTAGTTGCCGTCGGTCAGCGGCTGGAAGGTCGGGATCAGATGGTGCTTGCCATTGCCGATCAGGTCGGCGCGGCCCATGGCCTTGAGCGCATCGCGCAGCAGCGGCCAGTTGTTGGCATCGTGATAGCGCAGGAACGCCTTGTGCAGGCGCCGGCGCCGGTCGCCGCGCACGATGTCGACCGGCTCGCTATCGCGCGTGACACGGCGCAGCGGGTTGCGCCCGCTGTGGTACATCGCGGTGGCGGTGGCCATCGGGCTGGGGTAAAAATTCTGCACCTGGTCAGCACGGAAACCGTTCTTCTTGAGCCAGACCGCCAGGTTCATCATGTCTTCGTCGCTGGTGCCCGGGTGGGCGGCGATGAAATAGGGAATCAGG